>NZ_JAHFUY010000092.1 GCF_023264895.1 Herbiconiux sp. | reverse complement strand
CCCCGAGCGCAGCGTCTCGAAGACGCACCTGGCCTTCGGTGTCGAGGAGGGTGAGCTCTGGATCGCCGATCGCGGTTCGTCGAACGGCACGCGGGTGGGCCTCGACCTCGTCGACCCCGTCGAGCTCACCGCGGGCGAACGCGTGCGCGTGCCGCGCGGCACCCGCGTGGGCATCGGCGACCAGTGGTTCGACGTGCACTGACCAGCCCGAAACAGACGAGATCGACCGTGATCGGCCCCCGAGGGAACCGATTTCGTAAAACCTATGTTTCGATCTGATGTAGTTCGTCGTCGTCGCTGTCGGAGCCGAGAAGCCCTGTGCCACTATCGGAACACTGTTTTTCCGTGAGTGAGAGGCCCACTGTGCGCGCACCGCAAGACCCGATGATCCTCCAGGCCATCCGCCACTCGCAGGCCCTGCAGAAGGCCAGAGCGGTCTCGCTCAGCCGCCGCGGCTTCCTCGGTGCGGCCGGCATGAGCGCCACCGCCCTCGCCCTCGCGGCCTGCTCCTCGGGCGGTCAGCGCGCCGACCTCACTCCGGCCAAAGACGTCTCGGCCACCGAGAAGACCCTCGCCTGGAGCAACTGGCCGGCCTACATGGACGAGGACGACGACGGCAACTACCCGACCCTCATCGGCTTCGAGGACGAGTCGGGCATCACGGTGACCTACAACGTCGACGTCGACGACAACAACAGCTACTACGCCAAGGTCAAGGACCAGCTCGCCCTCGGCCAGGACATCGGCGCCGACACCGTCTGCCTCACCGACTGGATGGTGGCCCGGCTCGTGCGCCAGGGCTACGTGCAGGAGCTCGACCACGCCAACATCCCGAACATCGCGAACCTCAGCGAGTCGTTCGCGAACCCCGACTTCGATCCGGGCCGGAAGCTCTCGCTGCCCTGGCAGGGCGGCTTCGCGGGCATCTGCTGGAACAAGGAGAAGGTGCCGGCGGGCCTGAAGAGCGTCGAAGACCTGTGGGACCCCGCGCTCAAGGGCCGTGTGGGCGTGCTCTCCGAGATGCGCGACACCATCGGCCTCATCATGCTCGCCCAGGGCACCGACATCACCGGCGAGTGGGGCGACGACGACTTCGCGAACGCCATGGATGCGTTCACCCAGCAGGTCGAGGACGGCCAGATCCGCAACATCAAGGGCAACGCCTACCTCAACGACCTCCAGTCCGAGGACACCTTCGCCGCCATCTGCTGGTCGGGCGACATCACGAGCCTCAACGCCACGGCGGGCGACAAGTGGGAGTTCGCCATCCCGGATGCCGGCGGCACGCTCTGGAACGACACCTTCGTGGTGCCCATGGGCTCGGCCCACAAGGCCAACGCCGAGGCCGTCATGAACTACTACTACGAGCCCGAGGTGGCCGCCGAGCTCGCCGCCTGGGTCAACTACGTCACCCCGGTGGTCGGCGCGAAGGAGGCGATGGACCTCATCGACCCCGAGCTCGCCTCCGACCAGCTGATCTTCCCGGACGAGGAGACGCTCAGCACCGTGCACGTCTTCCGCACCCTCACTCCCCAGGAGGAGAACGACTACCAGGCCCAGTTCCAGAAGGTGCTGCTGGGCAGCTGATGGCGACGTCATCCACCAAGTCCGGCGCATCCTTCGCCGAGAGCGGCGCCGATCTCGAGCTCGCCGGCATCTCCAAGCGGTTCCCGGGCTTCACGGCCATCGAGGAGCTCGACCTGCAGATCCCGGCCGGTTCGTTCTTCGCCCTGCTCGGCCCCTCCGGCTGCGGCAAGACCACGACGCTGCGGCTCGTCGCGGGGCTCGAGGAGCCGACCGCAGGGCGAATCCTGATCGGCGGGAAGGACGTGACCGACACCAAGCCGTTCCAGCGGCCCGTCAACACGGTGTTCCAGTCGTATGCGCTCTTCCCGCACATGACGATCCTCGAGAACGTCGCCTTCGGCCTCCGCCGGCGCCGCATCGGCGATGCGGTCGCGAAGGCGCTCGAGGCGCTCGCCCTCGTCGAGCTCGATCACGTCTCCTCCCGTCGGCCCGCCCAGCTCTCGGGCGGTCAGCAGCAGCGCGTCGCGCTCGCCCGCGCCATCGTGAACCGGCCCGCCCTGCTGCTGCTCGATGAGCCGCTCGGCGCGCTCGACCTCAAGCTCCGCCGCCAGATGCAGCTCGAGCTGAAGGCGATCCAGACCGAGGTGGGCCTCACCTTCCTGCACGTCACGCACGACCAGGAGGAGGCCATGACCATGGCCGACACCGTCGCCGTCATGAACAAGGGGCGGATCGAGCAGATGGGCGCCCCCGAGGAGCTCTACGAGCTGCCGCGCACGGCGTTCGTGGCCAACTTCCTCGGCCAGTCGAACCTCTTCACGGGCGAGGTCGTGTCGGCCACGGCGGATGCCATCACCGTCGACGTCGCCGGCGTCCCGGTGGTCGTGCCCCGCGCCCGTTCGCAGCGGCACTCCGGCGAGGTCGCGATCGGCGTGCGCCCGGAGAAGGTGACGCTGCTCACCGAGGCGCCCCTGCCGCAGGCCGGACGGAACGTCTTCGGGCCCGGGCGGGTCACGGATGTCTCGTTCTCGGGCGTCAGCACGCAGTACCTCGTGGAGGTGCCCGGTGCCGGCGAGCTCGTGGTGTTCGCGCAGAACATGGTGTTCGGTCCGGTGGTGCAGGTCGGAGCCGAGGTGTGGCTGTCCTGGAACGCCGACCACGGCTTCGGGCTCGACGACGACCCCGGCACGGTGCCGCGCTTCGTGCCCGACGCCTCGACCGAGTCGATCGCCATCCAGCGCCGGATCGCGCTGGAAGAAGAGCTGGAACAGGCCTAGCCGCCGTGGCCTTCACCGCCTTCGCCTCGCAGACGACGGTCGAGCAGGCGCCCAGGAAGCGCAGCTTCGTGGCGCTCGTGCTGCTGCTCCCGGGCATCGCCTACCTCCTGCTGTTCTTCCTGACCCCGCTCATCTCGCTCGTCATCACGTCCTTCCAGGAACCGGATCTCTACGGCGACATCGGCGACTACGTCACGGCGTTCCGCTGGGAGAACTACGTCGACGCCGTGGGGGAGTACCTGCCGCTCATCCTGCGCGCGTTCGGCTACGCGCTCGTCGCCACGGTGCTCGCCCTCGTGATCAGCTATCCCATCGCCTACTTCATCGGCGTGAAGGCCAGGCGGTTCCCGCTGCTGCAGAGCCTGCTGCTCACGCTCGTGATCGCGCCGTTCTTCATCAGCTTCCTGCTCCGCACCCTGGCCTGGAAGCAGATCATGTCGGACGAGGGGCCCGTGGTGGTCTTCCTCAAGTCGATCGCCATCCTGCCCTCCGACGGGCACCTCACGGGCACGGCGTTCTCGGTGATCTTCGGCCTCACCTACAACTTCATCCCGTTCATGACGCTCCCGCTCTACGCCACCCTCGAGCGGCTCGACACGCGCTACCTCGAGGCCGGCGCCGACCTCTACGCGAGCCCGTTCACGGTCTTCCGGAAGGTCACCGTGCCGCTGTCGATGCCTGGGATCGTGTCGGGCACGCTGCTCACCTTCATCCCGGCGGCCGGTGACTACATCAATGCGAGTCGGGACTTCCTGGGGTCGTCGTCGACGGCCATGGTGGGCAACGCGATCGAGGCGAACTTCCTCGTGCTGCAGAACTATCCGGCAGCGGCCGCCCTGTCGATCGTGCTGATGGCCGTCATCCTCGTGATCGTCGGCGTGTACGTGCGCCGCACCGGAACGGAGGATCTCGTATGAGGCGCCGCACCAAGGGCCTCGGGCTCTGGATCTACACCTTCATCGCGCTAGCATTCCTCCTCATCCCGATCGTCTACACGTTCGTCTTCTCGTTCAACGACTCCGGCAAGCTCAACATCGCCTGGCAGGGGTTCACCTTCGAGAAGTGGGCCACGGTCTGCAGCGTGCAGGGGCTCTGCGAGGCGTTCGGCAACAGCATCCTGGTGGGGCTGACGTCGACGGTGCTCGCCACCGCGCTCGGCACGCTCATCGCCATCGCGCTCGTGCGCTACCGGTTCAAGGCGCGCTCGGCGATCAGCCTGCTGCTGTTCCTGCCGATGGCGACCCCCGAGGTCGTGCTCGGTGCGGGGCTCGCGGCCCAGTTCCTCACCGTGGGGGTCGAGAAGGGGCTCGGCACCATCATCCTGGCCCACACGATGTTCTGCATCAGCTTCGTGGTGGTCACGGTCAAGGCGCGTGTCGCCTCGCTCGATCCGGCGCTGGAGGAGGCGGGCCGCGACCTCTACGGCTCGCCCGGCCAGGTCTTCTGGCGCATCACGTTCCCGCTGCTCCTCCCCGGCATCGCGGCGGCCGCCCTGCTCTCGTTCGCGCTGAGCTTCGACGACTTCATCATCACCAACTTCAACTCCGGAGCCGTCGACACCTTCCCCAAGTTCATCTACATCGCCGCCGCCCGCGGCATCCCGGCCCAGGTGAACGTCATCGCCTCGGCGGTCTTCCTCCTGGCCATCCTCCTCGTGATCGTGGCCCAGGTCTCCCGAGCAGCCCGCGCGAAGAGATTGGCCCGAACAGTTTGACTTCTGGGCATAAGTGACTAATCATCATCTATGCCCAAATTCGTTCTTCGAGTGTCGTGTGCGCTCTTGCTCGGTACCGTGACGGCTGTTTCCGCCGTCACCGCAACCCACGCCGCGCCGCCGCCTTCCGGTGCCACCCAGCTGATCGATGCTGCTCTTGCCGCCGGAAGCGCTTCATCCGGCAACGTCTTCAACGAGGGGTCCGACGCGTCGGCCGATGGACGATTCGTGGTCTTCGGCTCGCACGCGATCGATCTGGTTCCCGGCATCAGTGCAGCGGATGCCAGAAGAGGTCAGATCTACCTTCGCGACACGGCGGCCGAGACGACCACACTCATCAGTGCGGCGGGCGGGGCCGCCGGCGACGGGCCGTCATCCTCCCCGTCGATCTCCGATGACGGAGAGCTGGTCGCCTACCTGACCACCAGTTCGAATATCGTTCCTGGAACGCCGTGGGGTACGAATCAGGCGGTGCTCTGGTCGGCGACGACCGGCGATCACACCCTGGTGAGCCACGGTTGGCAATCCGCACTGCGGGGCATCGACTATCCCGTGCTCGCGTTGTCGCTCTCGGGCTCCGGCAACGCCGTCGTCTTCGAGACCATCGCGACAGACGTGATGCCGGGCGACCCGTTCGTCGTCCCACGACCGAGGCTGTACACCTGGACTCCGACTGCTGAGACGACGATGGTCGCCTACGATCCTGTGCTCAGCGCTTCGTCTCCGTCGGTGTCATCCGACGGCCGCTACGTGGCATTCGTCTCCGCCGATCAGCACACTCCCGTGCCCACCCGCGGGGTGCAACAGGTCTACGTCACGGACACTGCCCGCGGTTCGACCGAGCTGATCAGTATCGATACGGGCGCAACGGCAGGCAACGGCGCCTCGACGGATCCGGTGCTGTCCGCCGACGGCCGCTTCGTCGCCTTCGAGAGCAGGGCAACCGACCTCACGGTCGACCCGGTTCCCGGCACCCGGCAGATCTTCGTGCGCGATCGCTCCGCAGGACTAACGACGCTCGAGAGTCGTGACAGCTCGGGAGTGCTCGTCCCCGACGCCGCGAACCCGGATCTCTCCGCCGACGGCTCGGCGCTGGTCTTCCAGGTCTGGACCTCGACCACCACCGGTCACAACTCTCAGATCCTCTTCCGATCGCGGCTCACGGGTGCCGTCAAGCCGGTCAGCCGGAACGGCCTCGGCGATGCCGGGAACGGTGACTCCGTTGATCCTCGGCTCAGCCCTGACGGCGACTACGTCGCGTGGACCACGGATGCGACGAACCTCACCGGCGACCGCTATCCCGCGGGTTCACGCGGCTCCTGGCACACCCTCCTGCGCAACGTGGGCTGACGTGCTCTTTCCAGCAGAAAAACAGAACGGCTCAGATATGTCCTCGCGTCTTCGAATGGCGGGGTGCGCGCTTGTTCTCGCCCTCGCCGCAGTCACCGTTCCCGCGGCGGCCCACGCCGCCCCACCGCCTCCTGGTACCAACTACCTGATCGACGTCTCGTACGTTCCCGGTGTCGCCGGGACCAGCAACGAGTTCGAAGGAGCGGCCGCCGTCTCCGGTGATGGCCGATTCGTCGCGTTCTCCTACAGCGGCCAAGACCTGCTCGGACCCTTCGACTCCGGGATGCCTGCCAGCGAGCGGGTCTTCCTGCGCGACACGGTCGCGAGCACGACGAAGCAGATCAGTCCGAAGTGGACGAACATCACGACCTCACCCGTGATCTCCGACGACGGCATGCTCGTCGCCTATGCCAGTTACTACACCGAGACGGACGGCTTCGCGGACCAGCAGGTCGTCGTCTGGAACGCCATCACGGGAACGAGCACGAACGTCAGCACCCGGTGGAACGACAGCAGCGAGGGGGTCGATGAGAACGTGACGTCGTTCGACATCTCGGGTTCCGGCAACGCGATCGTCTATTCGACATCGGCTTCGGATGCGATGCCGGGAGATCCGTACGCGGTTCCGCGGTCACGGACGTACAAGGTCGATTCGTCGGGCACCACGACTCTGATCGGCTACGACCCCGTGCTGAGCAGTCACTCTCCCTCGATCTCCGCCGACGGCCGATTCGTCGCCTTCCTCTCCTCCGACCAGCACACCGCCGCTCCGACCGGAGGAGTCGATCAGGCCTACGTCTACGACACCGCCCGCGGCACCACGGAGCTCATCAGCGTCGACGCTTCCGGAACACGAGGGGCCGACGCCGCGGTGACGCGCGTCGATGTGTCGGGTGACGGCCGGATCGTCGTGTTCGACAGCCTCGCCGCGAATCTGCACGGGAGCGCGACGGGCGGCGGCTCGCATGTCTACGCGCGCGACCGCACCACGTCTGTGACCACGCTGGAGAGCCGACTGCCCGGTGGAGCCGCCACGCCGGGCACGAACGGCACTGTCTCCCGCAACGGGATCGCTGTGGCGTACTCGAGCCGATCCGACTCGCAGGTCTACGTGCGCTCCAGGATCACGGGTGCTGTCGGCCTCGTCAGCCAGACACCGTCCGGCGGTCGCGGCTTCGAACGAAGCGGCTCGTCGACGCTGTCCGCCGACGGCCAAACCGTCGTGTGGGTCACCCCGGGCACCGATTTCACCACGGACAGCTACCCGGCCAGCCGCTATCACCGTGGCATCCACACCGTCGCGCGCAACATCGGCGCCGAGTACTCGGCGGGCACGTTGTGAGGTCAGTGCTGGTTGCCGCGCCGCCGCTTCTGCGGCGCGGGGGGCATGTGGCGCGGGCTGTGTTCTGGCCGCGCCGCCGCTTCTGCGGCGCGGGGGACGTGTGGCGCGGGCGTCGCTGCGCGGCGACCGTGCCACCTCGGGTCGGGTGGGAGCGCCCAGCGGCTTTCGGGTCGGTGCGTCTGCTCGACCGCCACTTCCACCCCAGCTCGGCCGCCGCACCCATGCGGGGTAGCGCTAACCGCTCTTTCCTTCCGGCGGGGTAGCGCTAGGTGCTCTTTTCGTCGGGCGGGGTAGCGCTAAATGCTCGAAAAGGGGCGGGATGGAGCGGTTGGCGCTACCCGGGTGGACCGCCGTGCGGCGGCGGGAGGCGCGGCAGGGGGCGCGGCGGTGCGGTGCGGCGCGGGGCGGGGCGGGGCGGGGCGCTAGAGGGAGGGGGAGACGCGGATGGTGCCGACGGGGGCGGCACCGCCGTGGATGGCGAGGTCGAGGTCGGGGGTGAGGTCGGCCACCTGGGCGGGGGTGACGGCGCCGTGGCGGGCGAGGAGGGTGAGGGCCACGAGGGTGGCGGCGCGGAGGCTGCCGTCGAGCACCTTGACCGCGACCGAGGAGCCGTCGGGCGTCGCCATCACCATGACGCCCTCGGCGCCGAGCTTGGCGACCACGCCGAGGCGGTCGATCACGACGGTGTTCGCACGGCCGGGACCGTCGATGGCCCAGCCGTTCGCCAGGATGCTCGACGTGAGGTGCTCCGCCGGCCCCGACGTCGCCCGGCGGATGCGACCGATGCCCCGCGCGAGCGCTTCGAGCGACAGCGCGTGCACCGGCGCCCCGCAGCCGTCGACCCCCGAGTGCGCCACGGGCGCTCCCGTCTCGCGCTCCACCACCGCGAGGATGCGCTCCTGCAGCGGATGCGCCGGGTCGAGATACGACGCCGTGTCCCACCCGTTCCGCACGCACGCGAGCAGCATCGCCGCGTGCTTGCCCGAGCAGTTCATGGAGATGCGCTCCCGGCCACCATGAGCCCGGATCACCTCGTCGCGCGCACTCGAGGCACCAGGCCAGTCAGGCGGGCAGCCGAGCGCCGACGCCGGCAGCCCCGCCTCGGCCAGGATGGAGGCGACGACCTCGATGTGCGCGGGCGTCGCCGCATGGCTCGCCGTCGCGAGCACCGTCTGCACGGGATCGAGCGAGACGCCCGACTCGAGCACGGCCAGCGCCTGGAACGGCTTCATGCACGAGCGCGGGTAGACCGGCAGCGCGGGGGAGCCGACGCTGATGGCCACCTGCCCCGTCGCATCCAGCACCACGGCCGAGCCGATGTGCCGCGACTCGACGAAGCCGCTGCGGTCGACGACCGCGAGCTCCGCCGACTCGGCGATCGTGGCGGTGCCGGGCATGCCGGGCCCAGAAGTCATGCCGGCCCCGCCGCTCACGCCGGACCCGCCGCTCACGCCGGCCCCGTCCCTCATGCCGAGAGCTGGGCGAGCGCCTCGTCGATCACCGAGAGCGCGTCGAGCAGCAGCTCGTCCGAGATCGCGAGCGACGGCAGGAACCGGAGCACGTTGCCGTAGGTGCCGGCGTTCAGCGCGAGCACGCCGTTCTGGGCGCAGTGCGCGACGATGGCGTTGACGGCCTCGGCGTGCGGGGTCTTGGTGGTCGACGCCGTGCCGGGCTCGACGAGCTCGATCGCGATCATGGCGCCGCGACCGCGCACGTCGCCGATCACGTCGTACTTCTCCTGCAGCGCCGTGAGTCCGGCGATCAGGGTGGCGCCGATGCGGTCGGCCTCCGCGAGGAGCGACGCCGACTCGATCTGCTCGAACACGGCGACCGCTGCGGCCGCGGCCACCGGGTTGCCGCCGAAGGTGCCGCCGAGCCCGCCGGGCTGTGCGGAGTCCATGATCTCGGCGCGGCCGGTGACGCCCGCGAGCGGCAGGCCGCCCGCGATGCCCTTGGCCGAGAGCACCATGTCGGGCACGAGCCCGAAGTGGGTCGACGCGAAGTACTCGCCCGTGCGGGCCATGCCGCTCTGGATCTCGTCGGCGATGAAGACGATGCCCTTCTCGGTGCACCACGCCTGCAGCGCGGGGAGGTAGCCCTCGGCCGGCACGACGAAGCCGCCCTCGCCCTGGATGGGCTCGACCACGAGGCACGCGAGGTCGGATGCGCCCACGGTCTTCTCGAGGTAGTTGATGGTGCGGGCGGCGGCCTCGGCCCCCGACAGTCCGTCGTGGTAGGGGTAGGAGTTGGGCGCGCGGTAGACGTCTCCCGCGAGGGGCCCGAATCCGGTGGCGTAGGGGGCGGCCTTGAAGTTCATGGCCATCGTGAGGTTGGTGCGGCCGTGGTAGGCGTGGTCGAGCACGGCGACGCCGTTGCGGCCGGTGAACTTGCGGGCGATCTTGACGCCGTTCTCCACGGCCTCCGCACCCGAGTTCACGAGCACCGTGCGCTTGGCGAAGTCGCCGGGGGTGTGCTGGGCGAGGAGCTCCGCCACGCGCACGTACTCCTCGTAGGGGGTGACCGTGAAGAGCGTGTGGGTGAGATCCTGCAGCTGAGCCGTCGCGGCCTCCACCACCGCGGCATTCGCGTGCCCCACGGTGGTCACGCCGATGCCGGCACCGAGGTCGATGAACTGGTTGCCGTCCACATCGACCAGCACGGCCCCGCTCGCCTTGGCGACGTAGACGGGCAGCGCGGCCGTGACACCGGGCGGCACGACGGCGAGGCGTCGTTCGTGCAGCTCCTTCGACCGCGGGCCGGGGATCGCCGTGACGACCTTCCGCTCCTGGGGAACCGTGTAAACCGGGGCGTCGATGGTGTCAGTCATAGTGCTTCGAGTTTAGGCCAGCCTCGGCCCGAGCCGGGTTAGCATGGCCGGGTGACTCCTGAGCATCACTACAGCGTCGATGTCGAGTGGCTTGGCAATCGGGGGACCGGCACGAGCCACTACCTCGACTACGGGCGCCAGGGCCTGCTCACCGCCGCGGGCAAGCACGACATCGAGGTCTCGGCCGACAAGACGTTCCACGGCGACCGCGACCGCTGGAACCCCGAGGAGCTGCTGCTCGCCGCCCTCGCCGAGTGCCACATGCTCTCGTTCCTGCACGTGGCGGTGCTGCACGGCCTCGTCGTGACGGCCTACACGGATGCCGCGACCGGCACCATGGTGCAGCAGGGCGACGGCGGCCGGTTCACGAGCGCCGAGCTGCACCCGGTCATCACGCTCGCGGTGGCCGAGGGTGCCGCCTCGCCCTCCGAGGAGGAGTTCGCGGCCCTGCACCGCGAGGCCGCCGAGAAGTGCTTCATCGCCAACTCGGTGAACTTCCCGGTGGGCCATTCGCCGCGACTCGTCGTGGCCTAGACCGTGGCCATGACGCGGCAGCAGAGGCTCGTCCTCGTCGTCGCCATCCTCGCCGCCTTCGTCTCGTTCCTTGATGCCACGGTCATCAACGTGGCGCTGCCGGCCATCAGCCGCGACCTCGGCGGCGCGCTGTCGACGCAGCAGTGGGTGGTCGACGCGTACCTCATCACCCTCGGCTCCGTCATCCTGCTCGCCGGATCGCTGAGCGACGTCTACGGCCGCAAGCGCATCCTGCTGATCGGCCTCGTCGGGTTCGGCGCGGCGTCGCTCCTCTGCGCGTTCGCCCCCACCGTGGAGTTCCTCATCGTCGCCCGCGCGCTGCAGGGCGTGGCGGGCGCCCTCCTCGTGCCGTCGTCGCTCGCCATCATCATCGCGACCTTCTCCGGCCCCGCCCAGGGCCGGGCGATCGGCACCTGGACGGCGTTCACGAGCGTCGCGAACATCGCCGGCCCCATCCTCGGCGGCGTGCTCGTCGACCAGGTGTCGTGGCGGCTGATCTTCGGCATCAACGTGCTGCCGATCGTCGTGACGGTCGTGCTGCTGATGAAGCTCGATCCGGATCGCCACCACGCGCCGGGAGCACGCATCGACTACCCGGGCGCCGTGCTCGGCATGCTCGGGCTGGGGCTGCCCGTGTTCGCGCTGATCGAGCAGGCGAACTTCGGCTGGGGCTCGCCCGTGGTGCTCGTGCCGCTCGTGGTGGGACTGCTCGCCCTCGCGGCGTTCCTCGTGCACGAGCGCCGCACCGCGCAGCCGATGCTGCCGCTCGAGCTGTTCCGGGTGCGCAACTTCTCGGTCGGCAACGTCTCGACCTTCCTCATCTACGGCGCCCTCTCGCTCGGCTTCTTCAGCGTCGCCGTGTTCCTGCAGCAGGTCGCGGGCTACAGCGCCACACTCGCGGGCTTCGCGATGATCCCCACGAGCCTCCTGCTCATCGGCCTCTCGAGCCTGTTCGGGCGACTGAGCGGCCGGATCGGGCCGCGCCTGTTCATGACGGTCGGCCCGCTCGTGGCCGGCGCCGGATTCCTGCTCATGCTGCGCTTCGACGAGAGCGCCGACTACCTCACCCAGGTGCTCCCGGCGGTCGTCGTGTTCGGTCTCGGCATGGCCATCACGGTCGCTCCGCTCACGGCCGCCATCCTCGGTGCGATCGATCCGGCGCGCTCGGGCATCGCCTCCGCCGTCAACAACGCCGTCTCCCGCGTGGCCGGACTCATCGCGGTGGCGCTCGCGAGCCTCATCGCCGGCACGGCGGTGCTCGACCTCGTGGGCTTCCACCGCGTGGTGCTCGTGACGGCCGTCTTCTTCGTCGCGGGCGGTCTCGTGGCCTTCGCGGGCATCCGCAACCCGGAGCACGAGAAGGCCGCCGCTAGCATGGAGTCGTCACCCGAGTAGCCGGCCGGGAATCCCCGCCTTCGCCGTGGCCAGAGATGTCGAGGACCGCGTGCAGAACGCAGCCCAGCCCGCCGCCGACCGGCCCGCCGCGGAGCAGCCCGCCGCCGACCGGCCCGCCCCCGACCGGCCCGCCGCGATCCAGCCGCCACCCGGGCAACCCCGCCCACCCGCACGCATGGGCCCTTTCCGCGGCTACCGCGAGGTCTTCGCGGTCCCCGGATCCGTCGCGTTCTACACCGCGGGCTGGCTCGGCCGCCTCCCGCGCTCCACCCTCAGCCTCGGCGCCGTGCTCCTCGTGGCGGGGGAGACCGGCCGCTTCTCGCTCGCCGCGATGGTCGCCGCCGTCATGGTGATCGGATCCGCGTTCATCGGCCCGCTCTGGTCGCGCGCGATGGACCGGGTCGGCCAGCGCCGCATCCTCGCGGCCGGATTCGCCGCCACCCTCGTCTCGGCGCTGGCCCTCCTCGGAGCGGTCACGGCCGGGCTGCCCCTCTGGACCTGGTTCGCCACCGCCCTCCTCCTCGGTGCGAGCACCGTCGACATCGGCTCGGTCACCCGCGCGCGGTGGAGCAGCCTGCTGCCGGCGGGCCAGGATCGGCACTCCGCCTTCTCGCTCGAGTCGGTGGCCGATGAGTCCGTCTACGTCATCGGCCCGCCCGTCGTCACCCTGCTCGCCGCAGCCGTGAGCCCCGTGCTCGGCTTCGCGGTGGGGCTCACCGCCGGGCTCGCGGGCATGGCCGCCCTCATCCTGCTGCGCTCGACCACGCCCGCCGTGCATCCGGTGGCGTCGAAGGGCGACCCCGCCTCGAAAGGCGACACGGCGTCGAAAGGTGACACGGCGTCGAAGCGCCGCTTCAGGCTCCTCACCCCCCTCCCGCCCGGCATCGCGCTCCTCCTGCCGCTCTTCCTCGGCATCGGCCTCGTCTTCGGGGCGGTCGACCTCACCGCGGTGGGCTTCGCCGACGAGGAGGGTGTCCCCGCGGCCGCGGGTCTCCTGCTCGCAGCGTTCGCGGTCGGCAGCGTCGTCTCGGCGCTCGTCTTCGGCCTGCTGCGGCTCCGCGCAGCCCTCGAGCTCCGGGTGGGCGTCGCCGCCCTCGCGTATGCCGTCGTGGTGCCGGCCGTCGCCCTGATGCCCTCGATCGGCACCGCATCCGTCGCCCTGTTCGCCGCGGGCCTCGTGACCGCCCCGCTGCTGATCTCCGGCATGGGCCTCGTGGAGTCGCGCGTCGATCGCGCGCGGCTGACCGAGGCGCTCGCCTGGCCCTCGACGGCCATCAGCGTGGGCGTCACCATCGGATCCGCGCTCGCAGGAGTGCTGATCGACGCCGCCGGCGGTCGTGCGGGCTTCGCTGTCGCGGTGGCGGGCGCCCTCGTCGCGGGTGTCTTCGGCGTGGTCACGCTCGCATCGCATCGTGCCCGCTCCCAGCGGGTCGCCAGGTTGACCCAAGGCGACTGAGGAAGACTGGCCGCGATCCCCATCCACGAACGAAGAGGACCCATGCGTTCAATTCCGGCCGTCGCCGCAGCAGCCATCGCCGCGACCCTCCTGCTCGCGGGCTGCACCGCGACCCCCGACGAGGGCTCCACGGCGACCCCCACGGCGGGCGCCGCTCCCGTCAACGAGTGCGCCGAGTCCGGCAGCGCGTCCGACTCCGTCACCGTCACGGGCGACATCGGCTCCCTCCCCACGACGGCCTTCCAGGGCCCGCTCTCGGTCGACCGCACCGAGCGCACGATCGTGTCCGAGGGAGACGGCGACGAGGTGGCGTTCGGCGACCTCGCCACGATCGACTTCACCATCTACAACGGCACCTCCGGCGAGCAGGTCTTCTCGACCCTCGACGAGGGCGGCACCCAGCTCCAGCTCACGGTCGACACCACGCAGTACATCGCCGGCATCGTGAACGCCGTGGCCTGCACGAACGTCGGATCGCGCGTGGTCGCGGTCATCCCGCCCGCCGACGGGTTCGGCGCAGCAGGCGGCAACGAGGCGCTCGGCATCGCGGCCGAGGACTCGCTCGTCATGGTGGCCGACATCGAGGGCATCGTGCCGCTCCGGGCCGACGGCACCGAGCAGCAGGTCCCCGAGGGCTTCCCCACCGTCGAGCTCGACGACGAGGGCGCTCCCACCGTCACCATGCCCACGGCTGCGGCTCCCACCGACCTGCAGGTCGCGGTGCTCAAGAAGGGCGACGGCCCCGTCGTCGGCGACGGCGACAGCGTGACCGTGCAGTACCAGGGCTCGATCTACGGCTCGGGCACGGTCTTCGACCAGAGCTGGGGCAACGGCGGACCGCGCACGTTCCAGACCACGGGCGTCGTCACCGGGTTCGCTGCGGCGATGGTGGGACAGACCGTCGGCTCGCAGGTGATCGCCGTGATCCCACCCGACCAGGGCTACGGCGCGGAGGGGAACAGCGCCGCGGGCATCGCGGGCACCGACACCCTCGTGTTCGTGATCGACATCCTCGCCACCGCCTCGGCGGGATAGCCTGAACGCGTGAAGCGCGTCATCATCCTCGGTTCCACCGGCTCCATCGGCGTGCAGGCGCTCGACGTCATCCGGAGGAACCCCGACCGGTTCGATGTCGTCGGCCTCGTGGCCGGCCGGAATCGTGAGGTGCTCGACGCGCAGGCCGCCGAGTTCGGTGTCGACGACACCGGGCTCGGCGAGCTCGAGGCCGAGCAGCTCGTGCGCGACGTCGAGGCCGACGTGGTGCTGAACGGCATCACCGGATCGGTCGGACTGGGTCCGACCCTCGCCGCCCTCGAGGCCGGCCGCACGCTCGCGCTCGCCAACAAGGAGAGCCTCATCGTGGGCGGCGACCTCGTGAAGCGCGCGGCGTCACGCGGCCAGATCGTGCCTGTCGACTCCGAGCACTCCGCGATCGCGCAGGCGCTCCGCTCCGGCACGGCCGCCGAGGTCTCGCGGCTCGTGCTCACGGCGTCCGGCGGGCCGTTCCGAGGCCGCAGCCGTGCCTCGATGACCGACGTGACCCCCCGTGAGGCGCTCGCGCACCCCACCTGGGACATGGGGCTCGTCGTCACCACGAACTCCGCCACCCTCGTGAACAAGGGGCTCGAGGTCATCGAGGCCCACCTGCTCTTCGACGTGCCGTACTCCGACATCGAGGTCACCGTGCATCCGCAGTCGGTCGTGCACTCGATGGTCGAGTTCTCGGACGGCTCGACCATCGCCCAGGCCTCGCCCCCCGACATGCGGCTGCCCATCGCCCTCGGCCTCGACTGGCCGGCCCGCGTGGCCGGGGTCGGCGTGCCCATCGACTGGACCGCATCCCACACCTGGGAGTTCGCGCCGCTCGACGAGGTCGCGTTCCCCGCGGTCGCGCTCGCGAAGCAGGTCGGCCGGGCCGGAGGCGGCTACCCGGCCGTCTTCAACGCGGCCAACGAGCAGGCCGTCGCGGCCTTCCACGACGGGCGGATCGGGTTCCTCGACATCGTCGACACCGTGCAGCGCGCGGTCGACCTGTTCGAGCCGGAGTCGGCCCCGGTCACCCGGGAGTCGCTCGCTGACACCGAGCTCTGGGCGAGGGCCGCGGCCGATCGGCTGCTCGCCGCCGTCTGAGGCGCTCGGCGAGCTCAGAACCGTCGCACAGCCAACCATCAGCGCCCCCGTGGCTGCGGCGGGTAATGTCACCGTGTGGAAACGGTCCTTCAGTTCGTGCTCGGCGTGCTCATCATCGCCGTCGGGGTGGCCTTCTCGATCGGCCTCCACGAGGTCGGGCACCTGCTGCCCGCCAAGCTCTTCGGCATCAAGGTCACGCAGTACATGATCGGCTTCGGGCCGACCGTGTTCTCGCGCCGGAAGGGCGAGACCGAGTACGGCCTCAAGGCGATCCCGCTCGGTGGCTACATCTCGATGATCGGCATGTTCCCGCCGCGCGGGGCGAACGAGCGGGCGGCCTCCAACAGCACGGGCTTCTTCCAGCAGATGGTCACGGATGCGCGCGCGCAGTCCCAGCTCACCATCGGTCTCGACGAGGATCGCGCCTTCTATCGCAAGCCCGTCTGGCAGCGCATGATCGTGATGCTCGGCGGCCCGTTCATGAACCTCGTGCTCGCCCTGGTCTTCTTCTCGATCGTGCTCGTGGGATTCGGAACCCTGCAGCCCTCCACGACCGTCGGCAGCGTGAGCGCGTGCGTGCTGCCCGCCACGAGTGAGCGGCAGACCTGCGAGACGGGCGACCAGGAGTCGCCGGGCGCTGCGGCCGGCCTGCTCCCCGGCGACCGCCTCGTGAGCATCGACGGCACCGCCATCACGAGCTGGGAGCAGTCGACCCGAATCATCCGCGACTCCGCGGGCGACGCCCTGCCCGTGGTCGTGGAGCGCGACGGCGAGCAGCTCGACCTCACCCTCACCCCGCTGCTCACCGAGCGCTACGTGCTCGACGTCGCGGGCGTGGCGGTCACGGATGCGTCGGGCTCGCCGGTGATCGAAGAGGTCGGCTTCGTGGGCATGGGCTCGGCCCAGGCGCTCACGCCGCAGCCGATCACCTCGGTCCCCGCCTTCGTGGGCGACAACATCGTGCACACGATCGGCATCGTGGTGAACCTGCCGCAGCGCCTCTACGACGTGGCGGAGGCCGCCTTCGGGCCGGGGGATCGCGATCCCAACGGCCCCATCAGCGTGGTCGGCGTGGGCCGGGTGGCCGGTGAGATCGCCGCCCTCGACTCCATCTCGCTCGAGGCCAAGGCGGCGAGCCTGCTGGGTCTCCTCGGCTCGCTCAACGTTGCGCTGTTCGTGATCAACCTCGTGCCGCTCACCCCGCTCGACGGCGGGCACGTGGTCGCCGCCGCGTGGGAGGGCATCCGGCGCTTCTTCGCCAAGCTCTTCAAGCGCAGGGATCCGGGGCCCGTCGACGCGGCCAAGCTCATGCCGCTCACCTTCGCGGTCGTCATCCTGTTCGGCGGCATGACCGCGCTCCTCGTCTACGCCGACATCGTGAAGCCGGTCAACATCTTCGGCTGACGGGAATCCGCCCGGCGCTGACCGCTCGTTCAGACTGCGGATCTAGACTGAAGCCGTGCCAGCAGTCAACTTGGGAATGCCCAAGCCCCCGCCCGAAACGCTCGCCCCTCGCCGCAAGTCCCGGCAGATCAAGGTGGGCAAGGTGCTCGTGGGCGGAGACGCCCCCGTGAGCGTGCAGTCGATGACCACGACGCCCACCCCGAACATCAACGCGACCCTCCAGCAGATCGCCGAGCTCACGGCCTCCGGCTGCGACATCGTGCGCGTGGCCGTGCCCTCGCGTGACGACGCCGAGGCGCTGCCGATCATCGCGAAGAAGTCGCAGATCCCCGTGATCGCCGACATCCACTTCCAGCCCAACTACGTGTACGCGGCCATCGACGCCGGGTGCGCCGCGGTGCGCGTGAACCCGGGCAACATCCGCAAGTTCGACGACCAGGTGGGCAAGATC
>NZ_JAHFUY010000157.1 GCF_023264895.1 Herbiconiux sp. | reverse complement strand
CCTCGTTCATCTGCGCGTTCTCGGTGAGCCGCGGATCCTGGGCGTGCTGGGCGATCACGCCGTCGAAGGTCTTCACGTACTCCAGCGCCCGCCGCATCAGCAGCGAGTCGTGCACGCACTTCCCGTCGTCCGAGAACACCCGCACGCCGGCGCGGGACTGCGCCATGGCCCCGATCTCGCTCAGCCGCTCGCCGGCGAGGCCGACCGTCACGGCGCCGATGGGGCGCACGGTCGCGTAGCCCGCGGCGCGGCCGAGGGCCTGCACCTGCTCCACCACGCCCGCGGTGTCGGCGACGGGCTGCGTGTTGGCCATCGCGAAGACGGCTGTGAAGCCGCCGGCCGCAGCGGCGCGGGTGCCCGTGAGCACCGTCTCGCTCTGCTCGAAGCCGGGCTCGCGGAGGTGGGTGTGCAGGTCGACGAGGCCGGGGAGTGCCACGAGGCCCTCGGCGTCGACCACCGTGGTGTCGGTGGGAGCGGAGGAGCCGCGGGCGGTCGACACGATCCGGCCGTCCTGCACGAGGATGTCGGCGACCGCGCCGCCGGGGAGGGTCGCGCCCTTCAGCAGGTGGGTGCTGCTCGTCATGCCAGGGCCTCTCGTTCGCCGGACAGCAGGAGGTAGAGCACTGCCATCCGGATGGACACCCCGTTCGCGACCTGCTCGAGCACGGTCGACTGGGCGGAATCCGCCGCGGCGGCCGAGATCTCGAGGCCGCGGTTCATCGGTCCGGGGTGCATCACAATGCTATCCGGGCCGAGAGCCGTGAGGCGCTCGTCGTCGAGGCCCCACTGGCGGGCGTACTCGCGCGCGTTCGGGAAGTAGGCGGCGTTCATCCGCTCGCTCTGGATGCGCAGCATCATGAGCACGTCGGGCCGGGTGCTGCGGAGCGTCTCGTCGAGGTCGAAGCTCACCTCGGCGGGCCAGCTGCCCACGCCGAAGGGCACGAGGGTGGCGGGGGCCACGAAGGTGACCTCGGCGCCGAGGGTGCGGAGGAGCCACAGGTTCGACCTGGCCACCCGGGAGTGCAGGATGTCGCCGACGATCACGACCCTGACCCCGTCGAGATCCCTGCCACGACTCGATCCCGGATGCAGCCTGCGCCGCATCGTGAACGCGTCGAGGAGCGCCTGGGTCGGGTGCTCGTGGGTGCCGTCGCCGGCGTTCACGACGCCCGCGTCGATCCAGTCGCTCTGCGCGAGCACCTGCGGGGCGCCCGAGGCGTGGTGCCGGATGACGACGCCGTCGGCACCCATCGCGGCGAGCGTCTGCGCGGTGTCCTTGAGGCTCTCGCCTTTCGAGACGCTCGAGCCCTTGGCGCTGAAGGTGATGACATCCGCCGAGAGCCGCTTCGCCGCGGCCTCGAACGAGATGCGCGTGCGCGTCGAGTCCTCGAAGAAGAGGTTGACGACGGTCTTGCCGCGGAGGGTGGGGAGCTTCTTGACCTCGCGGTTCTGCACGTCGGCCATGTCCTCGGCCACGTCGAGGATGCGGATGGCTTGGTCGCGCGTGAGGTCGCGGGTCGAGAGGAGGTGTCTCATCCTTCGATCGTCACCTCCTCGGCGCCGTCGATCTCGGCGAGGTGCACGTTGATGCGCTCGTCGCGGGAGGTCGGCAGGTTCTTGCCCACGAAGTCGGCACGGATGGGCAGCTCGCGGTGACCGCGGTCGACGAGCACGGCGAGGCGCACCGCGCGCGGGCGACCGAGGTCGTTGAGCGCGTCGAGGGCGGCCCGGATGGTGCGGCCCGAGTAGAGCACGTCGTCGACGAGCACCACCGTGGCCCCGTCGATGCCCCGCCGCGGCACCTGGGTGGGGGCGGGCGTGCGGGTGGGGTGCTTGGCGAGGTCGTCGCGGTACATCGTGATGTCGAGCGAGCCCACGAGGTCGGCGGCGCTCGCGGCCGACGGCTCGATCCGGCCGATCTCGGCGCCGATCCGCTCGGCGAGCACGACGCCTCTCGTGGGGATGCCGAGGAGCACGAGTTCGTCGGCCCCCCGATTGGACTCCAGGATCTCGTGGGAGATCCGAGTCAACGCCCGGGCAATGTCAGCCTGCTGCAGCACTGTGCGCGCCATGCGACCGACCTCCTTTCCCGTCTCTCGTACGGCCTTTAAAGGATGTCCATGTCTTCGCCGTCCACCCTATCAGCCGTCGCGGGGCGGCCCGTCGCCGCGTTCAGCGCCACGACACCTCCGGGACATGCCGCGTACACCCGAATGCTGTGCTCTGGGGCCATCCCCGTTCCGACCTGAGGAGAACCATGCCCCGTCGTCCCGCCCTCGCCGTGCTCGGCACGTGCGCCGGTGCCGCCCTCGTCGCCGGAGCCGCCTTCGGCGCCGCCGCCGTGGCGCAGGCCGCGCCTGTGAGCGAGCCCATCAGCGTCAGCGCCGACGGCGCCCGCCTCGCCCTCGACCCGATCTCCGGTTACGAGACGGGAGTGTTCGACGAGAGCGCCGCCGAGATCGTGCAGTTCCACGCCGGCACCGACCGGGCCTTCGTCGTCAACGCTCAGGCCGGCGTCGCCGAGGTGCTCGACTTCTCGGACCCCGCGGCTCCCGTGAAGCTGCACGACCTCGTCACCGCGGGCGTCGTGGCCGGTGACGGCTCCGTCGTGCCGCCGAGCGCCGTCGCCAACTCGGTGGCCGTGCGCGCCGACGGCCTCGTGGCGCTGGCCGTCGAGAACGACCCGAAGACCGACGCCGGCTGGGTCGTCTTCTTCGACGCGGCCGGTGACGGGGCATCCGCTCTCGGTGCCGTCCGCACCGGTGCGCTCCCGGACATGGTGACCTTCTCCCCCGACGGCGCCACGGCGCTCGTCGCGAACGAGGCCGAGCCCGCCGAGGACTACTCGGTCGACCCGGAGGGATCCGTCTCCGTGATCGCCCTTCCCGCGGGGCTCGCAGCGCCCCTGCAGGCAGCGGTGCGGACAGCCGACTTCCACGCGTTCGAGGCCGGGGGCACGAAGGTCCTGCCCGAGGGCGTGCGGATCTTCGGCGGCATCGAGGGCTCGGCCTTCCCGGTCTCGGAGAACCTCGAGCCCGAGTACCTCACGGTGGCGGGCGACGGGCTCACCGCCTACGTCTCGATCCAGGAGGCCAACGCGCTCGGTGTCGTCGACATCACCTCGGCGACCATCACGGACATCCTGCCGCTCGGCACCCAGGACCACCTGAGCGTGCCGATCGACGCCTCAGACCGCGACGATGCGGTGAACATCGCCGCCTGGCCCGTGAAGGGCTTCTACATGCCCGACGCCATCGGCAGCTTCGAGTCGGAGGGCGAGACCTTCGTGGTCTCGGCCAATGAGGGCGACAGCCGCGACTGGGACGGCTTCAGCGAGGTGGCGAGGGTCAAGGATCTCGGCTCCGACGGTCTCGCACCGGTGTGCGAGCCGCTGGAGTCGTTCGTGACCGACGACCAGCTCGGCCGCCTCAACATCACCACCGCGAACGGCCTCGACGAGACCGCCGACTGCTACGGAGAGCTGTTCTCCTTCGGCTCGCGCTCGTTCTCGATCTGGTCGGCCGACGGCGCCCAGGTGTTCGACTCGGGCTCCGCGTTCGAGGAGATCACCGCCGAGGCGCTCCCGGAGGGCGCCTTCAACACGAGCCACACGGATGTCTCGAGCGACAACCGCAGCGACGACAAGGGCCCGGAGCCCGAGGGTCTCGCCATCGGCACGATCGACGACCGCACCTACGCGTTCATCGGCTTCGAGCGGGTGGGCGGCGTGATCGTCTACGACGTGACCGACCCGGCCGACGCCTCGTTCGTCACCTACGTCAACAACCGCGACTTCTCGATCGAGGATCCGTCGGTCTCACCGGAGGCGCTCTCGGCCTCGGGCGACCTCGGGCCCGAGGGCCTCGACTTCGTGCCGGCCGCCGAATCCCCCACGGGCGAGCCCATGCTCCTCGTGGGCAACGAGGTCTCGGGCACCACCACGGCGTTCGCCGTCGACGTGCTCGTCGACCCCGTGCCGTCGCCGACGCCCACGCCCACGCCGTCGCCCGAGCCCACGGGCACGCCCGAGCCCACGCCGACCTCCGACCCGACCCCGACGGCGTCGCCGACCCCCTCGGCACCCGCGGGTGTCTCTCCCACCGGCACCCCCGGCGCCGGCGGCTCCCTCGCCGCCACCGGCACCGACCCCCTGCCGGGCGTCGCGGCC
>NZ_JAHFUY010000091.1 GCF_023264895.1 Herbiconiux sp. | reverse complement strand
CGGCACGCCCTCTGCCGCCAGCCGCCTGATCAGCGCCCAATCTTCCAAAGTGATCACTCTCCAATCGTCGAGTGTTCACTTTTCACCGCCACAACTGTCCAGTTTTCAACCGCCGCCGACAGCCGTGTTCATAGAAGAATCACCTATGTCGGTGAGGAAGTTCGCGGCACCCCAGGCCCCACCCGGTATCACCCATCGTTAAGTGCGACTGGCGAGAAGGCGGCACTAGTAGTGATCCGGCTGACTGTCGGCGGCTATCGCTAGTCTGCAACTGAGGCTCCCACATGAACAAATGAACTAGGAGGTGCCATGTCTCTCGACCATTCGATGCAGTCTCTTCTTAGCCGCGTTATTGCCGATCTGCCTGAGGGCACGCGCCTCCAATTTGCTACGGTGGCGCGCGCGCCACGCCTCCAGAACCGTGTTGACGCCAGCGTTGAGGCCCAGAGGCTCATTGAGGCGGCTCAAGCGGAACGGTTGACAAACGGAACGCCTTTCTGGCACGCCCTATTTCGTGCCGGTGCCCGTGGCGAGATGGGAGTTCCTGAGGAGATTCTGGATGCAGCTCAGTACCATCAGCACCCGGTGGCAACCGAGGCTCTTCAAGTTGTTGTCGGGGCGAAGAGCAACGATCGCATCTTGAAGCTGAGCGACAACCTCAAAGCAACTGACGTCCTTATGCTCACATCCAGGCTTGTTCTTCCAAGTGGTTCCATTGCCCATCTGCCTATGCTCGACTTCTCAGTCAAGGCTCGGCTGCCGGGAGCTAGGGGTACGGTATCGCGTTCGGTTTCTTCTCTTCGTGTGTCGGGCGAGCTGACTTCAACTGGACGTTCCTTCCACCTTTTCGGCCGCAGATCGATGAGTGAAGCTGATTGGAGAGACTTCATGGCCCGAGCACTACTGCTGTCACCCATCACTGACGAGAGGTGGATCGCTCACCAGTTGGTCGCTGGATACGCGAGCCTGCGCGTCTCCCGCAGCGATAAGGGCGAGGCACCTATTCCGTTAGGAACGGCGTAAATAGTCCAGGGGGGACAATTGACCAATCTCGTTTCTGAGTTCAGCGAAGCTGTCCGTGGGCGTCGTGCTGCAATTTTTGTCGGGGCCGGCCTTTCTAAACCAGCAGGTTTACCCGGCTGGAGTGCCCTCATTGAAGATGCACGCACCGAGGCGTCTGTGCCTTCGGAAGTGGTTGATGCGCCGTTGGCCGCGGAGTACATCGTTAGCAAGATCGGCGACCGAGCGCTCTACAGATCCCTTTTGAGCAAGCTTGGTAGGAGGGCATCTCCCACTGACTTGCACCATCGCCTAATCAAGCTGCCGGTTTACGAATATTGGACAACAAACTACGACCTGCTACTTGAACAAGCGCTTCAAGAAGCCGACAGGGGTGTTGCTCGCATTGTGAAGGACGAGGATCTCGGAAGCCGCGTCACTATTGGTGAGCACAAGCAGCTGTTCAAGATGCATGGGACTCTAAATGACCCCGATGGAGATGCGTGGGAGGTCGAGCCCACCTTAACCCGAACACACTTCGAGACCTATGAGGTGGAACACCCCCGATTCTGGGCTCAACTGCGTGCTCAGTTCCTCACCCGCTCGTTTCTATTTCTCGGCCTGAGTTTCGAGGATCCCAACGTAAACGTTTTGCTCCGGTTGGCTCGTTCACTCGAACTCGGCGCCGGACCGACAAAACACTTCGCCATCATGAAGCGCGAAACCGAGCCTCTTGCTCTCGCGCTCCAGGAACTTCGCATCCACGATCTGCTGAACGGAGGAATACACGTGCATCTCGTCGACGACTACCCAGAGCAAAGCGATCTCATAGCCCGTATCGAGGTGCTGACTCGGCGACCAAACGTGTTCATCTCAGGTAGCAAGCTCACGACTGACGCGGAGATGGTCGCTGGCCAGCTGGCGACGCGTCTCGCCGAGGAGCCAGAACTCGCCCTTCTCTCCTTTGGCGGCGAGGCCGCGTCGCTGTTCAGTGGCGTTTTTAAGGAAGCTCTTGTCCCAGGCACCTACCGTCCTGAGGGCATCCGGCACTACTACCGGAGGGGGGCCGAGCTTGAGTTCGAAGAGAGAACCGGAACCGCCATATTCACGGATATGGAGCTTAGTGATATGCGCAGTTACGTGATTCCTCTTGCGCGGGCAATGATTGTATTCGGCGGCGGAGCTCGCACCGAGGAAGAAGCAGAACTTGCTCGGAGCCATAACGTCGCGGTAATCCCGGTTGGGATGACCGGCGGCGCAGCAGCGAGAATTTGGGGAAAGTACCGAGACAGTCCAGAGAAGCTAAACCTGCCGCTCCACAGTGACTCTCGAGATTGGGCGAGACTTATGTCCAGCAACGTGCAAGCGGTTCAGGCCGCACACCAGATCATTCGGGCATCAATGTTTGGATAGCCGTCGACGCGGGATAGACCACTCGAATTTGCTACTTTTCTGAGCCTCGTATAGGTCCTTGGCCCGGAGACTGTAATCCGGGTTGATACGGCGTCCAATAACCGTCAGAGCGACAACTTCGGCGCCTGCTTCACGTAGCGCGAAAGCGGCGCTCTGCGCACGTGCCCCGGATGCGTATACATCGTCGATCAAAAGTATCCGATCGTTGCGAATATCTCCGCTCGCCCGGTAGGCCGAAGTAGAAGCCATGCGCGACCTCAACTCTGAGGTTGTCCGGATAACTGCTGCCCTCGGCTCGATCCCGAACTCAATAGCGTTGTTGATTAAAACCTGTAAGGGATGAGGTGGTTGACGACGGGTCGACGGGACAACAACAAAATAGGATGGGTCTAAGGACCGAATCCATGATTCGTTGGCACCGAGGAATCTGCCCAATATCGCCGAGACTGCGTTTATAGCGGCATCGTCCGCCAGTCGCTCATCTTCGCTCTTGTAATAGGTCAACCAGTCACGAAGCCGCCCCGGCTTTGCGTATAGCGAGATCGGTTCAACCGGGAGAGTTATCCCGTCCAGCTGGCTGGCGCAGAGTCGACAGTTCTCACAGCTGTCATGCTCTGGCTCGTAGTTGATGCTTCGGCAACTCGGACAAATACCAGACGTAGGCGCTGGAGGTGAGATCAGGTGTGCAATTTCCCCTCCCGCGGCAAAAGCCAGCGGCTCACTCGGAGCATCATGCACAAGGCCGAGCGTATCCGAACAGATGGCACTTGTGGCTCACTGGGCAATTACGAGACGCCCTTCGCAATTCAAGCGTCTACTCCTTCGACCCCACCATAATCGGCCGACTAGTCGACGTCACTGCAGACCTTCACCGAGTCAAAGGGCCGAGCCGGCGGCCGGATCTTCGCCGAGCATGCGCAGGTCCGGGCGCAAGGATCGACGGCCACCGATCTGCTCACGTCGAGGCAGCCCGAAGGAGGCGGGAGCAATCCCAGCAGCCCCAGCCCGGAATGAACACGGAAGTCGACCCGCCTAAGAGTACGAGCCAAGCTTCTCATCGAGCGTCCAGATAGCTGCGCGGATCTGAGATCGCTGCTCGTACTGCAACCGCTCGTTGATGATGAGAAGGTCGCCGGCCCCGAGCTGGCTAGCTGCGTGCTCCACGTAACTCGTGAGCGTGTCGGCTCCGTCGAGCAACTGCTGCAGGAAGTCCCTATCCCAAGCGAGATCATGAAGCACCCATGGCGCCTTCCCTTCGCAAACCAATCGCAGAATGTCGTGTAGCCGCGTAGCTGTCTCTCGGCGTAAACGTCCGTCAGAAAGTTGTGCGATGAAGTTTCCGGTTTCGACAACAGACGTGACAGGGAGAATGAACCGCTCCTTTCTTCCGAGTCTCGCGCTCATCTCGCTACGCACCCGCTCCGCGTTCTGATCTCGTCCTGGAACGGGCACTAAATTGCAGAGGACGGACGTATCAATAAATGAGATGACGGTCATCAGCCGAGTCCGAGCAGACGCTGGAACTCAGCGTAATCAGATGGCTCAGGCTCCAAATCGGACAGCTTGCCCGTGGTCACAGCAGCACCGAGAGACCCCTCTGCAAGCGCGATGGCATAGCCGGGCAAGTCTGTAATTCGCGTGAGCCGGCTGTGACCCGTTTGCTGGTCGCGGTGGCAGACGATGATGTTCGAGTTCAGACTGCCCTCCGCGGCGTCCAGCAGGGCGGGACTATGCGTAGTTATCAGCACGCTTGTCCCCGCAATCATGCTGCTCTCGCGAACCAGCTGGAGCACCCGGTGGGCCTGAGAGGGGTGAAGTCCATTCTCGAGTTCCTCCAAGACTATTAGGACACCACTTGATGGTTGGGGCCTGTCCGTCGAAGCCGTTGTCGAAACCGCGGCATCGATATCAAGCCCATTCTGTGGAGACAGGAGAGCTGTCGCGATGCCGATGAAACGCAGAAGCCCGTCACTCATCTCCCGCGCCGGGGTTCGCTCTACACTCTTTCGATCGGCACCTCGCGCCTCTTGCAGCGCAAGCATCACGTCGCCGAGCTCGGAGTTGAAGAACGAAATCTCTCGCACTCCGTCGTCGGCAATGAGTCGTACGAGCTCTTCGATCCGCTTGAACGCTCCAGGGTCGGACGTCTGTAGATTTCGAAGTGCCGGCGAAAGGTTTTCGCCAGTCCTGCGGAGTTCTACATCTCGCCCCTTAGCGAAGTCTCGCATGAGGTGAGGAATCGGGTCGAAATGAAATATTCCTCGGAGAGCACTTTGGACGGTGGTTACAGCGGAGATGACTGAGCGCTCCGCGCGATTGGAACCAGAGACGACCAGAGGTATCTGCGTGAGAATCAGTCGACTATCGCGGAATCGGGAGGGCGGGTTAGTTCCTCGCTTTCCATTGTGGATTTCAGCTTCAATTCCGAGCCCCGGTGCCCCTGCCCGCCTTGTTTCGAAAATGGGCCCGTACGAGCGCGCTCCGCTTGCGGCGGCGACCCCATAACCATGAAGGCTCTCCGCGATTATCCGAATGTCGGGACGGACTTCGATCCGCACGCGATATTCATACGGTTCATCGTCGAGTTCCACGATGCACCCAAGGGTGAAATCGTTCAGTCCGTGCGGGGCGCAACCCTCTGAACCGCCCCTAACCGCACCAATCTCGCGTCGGCGTCCGTCAAGCGCGTCGATGAGGTCTTCTCCTTCAGCAAGACGCGCAAGCACCTCGAGGCCGTCTAGCGCGTTGGACTTTCCAGAGCTATTCCTACCAATGAGCAGCGTCATGGCACTCAGCGGGAGAACTTCATCGCGAAAGGACTTGAATGCGATCAAGTTCAGTTGTGTGACGCGCGCGGTTGTCATGCCTAAAGCGTATGCGCAGCACCACGCATTTGGCCTGAATGAGGCGGGCGACTATCTAGCCGCCGCTTCCGTCCGCCGTCGCATCGCGGCACGGCTCGCCTTATTGCCGCGGCACGAGGAGAGGGTGGTCTGCGCGGCCCTGCGCGAGTACGTCAGGGCGGTGCCGCTGTGAGCGTGCACGAGCGGTTCGGCGGCCGGCTCCGGCGCTGCCGGCAGTGCGGCATCTGGGTGGCACGCGGCGAGATGGTCTACGGCCACCGCGCCTGCTCCGAAGACTGCGCCAGCAACATCTGGTTCAAGGAGACGTTCGACGCTTTCGTGGACTAGATGAGGGACTCGGCGGGACCATCTGGCTCGGTAGCATGAGCGCATGATCGCTCTCGCCGCATCAGCACGAGCGCTCAGGGTGTTCCAAGTCGTGTGGATGCTCGGCTTCCTCGTGGGAACAACCACTCACACGGCGGATCTGATCGTCGGCGGAGTGAACGCCTGCAGCGACTTCCCTCTCGGCGTCCGGCTGTTCTGGGTGTCACTGACGTTCCTGGATCCGGCCATCGCTGCGCTGATCATCTTTCGACGGCGCTCCGGCATCGTGCTCGGCATCGCCGTGATCGTCGCCGACATCGCAGTGAACTGGACCGTCTTCGCCATGGTCGGCGGACTCTCGTTGTTCGGCGTCATCAGTCAGAGCCTGTTTGCGGTGGTCATCCTTGTCACGGCTCGCTCGCTGTGGAGATGGTTCGGGCCATCTTCTCCACGAGAACGCGGCGACGTGACCGGAGAGGCCTGACCGCCCACGAGTGCGAGACGGTCGGCCAGGGCCCAGGAGCTAGGAGTGCTGGCTGATGCCACCGGAGACGACTGATCCGCTCCGCTTATCGTGCCGCACATCCCGCCGGAAGTGCACGTACGGCGACTCGACGATCAAGAGCGCCAGGAGCTGATTCTGTTGAGTCGTCTCTCTCGGTATGGATTCAGGGAGGTAGTTCGATCGCCAGAGAGATAGCGCATGTATGTAACTACGATCAGCTATATTGACTACATGTCATCTGCGGCTGAACTTCTCCGAGGCGCGCGCCTCAGTTGTGGTCTCACCCAGCAGCAGCTTGCCCAGAGGGCCGGCGTCACGCAGAGCGTTGTGAGCGCCTACGAGAGTGGGAAGCGAGAGCCGTCGCTCAGCACTCTCCGCCGACTGGTGAACGCCACCGGACTGCACCTCGAGACCCGCGTGACCGAAGGGCACCCAGCATCCCGGCCGAACTTGCGCGAGTTGGTCCACGCGCATCGCGACGAGCTCGGTGCAGCGCTCGGCTCCCTCGGCGCATCTCGCATCCGACTGTTCGGAAGTGCGGCGCGTGGAGACTCACATGAGCAGAGCGACGTCGACCTGCTCGTGGCGCTCGACGCGGGCGTAGGACTGTTCGCTTTGTCGCGTATGCGCGGCGAGGCAGAGCGAATCCTCGGAGTCGACGTCGACGTCGTGCCCGAGGACTCACTGAAGCCGGACGTACGCGAGAGTGTTCTTGCTGATGCGGTGTCGCTGTGAGCCGCAGCGATCAGAGGCTGTTGGAGGACATCTCCGTAGCCTGCGAGGCGATCATCGACTACGCCGGCCGCGACTCCGCCCCGGAGGATCTCGTGTTCGATGCCGTGCGCATCCGATTGGTTGAGATCGGCGAGGCCGTGAAGGGGCTCACCGATGGCATCAAAGCACGCGAGCCGGGAGTGCCGTGGAACGACATTGCGCGCATGCGCGACTCTCTTGCGCACCACTACTTCGACACGTCGCACGCGATCGTGACCGAGACCGCCCGCTCGGATGTGCCGGCGTTGCACGCGGCCGTGCTGAGGTTGCTCGAACGGTAGAAGCGGGAGACAGATCGTCGCACTACAGGTCATCGACACACCGCGGGCGCCGCTGAAGCACGCGCTTGCTACGAGATAGCGAGCGTATCCCCCGGGCTCACTTCGATGGCCTCGATGGCCGGGGTGCGCAACAGAGCATCGATGCACTCGCGGCGTCCGGCCACGATGGTGCTGTCGTAGTCGATCTCGGAGACGACGAACCAGGCGCGGTCGGCCGGCCACCAGAGGTTCGCGAGCTGAGACCAGGGGCGCGAGCTGAACGAGTGCGTCGCATCCTGGATCGGGCCTTCGAACAAGCCCATGACGCGGCGGTTCGACTCGAAGAGCTGCACGCTCGGCGGGAGCTCGCTGGCGCCGAAGCCCTCCCACAGGCCGAAGAAGCAGGTTGTGGGAGTGGTGGTGAATGAGGCGAGCGCCTCTGAGAGTGATTGTGCGACGGAGGGAGTGAGCGTGCCGACCCGCGGTCGACCGCGCCACTCCTCGCCGTCGGGGCCGACGGTGATCCTCGTCCACTGGGCGAGCGGGTCGAATCTGTGGCCGTTGGCAGCCGCGACGGATGCCCACGTGGCGGGCTCGTCGCCCTGTTCGATCTCGTGCAGCACTCGGGCATACGCGTCGTACTCGGCCGGAACGAACCCCTCGATCGTCAGATTCCAGTGATCCATGCTCGCCGCGACCCAATCAGCGGACGATGACTGCGACAACGGACGCATCCAGACCCCCTCGTTCACTGGACGTCCTGCGCATTGCCGAAGGCTGGTGCTCCATCACCCCTCGGCGAGGCACGTACCCAGATCGACCCCGGCCAGCACCAGCGCATCAACCTTCTCCTGACGCGTCTTGGGAATCGCGAGGCCGTTTTCGCTCAAGCAGGCGTCGAGAAGTTCGCCGTCAGCCTGCTCGTCTTGATGGGCGGTCTGCCACGACTCGTCGATGGCCGCGAACTCGATCTGGTAGCAGCGGTCTGCAGTGCCGTCGTCGGTCGCCTGTGCCAGGTACCGGTAGTCGATGATCGAGGTGCTGGTATCCAGCACCTCCACGGTGTACCCGCCCGCAGACATGCACGCCTGGAATCCCGCGAAGCCGGCGTCGTACTCTGCTTCATCCACGACGCCGTCGGCCAGCGCATTCTCCTGCGCGAGGGACGGAGGGAAGACCTCCCCCCTTGGCACGTCCTCGCCTGCATTTGCGGCGACGCCCGCACATCCGCTCAGTCCAACACCGGCGAGGATGAGAGCGGCGCTGATCGAGATGGTTCGTTTCGTAGATCGCATTAGAGCTCCTTAGGTCGTGAACGGCCAGCCGCCTGAGAAGCCCCAGGCTTTGTAGCCACAGTCGTGCGAGGCACCCAGGATGGTGCCGCCGGGGTGGTAGGTGACCATGCCAGGCGCCGATTTCCATGCGCTGGTGTAGGTCGGGCTGCCCGGATAGGACTGGTACCGAACCTGAACCCGCGCGTTGCCGCAGCCCAGGTTCGGATTCGGATTCGTCGGCGAACCGGTCTGGCCGCCCACGGCTTGCGAACTCTTGCCCGTGACGGTCAAGTTCTGGGTGCAGTTCTTGTACTTCGACCCCGTCGCCATGGCCGAGGTGTCTCCGACGACATGGATGCCCGCCAACAGCCCTAGCGCCGCGATTGCGGCCAGTATGCGACGACCATGACACCCTTCAATTCGTCTCATCATGCCTCTTTCTTGAGAATGATTCGTTTTCTGGGATGACCATAGACCCGTAAGTGGCTGGTGTCTAGATCCCTCGACAGGACGATCGCGGAGTTCGCCGCGGCGGTGAGGCGCCACCCCGACGACCTCCCTTTGGAAGGCGTCGACACCCCACCGGCGGGCTCGCGGCCGACCTCTCCGAGCACGCCTCCGACGAGCAGGGCGATCTGCACCTCGACGAACCCGGCGTCCTCTGCGGCCGAGGACGTCCTTCAGTTGTAGCCGAGCACGACGACGGAGCTTGTCGGGCAGGGAACTGTAGCCACTGCGGTTGTCGCTGCCTCACAGGGTGGGGCTTCTTCGCGGTCGATCATCGGTGATCCTTTCTCAGAGACGCGTCGGGTTCAGATCATGGCGTCGGTCAGGTGGTTGGGCGTTCCGAATCGGTGAGCCGTGATCGACACGGCCTGTTCCCGCAGGTACGGGAGCAGCTCGATCCGGCCGGCCTCCGTGACGGGGTTGGCGTAGATCGCCAGGTCGGGCCGCCCGCCCGTGGCTGCGGTCACCGATTCGACACCGGTGCCCAGCAGTCGCACCCGCCCGCCGCCGAACGCGATGACCCGCGACGCCCACGCCGTGTCACTCTCGACCGTGACGGTCTGTGCAACGGCGGAAAGAGCGGCTTCGATGTCAGCGGGGAGCCGATGCGCACTCGAGATGACCATCTCCGTGCCGGTGAGCGCGCCGGCCAGGACGGTCCTGACCAGATCGGCTACCGGAGCGTCGCTGCCGAGCCGGACGAGGATCGGTCGATCCACCGGCACATATCGAAAGACGTTGCGCTCAGCCGAGAGCTGCGAGACGTCCTGTGCAGTGAAATGGCTCTGCCATGCGGCCGCATCGCTCTCAGCCGCTCGGTCGAGCGAGTCTGCCTCGCTCGAAGTCAAAGCGGCTCGAGACGCCGCGAGCAGCGCGGCGACGTTCTTGTCCGTCGCGGCCGCTCCCTGCTTCGCTGGCACGGAGACCCACGAACCGAGACCGATGAGGTAGTTGGGCCCGCCCGCCTTGGTACCTGCGCCCACGGCTGACTTCTTCCATCCGCCGAACGGCTGGCGGCGGACGATGGCTCCCGTAATACCCCGGTTCACGTAGAGGTTTCCTGCCTGAACCGTGGTGAGCCACAGGTCGATCTCTTCGGGGTCGAGCGCATGCAGTCCAGAGGTGAGCCCGTAGTCGACCTCGTTCACGATGTCGATCGCGTCCGTCAGGGTGGAGGCCGTCATGATGCCGAGGATCGGCCCGAAGTACTCCGTGCGGTGGTACTCCGAGCCACGGGCGACGCCGTCGCGGACTCCGGGGCTCCACAGCTTTCCTGTGGCGTCGAGCTGGGTCGGCTCGATCAACCACCGCTCTCCGGCACCCAGCCTCGTTAGCCCCTCCAGGAGCTTCCCGGCGGCAGGTTCGATGATCGGACCCATCTGAGTGGCGGGGTCTGTCGGGTAGCCGACGGTCAGCGACGACACGGCGTCGAGCAGCTGGGTGCGGAACCGGTGCGATCGGGCGACCGAGCCGACGAGCACCACCAACGACGCGGCGGAGCACTTCTGCCCCGCGTGCCCGAAAGCGGACGAGACGACGTCCTTGACGGCGAGGTCCAGGTCGGCAGAGGGAGTGACGATGATCGCGTTCTTCCCGCTGGTCTCCGCGAGAAGCGGGAGATCATGGCGGAAGGACCGGAACAGCTCGGCGGTCTCATACGCTCCGGTGAGGATGACCCGGTCCACGTTCGGGTCGGAGACCAGCTGCGTGCCGAGCTGGCGCTCACCGACCTGCAGCAGTCGCAGCGTATCGGCCGGCACACCTGCCTCCCACATGCATTCCGCGATGAGAGCGCCGCATCGAGCGGTGAGCGCCGCAGGTTTCAGGATGGCGGCGGAACCGGCGGCGAGAGCCGCGAGTGCACCACCGGCGGGGATGGCGACGGGAAAGTTCCAGGGCGGCGTGATCAGAGTGAGGTTCGACGGAGTGAATTCGGCCCCGTCGATCGTGTCGAGTTCCACCGCGAGCTCGGCGTAGTAGTGGGCGAAGTCGATGGCTTCTGAGACCTCGGGGTCGGCTTGATCGATCGTCTTGCCGGCCTCGGCGGCCATGACCTCGAGGAAGTCGGCGCGGCGCCGTTCCATCTCGTCACCGACCTTGTGCAGCACGGTCGCGCGGTAGGTCGCCGAGAGCTTCCCCCAGGCCTTGCCGGCCTCCTTCGTGCTGCTGATGAGGGCGCGCAGGGTCGTCTCATCCCGGATGACGGATGCCTGGACGCTCTCGACGCCGAGCTGGGAGGTGGCGGCGCGCTCCAGGATGCGGCTCGCAGCCTGCCGGTTGGCCTCGACGGACGGGTCCGTGTCGGGGGTGTTCTCGAACGCGCCGAGCGTGGGCCGCGGTACGGCGGCGTGCCGGTGGGCGACCTTGTGCGTGGCCGGCACGCGACCGTCGAGGGCTGCGACCGACGCGATGAAGCGCTGCCGTTCCCTCTCGAAGAGGGGCTCGTTCTTCTCGAGCTCGAAGACGGCCGACATGAAGTTCTCCGATGACGCGCCTTCCTCGAGGCGCCGGATCAGGTAGGCGATGGCCACATCGAACTCGGCCGGAGAAACCACCGGGGTGTAGAGCAGGAGCGAACCGACCTCGCGGCGCACGGCTTCGGCTTGGCCCTGGGCCATGCCGAGGAGCATTTCGTACTCGATGCCGTCGCGCACGTTGCGGCGGCCGGCGAGCAGCCAGGAGTAGGCGACGTCGAAGAGGTTGTGGCCGGCGACCCCGATCCGCACGTTATTGATCCGCTCGGGGTGCAGCGCGTAATCGACGACGCGCTTGTAGTTGGTGTCGGACTCCTGCTTGGTGTTCCAGGTGGCCAGCGGCCACCCGTGGATGGAGGCTTCCACCTGCTCCATCGGGAGGTTCGCACCCTTGACGACCCGGACCTTGATCGCCGCACCGCCGCGCGCTCGGCGGAGGGCGCTCCACTCCTGCAGCCGGATCATCGCCGACAGCGCGTCGGGCAGGTACGCCTGGAGGACGATGCCGGCTTCGAGATCGAGGAACTCCGGCTGATCGAGGATGCGGGTGAAGACCGCGATGGTCAGGTCGAGATCCTTGTACTCCTCCATGTCGAGGTTGATGAACTTCGGCGCCGGGGCGTTCGCGGCTCGCGTGAAGAGGGGGGCGAGTTCGGCGACGATGTCGTCGACCGACTGATCGAACGCCCAGGGGTTGTGCGGGGCGACCGTGGACGAGACCTTGATGGAGACGTAGTCGATGTCGTCTCGGGCTAGGAGCCGATGGGTTCCGTCGAGTCGGCGGGCTGCCTCCTTCCGGCCCAGCACCGCCTCGCCGAGGAGGTTGACGTTGAGTCGCACACCGTCGCGCTTGATCCTGGCGATCGCGGCGCCGAGCCGCGCGTCCGTGGCGTCGATGATGAGGTGGCTCACCATGTCGCGCAGCACCTTTCGGGCGATCGGGACGACCACTCCCGGAAGAACGGGGGCCAGTGCACCGCCGAGTTTCACGGCGCCCCGCATGGGTGCCGGGAGGAACGCGGGCACCTGGGGCGCGATCGACTTCAGTGTCTCCGCCGCCACTCGGCGGTCCTCCGGTCGAACGACGCCGTCGACGAACCCGACGGTGAATCCCAGACCGCTCGGGTCTTTCAGCACTCCCGCGAGGCGCTCCCCTGACGGGTCGGTCGGGAACGTTGACGCTTCGCGCAGCCACCGACGGACGAGCGCGACCGTGTCGGCGATGAGTTCCTCATCGACGGAATCGGGCGAGGGAGTTGCAGAACCGGTGAGTGCGACCGTGGTAGCCATTCGAACCCTTCCTAGAAGACTTCACCCGCAGGTGATCTGACCCCTAGTATTCGCAGGGAGACGCTTGAACAAAAGCGACTGTTTCTTATCACTACTCATCATTCGAACTGATGTATTCGGAGATCCCATGCTCGACCTGCACAGGCTCGTCCTCTTACGCGAGCTGTCCATCCGAGGGACGATGGCTGCCGTTGCGGAGGCGCTCCAGTACAGTCCCTCGGCCGTCTCTCAACAACTGACCTTGCTGGAGAAGGAGTCGAACGCGGTGCTGCTCCGGAAGACCGGCCGCACCGTGCAGTTGACCCCGCTGGCCGAGATCCTGGTGAAGGCTGCGGAGGAATTGAGCAACACGTTGGAGCGGGCGGAAGCGGAGCTGCACGCAGCCGACACCAGCGTGAGAGGGCGGGTTCGGGTGGCGGTGTTCCAGTCCGCTGCGCTGGCTCTGATGCCGGCGGCGTTGACGATGATGAAGACGGATCATCCCGATGTCCGGGTGGAGATGGTGCAGAAGGAACCCGAGGAGGCCCTGCACGAGACCTGGTCGAGGGACTTCGACATGGTCATCGCCGAGCAGTATCCCGCACACGCAGCGCCGTGGCTGTCGGGACTCATCCGTCGCGACCTGACGACCGACGCGATACGGCTCGCCGTCCCGGACACGTTCGACGGCACGGGGATCGGTGATGCCGCGGATCTGCCCTGGGTGATGGAGCCCCGCGGCACCGCGTCACGGCACTTCGCGGAGCAGAGCTGCCGGATAGCCGGCTTCGAGCCCGACGTGCGATTCGAGACGGCGGACCTCCAGGCCCAGATCCGTCTGGTGGAATCCGGCAATGCAGTGGCACTGATGCCGGATCTGGTGTGGGCGGGGCGTCCCGCATCGTGCACGCTGCTCACCCTCGCCGATGAACCCCGTCGCACGATCTTCACGGCCCAGCGCGAGTCCGGCGTGGACTGGCCCGCGGCACGGGCGTTCCTGGCGACCTTGGAGCAGGCAGCCCGGGAGATGGAAGGGACTCTCTCAGTCGAGAGGTGACGAGGCCCGGAACACCGCATCGGCGATCACGAGGTCCTGCCACCCCATGCCCACCGACTTGAACACCGCGGGGCTTCGACGCACGGGCACCTGAGCCGACGAGATCAACCCGCTCAGCCCCACGAGGTCGTCGGCGCGGAGAGGCCCCTCCTCGATGGCCAGGATCACGTCGCCTGCTTCCCGGAGCGCCGTCTCGACATCGTCGACCACCACCACCGCACGGCCGAGCAGAGCCGCGTCGAGCTCCCGGCGGTCCGGATGGTGCGAGCCCACCGCCACCACCACCGCGTGACCCCGCACGAGCCCACCGTCGAACACGGGAGCCGCCGCGCTCGTCGCCGCGACGACGAGGTCGGCCGACGCGACGTCGTCGGGGGTGCCCGCTGATGCGACGATCCCGTCCTCGTCGAGCCGCTCGAGCAGCGCTGTGACGGCCCCGGGCGATCGGGACACGATCCGCACCTGCTCGATCGGGCGCACCACCCGTAGCGCGCGAACGTGACCTTCCGCCTGCGGGCCCGCGCCGAACACGACCAGGCTGTGCGAATCGGGGGTGGCGAGCGCGTCCACCGCGACCGCCGAGAGCGCGGGCGTGCGCAGCGTCGTGAGTGCCGCTCCGTCGAGGACAGCGCGCGTCGAGAGCGTCTCGGCGTCCATCAGGATGTAGCTCGCCTGGATGCGCGGCAGCCCGAGGGCGTCATTGCGGGGAGCGACCGACAGGACCTTCACCCCCACCATTCCGCCGTGCTCCGCGGGCATCAGAAGGAGCTCGCCTGCGGCCGTCGCGACGGAGGTACGCGCCGGCTGGCTGCCCGGATCGAGCCCGCCGATCAGCGCTTCCCGCAGAGCCGCGACGGCATCCGCCCAACCGATTCCGGCCCGCACACCGTCGGCATCGATCATCAGCACGGCACTCAGCCCCGCATCCCAGGCGCCGGCACCGCAGGCACGAGCACGCCGTCGAGCACGATCCGCGGCCGCCGCTCGCTCCACAGCAGCGACGGGGTCTCGAAAGGGTCGCCGTCGAAGATCAGCACATCGCCGAACGCCCCGGGTGCGATCCGTCCGATCCGGTCGTTCTGCAGCAGTGCCGCGTTCACCGAGGTGACGCTGCGCAGCGTCTCGAGCACACCGGTGACGTCACTCTGCAGGCGCAGTCCCTGCAGCTGCTCGCTCTCGAGCGAGCCCATCAGATCCGAACCGAAACCCACCGGAACACCCGCAGCCCGCGCACGCTCGATCGCCACCGTTCCGCTGTGAAGCACCTCGGCGTTCTTGGCGAGGCCGACGGCGGTCATCCCGAGCGCACGGCCGTGCCGCGACATCGCGTCGTAGGTCGCCAGCGTGGGCACCAGGTAGGCGCCCGCCTCGGCCATCGCGCGGGCCGCCTCCTCGTCGAGCAGGTTTCCGTGCTCGATGGAGCGCACCCCGCCGCGAAGGGCGTGCAGGATCGCTTCGGGCGAATAGGCGTGAGCCGCGACATAGCTCCCCCGGCGGCGCGCCTCCTCCGAGACCACTCGGATCTCGTCGAGCGAGTACTGCGCGATCGTCAGGGGGTCGGAGGGCGAGGTGACACCCCCGGATGCCATGATCTTGATCGCGTGCGCTCCGCCGTGGAAGCGGGTGCGAACGGCCGTGCGGAGCGCCTCAGGACCGTCGACGATCTCGAGCCCCGGGCCGCCGTGGAAGCAGAGCGTATCGTCCGGAGCGGTCGGATCGCCGTGCCCACCGGTCTGACTGAGCGCAGCACCGGTGTAGAAGTAGCGAGGGGCGGTCAGCAGGCCCTCCTCGATCGCGGTGTGCAGGCCCGCATCGCCTCCCGCGACATCCCGCACGCTCGTGAAGCCCCGGTGCAACGCCGCGCCAAGTCGCTTCCGCGCGCTCAGCGCGAGGTAGCTCAGCAGCCGGGTCTCGTTGCTGAGCAGATCGAGCGACACCGCATAGGCGTGCAGATGCGCGTCGATGAACCCCGGCGTGACGACCCCACCGCGCGCATCGAGCTCGGCGATGTCGGCCGGCACGCGCTCATCGGAGGCGGCGATCGCGCCGTCGATGATCACCAGGTCCCGGGCGACGAGCGATTCCGACGACCCGTCGAAGAGGAGCCCGTTTCGGATGCGCAACGAGCCGCCGCGCGTGCGGTAACTCGTCATCGGACGCCACCGGGGAAGGTGCCGGAAGCTGTCCCGAACGCGGTCTCGGGAAAGGCCTCGGCGCGTGCGGCGACGACGGCTTCAGTGGCCTCGGCCGTGATCTCCAGCGCGACCGCCGAGGAACCCTCGTCGAGGCTTCCCTCGGCCCCGAGGAAGTTGACCGAGCCGATCGTCTCACCCTGGTAGACGACGGGGGTGTTCACGATCGCACCGCAACCGAGTGATTCGATGGTCTCCCAGTCGACGAAGAACGCCCGCACGGACTCACGGTCGGCGCCGAGGAAGGGCTGCTGACCCGCCACGACCTGCTCGAGCCAGATCGGCGAGGTGTGCGCGGGATCGAGGCGCTTGCGCCCGCCCACCGCGTACACCTCGGGGTGGGTGGAGAACACCCGCGAGACCTCCTCCTTGTCGGGCGTGAGCACGGTGACGGTGACGAGGATGCTGCCGAGGCGCTGGATGGCGGCGTCGGCGGCCTGATCGAGAGTGAGGTGTGGCATGGCGTGGCTCCGGTTCGAGAGGGTGGTCAGTGGTCGGTCATCAATGGTCGGCGGTCAGAACTCAGCGGTCGGCCTCGTGGCGACCGGCAGCGCTCGGAGATCGAGTGCCGAGAGCAGCAGGTGGGTCGACAGAAGTCGTTCGGGATGGCTGAGGGTGACGCCCAGGGTCGCCGCGTGCCGCATTCGCAGCTGCACGGTGTTGCGATGCACCCCCAGGTGCTCTGCCGCCGCCGTGACGGAGCCAGCGCAGTCGAGATAGCTCACCACGGTCGCGATGATCTCCGAAGCCTGGGGGTCGGCCAGCAGCGCCGGGTACGTGGTCAGTGCGAGATCGAGCGCGTCCTCGGCGGGCAGCAGTCGTCGGAGCAGCGGCAGGCCGAACCGCCGGAAGTCGAGCACGGGTCCGCCCGGTTCGGCGAGTCGTGCCGCCAGTCCGGCCCGCCGCAGGAGGCTCGTCACCTGCTCCGTTCCCTGCGGGTCGTGCGCCACGCCGACGGCGGCACCGAGGTCACCGAGCCCCGAATCGGCGAGTTGCTGCAGCGCGTCGTCGAGCTCGTGCTCGGGGTCGGCGAGGGGCACCAGGGCGAACCAACCCGACTGCAGGCGGGCGAGCGGCACCCGGGGAAAGGTCTCCCGCCATCGGCTCGTCACGACCGGAGCGATACGCGTCGAACGCTGATCGACATCAGCGACCCGCAGCACCACGGCCGCGACGGATGTGCCGGAGGGCAACCGACGGAGAGCCGGCTGCTCCGACCGGCTGTCGTCGAACGCGCCGTCTTCCCGCAGGCCTGAGAGGGCGGCGAACGACAGCAGCGGCGCGGCACCGACGAGGTCGTCGAGCTCCTGCTGGAGCAGCAGCGCCCGCACGGTCATGCTCGCTCGGGCGAGGGCTTGGTCGGCGAAGGCCTGCTGCACAGGAGCGACCTCGGCGACGAGCTCCGGACCGTGCCCGCCTTCTTGCCCACGATGGCCACGATCCCTAGCGCTCAACACCAATCGCGCGACCACGGGGTCCGCCGGCCGCGTCCCGTGCGACTCCAAGACGATGCCGTCCACCACCAACTGCACCACCGCGTCGCCGAGTTCCTGGGAGATCTCGCTCAGCACCTCCGGGATGCTGGCGGCCCGGAGCACCCGACTGTGCAGGGCGTCGAGGCGAGAGAGAATTCCGGCCTCGAGCGCCCCGAGCTCCCTGGCAAGGGTGAGGGCGGTGCGGTCGATGCCGTCGGAGGTGGTGAACAGCGCCACACCGAACCGGCGGGCGAGCTCGATCACCGACTCCGAGAACGAC
>NZ_JAHFUY010000156.1 GCF_023264895.1 Herbiconiux sp. | reverse complement strand
GACGGCCGTCGACGCCGTCTCGGCCGCCGCCACCTTCCAGCCCGCGGTCGACGCCGGTGTGAAGCTCGTGATCATGACGACCCCGCCGGCCGACTACACGGCGGGCGACCAGTACGTCTCGATCGTCACCGAGGATCTCGCCGCGGCGGGCAAGACGAACGCCGAGCTCCTCGGCGACGCGCTCGGCGGCAGCGGCAAGATCGCCTATATGTTCCACGACGCCGACTTCTGGTTCACCAACCAGCGCGACGAGTCGTTCAAGGCCTGGATGGCGTTCCTCTACCCCGACATCGAGATCGTGGCGGAGGAGGGCTTCGCCGACGAGGCCAAGACCCAGGAGATCGCCGCGGCGCTCATCGCCCGCAACCCCGACATCACCGGCATCTACGTGCCGTGGGCGACGGCCGCCCAGGGCGTGCTCTCCGCCCTCCGCGACGCCGGCCGCAGCGACGTCAAGGTCGTCACCAACGACCTCGACGCCACCCTCGCCGCCGACATGGTGGCCGACGGCCCGGTGATCGGCATGGTCGGCAACGGTGCGATCGGCATCGGCAAGGGCCTCGCGATCGCCGCGGCCTACGGCGTGCTCGACAAGGAGGCACCCGAGCTCGTGGCCTCGGAGCCCATCGCGGTGACCAAGGCGAACATAGACGAGGGCTGGATGCTCGACTACGGCACCGAAGCGCCCGCCAGCGTCACCGAGTAGTCCGGTATGACGAGCACCACCCAGCACAGCGGCCGCCGTGACGGCGCCGCCCAGGGCGCACCTATCGTGCGCGACCACGTGATCGGCGTCGACCTCGGAGGCACCAAGATCCGGGCCGGCATCGCGACGGCCACGGGCGACCTCCTCGCCGAGAAGCGCATCGAGACGAGCGCCGACGGTTCGGAGGCGGTCGAGCAGATCCACGCGCTCGCCCTCGAGCTCTGCGAGACCGTCGGCGTCACCCTCGACCGCGTGCTCGCCACCGGGGTGGGCGGTGCCGGCGTCCCGGATGCCGAGGGCACGTCGTTCGACCTGGCGCCCAACCTCACCGCGCTCGGCGGCGTCCCCTTCCGCACGCGGCTCGCCGCCCTCCTCGGCCACCCCGTCGTGATCGAGAACGACGTCAACGTCTCGGCCGTGGGCGAGCTGGTCGCGGGGCTCGGGCGGGGGCTCACGGACTTCGTGTTCATCTCGGTCGGCACCGGCATCGGCATGGGGGTCATCGCCAACGGCGTGCTCCTGCGCGGTGCGAGGGGTGCCGCCGGCGAGATCGGCTTCCTCCCCCTCGGAGCCGATCCGCTCGACCCCGCCCACCACGTGCGCGGTGCGCTCGAGGAGGTGACCGCCGGAGACGCCGTCTCGGGCCGGTTCCTCCTCGGGCCCCGCCCCGACGCCCGCCCCGACGCCGGCCCCGACCGACCCGGCACCGGCACCGGCCACCCCGGCACCGGGTCGGGGGTCTCCGCCGAGGAGGTCTTCGCCCTCGCCGCCGCCGGCGACGCCCGGGCTGTCAACGCGGTCGACGAGGAGGCCAGGTGGCTCGCCGCCGGCATCGCGGCCGTCACCGCCGTGCTCGACCCCGAGCTCGTCATCCTCGGCGGCGGCATCGGCGCGAGGCCCGACCTCGTGCCGCGCGTCACCTCCTGGCTCGCCCGCTACGGCCAGCCGCACGTCCCCGTCCGCATCAGCCAGCTCGGCCCCCTCGCCCCCGTGATCGGGGCGGCCGAGATCGCCCGCCACGCCGCCGCCGCGGCAGAGAAAGGTCTTTCCCGATGAGCACTCCCACCCAGACCGACCCGGGCATACTCGCCCGCTTCGGCGCGGTGAAGTGGAGCAACTACGTCGTCTACATCGGCTTCGTGCTGGTGTTCGTGTTCTTCGCGGTCACCCAGACGCAGTACTTCCTGAACGCCACCAACCTCACGAACATCGTCATCCAGGCGGCCCCGATCACGATCATGGCCATCGGCATGGTCTTCGTGCTGAGCACGGGCGAGATCGACCTGTCCATCGGCTCCACGGTGGCCCTCTCGGGGCTCACCGCGGGAGTCGTGCTGCAGGCGACCGACCAGTGGTGGCTCGCGGCCCTCTGCGGTCTCGCCATCGGCGCCGCCGTCGGCCTCGTCAACGGCATCTTCATCACCTGGGTGCGCCTGCCCTCCTTCCTCGTGACCCTCGCGACGATGGGGCTCGTGGCCGGACTCGCCCGCCAGCTCACCGACCTCCAGTCGGTGCCCGTGACCGACAAGGCCTTCGTCTGGATCTTCGGCGGCGGCAACCTCCTCGGCCTCCCGATCATGGTCTGGTGGACCGCGGCGGCCGTGCTCGTCGGCTGGCACCTCCTGCGTCAGCGCCGGTACGGCGCGCACGTGCTCGCGGTGGGCAACAGCGCGGCCGCCTCCCGGGTGAGCGGCATCAAGGTCAACCGGGTGCGGCTCATGGTGTTCGTCGGCAGCGCGATGACCGCCGCCCTGGCGGGGCTCCTCTACGCGGGCCGGCTGCAGGGCGCGCGGTACACGCTCGGCGAGACCGACCTCATGACCGTGATCGCCGCGGCGATCGTGGGCGGAACGAGCCTGTTCGGCGGCAAGGGCACCGTGATCGGAGCCCTCATCGGCAGCCTGCTCATGAGCATGATCAACAACGGCCTCATCCTGTCGGGGCTCAACGTGTCGCAGCAGATGATCGTGCGCGGCGCCATCATCCTCATCGCGGTGTCGTTCTCGCTCCGCGGCAAGAAGAACAGCTAGAAAGGGCGGCCCCGATGTTCCTCGACCTCCTCCGCCGGCGCAACCCCGCCTTCCTCGACGCGATCGCGGAGCTCCACCGCGAGGGCGCGCTGCCCGCCAACACCTTCGCGATCGACCTCGACGCCGTGGGCCGCAATGCCACAGCCTTCGCACGCGAGACGGCCAGGCTCGGCCTCACCCCGTTCGCCATGACCAAGCAGCTCGGCCGCAACCCCGACGTGTCGCGCGTGCTCGCCGCATCCGGGATCACCCACGCCGTGGGCGTCGACCTGCAGTGCGCCCTCGCCGCCGCCTCGGGCGGCTTGCGGATCGGGCACCTCGGTCACCTCGTGCAGATCCCGCGCCACGAGGCCGACACGGCGGCGGCCCTCGAGCCCCTCTACTGGACGGTCTTCAACGAGACCAAAGCCAGGGAGGCGGGGGCGGCGGCGCTCCGCCGGGGCCGGGTGCAGGATGTCCTCCTCCGCGTGGTGCAGGAGGGCGACCGCTTCTACACGGGTCACGAGGGCGGCTTCCCGCTCGAGGGCATCGTGGCGGCGGCCGACCTCGTCGACACCATCCCCGGGGTGCGGTTCGCCGGCATCACGACCTTCCCCGCGACCCTCTTCGACGCCGCAAGTGGCGCCGCGGCGGCCACCCCCAACCGGTCGACCCTCACCGCGGCGGTGGAGCTGCTCGAGGCCGCCGGGCGCACCGGCATCCAGGTGAACGCTCCCGGCACCACCTCCATCTCGGTGCTGGAGGCGCTCGCCGCGGCCGGGGCCACCCAGGTGGAGCCGGGGCACGGACTGACCGGCACGACCCCGGCGCACGCCGTCTCGGATCTCGAGGAGGAGCCGGCGATCGCCTACGTCACCGAGGTCTCGCACCTCTGGAACGATCGCGCCTACGTCTTCGGCGGTGGGCTCTACGTCGATCCCGTGCTGGGCGGGGTGGCCACCTCGGCCATCGTCGTGGCCACCGGCGACGGCGGAGCCGCCGGGCGCACGACCGCCCAGATGACCGCATCCGTCGCCGACCTCGACGCCCTGCCGGTCGAGATGCCGGCGCCCGAGGCCATCGACTACTACGCGACGATCCCGCTGAACGGCCGCACCGACATCCGGGTCGGCGACACCGTGATCTTCGGCTTCCGCCCGCAGGTGTTCGTGACCCGGGCGTCGACCGCCGCGGTGTCGGGCATCGGCACGGGCGAGCACCGGGTCGAGGGGGTGTGGGCCGCCGACGGCTCCGCTCCGCTCACCCTCCCCGCATCCTGACCGACCCCTGAGATTGGAACCCACCATGCCGAGCGACACCGCTCTCCCCGACCAGAAGGCGTCCGGGGCGCCCACCGAGACCCCCTTGCGACTGGTCGGCATCCACAAGAACTTCGGCGGCGTCGTCGCCATCAAGAAGTTCGACCTCGACGTGCAGGCGGGCGAGATCGTGGCCCTCGTCCGCGACAACGGCGCCGGCAAGTCGACCCTGATC
>NZ_JAHFUY010000155.1 GCF_023264895.1 Herbiconiux sp. | reverse complement strand
GAGGACGGTCGCGGCCGGCTGCGCCTCGGCGAACGCCCGACCGGCAGCCGAGCCGGTGGCGCGGCCCGTGACGATCTCGGCGATGTCGATGCCCACGAGGTCCTTCACGATCTGCATCGAGGTCGCGAGCTGGCTCGAGACGTTGCCGCCGACCTGCTCCGCGCCCGAGCCGTCGCTCGAGATGACCGTCATGTTCGCGATCGCCGCGAGGGGCTCGGATGCCGCGCGCACGATCGCGGGCAGCTCGGCGATGATCTGCTGCCGCAGCAGGTCGTCGGCGCGCTCCTCGAGCGCCTCGGCCTTGGCCAGCGTCGCCTCCGCCTCGGCAGCACCCTTCACGCGGATGGAGTTGGCCTCGGCCTCACCCTCCGCCCGCAGCGCCTCGGCGGCGGCGATGCGGCGGTTCTTCTCCGCGATGCCCTCGGCCTCGGTGGCCTCGGCGGCCGAGCGGCGCCGGTTGCGCTCGGCGAGACCCTCGGCCTCGACGGCCTCGGCCACGGCCTTCCGTCGATCCCTCTCGGCGTTCGCCGCCGCCACGGCCGCGGCCGCATCGGCCTGGGCCTTCTTCTCGAGGGAGTAGGCGTCGGCGTCGGCCACGGCGCGGATCTCGGCGTCGAGCTCCTGCTTGCGGAGGCCCACGCGCTTGCCGGCGGTGATCTCCTGCTGCGCGATGACCTCCTGCTGCGAGATCGCCTCGGCGAGCGGGCGCGAGGCGGAGGCCTCGGCGCGAGCCTTGTCGGTCTCCTTCTGGATCTCGGCGTTCCGCAGGTCGAGCTTGCGCTGCTGCTCGGCCACGGCCTGGTCGGCCTCGATCCTGGCCTCCTCCGAGGTGCGGCGGGCCACCGACTCGGCGACCTCGGCGACCTGCTTCACGCGAGCGGCCTCGGCGCGACCGAGGTCGCGGATGTAGCCGTTGTCGTCGTCGATCTCCTTGATCTGCAGCGTGTCGATCTGCAGGCCCTGCACGTCGAGCGACTCGCGCACGGCGTCGAGCACCTGGCCCTGCAGCGCCTGGCGGTTCGTGATGATCTCGGTCACCGTGAGCTGACCCACGATCGATCGCACCGATCCGGAGAGCACCTCCTCGGTGGAGGTCTCGATCTGGTCCTGCTGGTTCAGGAAGCGCTGGGCGGCGGCACGCACCATCGACTCCGATCCGCCCACCTTGACCACCGCGACGGCGTTGACCTTGATGGTGATGGCATCCTTCGTCTGCGCCGTGGCCTGCACGTTGAGCTGACGGCTGCGGAGCGAGAGCTTGAAGTGCGCCTCGACGATGGGCTTCACGAACACGCGTGAGCCGAAGACCACGCGCTGGCCCGCGTTCTCGGTCTCGTGCAGCGACGGCTCCCCCGTCTGCGCGTGCGCCTCTCCGGGCTTGAGCGGGCGCTGGCGTGAGGTGACGATGATCGCCTCGTCGGGCTTGGCGACCTTGATGCCGCGCAGCAGCACGATCAGGGCGATGAGCACGACGACGACGAGCACCACCACCACGATGACGGTCACAATCGATTCGAACGAGAGCAGAGGGGGCATGACGGCCTTTCCGTGGCTGGAGCGGTCCCCCTCAGTATGCCGGACGCGAGCCTCTGACCGACATGAGTAGATCACCCGCGCCCGCGCCGCCGTCTTGCACGGAGCCGCGCACCCGGTGTGTCAGGATGGGGCCGTCCCATCGCGCTGGGCACCTCGACGGAAGGATCGCGCATGACCGAGGAGCACTCCGAATTCGTGCAGCGACTCGCGGCGGCGCCGAGCATCGAGACGCTCCCGCCCCTGGCCGATCCGGTGGCGCACGCGCCGCAGAACCCGCCGTGGTACATCCAGCAGAAGTTCGTGGGCGCCAGCTACGCCGACGCCTACTCCGAGGCCGAGCGCTTCGTCGATGCGGCCTTCGACGCCTGGCCTTCCGGTGGCGCCGTTCCCGGCATCGCCGAGCAGGCCGTGTTCGACTTCGGATCGGGCTGGGGCCGCATCACGCGCATGCTGCTGCGGCGGTTCCGCGCCGATCAGGTGTGGTCGAGCGACGTCGACTCCGAGATGACGACGCTCCTGCACAGCACGCTGCCGGGCGTCAACGCCGTCACCAACGCGCCCTGGCCGCCCACCGTCTTCGCCGACGCGCGCTACGACGCCGTCACGGCCTTCAGCGTCTTCTCCCATCTCTCCGAGGAGGCGCACCGGCAGTGGGCCGCCGAGTTCGGGCGACTGGTCAAGCCGGGCGGCCGGGTCTACATCACGGTGCTCGAGGAGCAGTTCCTCTCCCTCGTGGCCGGGGCGCAGGCCGCCGTGGCCGCGGGTGAGGCCGACGAGTTCGCGGTGAACCTCGCTCAGGTGGTCCCGGATGCGACGGCCTCGCTCACGGCGGTCCGCCAGGGAGACTTCGTCTACGCCGGCGGCGGCGGAGACGACGACGGCCCGCGGGCACGCTCGTTCTACGCCTGGGCCGTGGCCCCTCGGCCGTGGGTGGAGCGCATCTGGGGCGAGGCGGGCTTCTCGCTCGAGTCCTGGACGCCGACCGGAGTGCTCTTCGACCAGGCCATGGTCGTGCTCGAGCGCCGGGAGACGGGCTGGAAGCCGCCCGCGGTGAAGCGCCGCTCCCTCGTGCGTCGCGTGGGCGGCCGCGTCAAGCGAGCACTGAAGCGCTGACTACCGCGCCGAGCGGTGCGCGGCCTCGATGATGCGCAGCACGTGCTCGGCTTCCTCCGCCGGCACGGGCAGGGTTCCACGCCCATCGGCCGCGCCCGAGAGCGCCTCGGCGAGCACGCGGTAGAACGCGGCGTGGCTGCCCCGGTTCAGCGTGACCTCGCGCGCCCCGCCGTCCGGGGTGCGCACGACGGCCGACTGCGCCTCCGGGTCGAGTCCGTAGGCGGGGTCGCCCGGCAGCATGCCGTCGAGCGCCTGCCGCTCCTGAGGATCGAGGCCGTGCGTCTCGAGCACCGCGTCGGCACCGACCACACGGAACCGGGGCCTGTTGACCGGCGAGACCGCGCTCATCCAGAGCCGCGACCGCACGCCGCCCTCGTGCTGCAGGGTCACGAAGGAGTCGTCGTCGGCGAGACCACCCTCCCGGCGCACGTCGAGCTCGGCGTGCACGCCGTGCTCGAGGTCGACCGGCCCGAACAGGCGCACGGCCTGGTCGATGAGGTGCGGACCGAGGTCGTAGAGGATGCCGCCGCCCTGCTCGGCCGTCACGCGATCCTTCCACTTCGTGCCGCGCTCGGGCCGGTAGAACTCGAACGCCGACTCGAACTGACGCACCTCGCCGAGCTCGCCGCTCCCGATCAGCGCCTCTACGGTCAGGAAGTCGCCGTCCCACCGGCGGTTCTGATAGACCGTCACGGCGCGGCCCACCTGCTCGGCGTGCGCGATCACCTCGAGGGCCTCGGCGGCGGTCAGCGCGAACGGCTTGTCGACCACCACGTCGAGACCGGCGTCGAGAGCGCGGTGCGCGAGCGCCGCGTGCGTGTCGTTGGGGGTCGTGATGACCACGAGGTCGAGCTCGCCGGCGCGCGCGAACAGGGCGTCGGCATCCGGCACGACGACACCCTCGCCGTAGCGCTCGGTCGCCTCGGCCCCGCGCTCGGCGTCGCTCGTCACGATCGCGACGAGTGCGTAGGCGGGGTCGGCGGCGATGAGCGGGGCGTGGAACACGCGGCCGCCGAGGCCGTAGCCGATGATCGCGGTGCGGAGTGGGGCTGAGGTCGTCATGCTCCCACGCTAGAGGATGCCGCTCCGCAGCTCTGCTACTGGCCCCAGGCGTCGGCCGGGGCGGTCACCACGGGCACGGGTGATGACGACCAGTGTGCACCGTTCGCGTAGTGGCTCGATGCCCAGGGCGAGGCCCAGATGGCGGCCTCGATCTGGGCTGTCGGCGCCGAGGCGTCGAACCCCGCGGTGATCTCGGAGTACAGCGAGTTCTCCCGCAGCGCCTCGGCCGCGTTCTCCGCCGCCGTCACGAGGGTGTCGTAGCTGCCGAGGCCGCTGCCGCCGCCGGAGCCCCAGCCGTTGTTGAGGGGGTTGTTGCGCAGCCACCAGCTGTCGGGGCCGTTCTCCTGGCGCATCCAGCGCAGCATCACCGTCACGTTGGACTCGGTCATGGGGAAGTCGCCGAAGTACATCACGAGCGTGGCCCAGGCGCGGTTGGTGCGCTCGCGGGCGATCGTGACGGCCCCGGGGGTGGCTCCGTAGCCGTCGCGCAGGACGGCGCCCCCGGCGGCCTCCCCGGG
>NZ_JAHFUY010000090.1 GCF_023264895.1 Herbiconiux sp. | reverse complement strand
GGGCCTCCTCGGGTGGCGTCGGCTTCAAGGGCTCGCGCAAGTCGACCCCGTTCGCCGCGCAGCTCGCTGCCGAGTCGGCCGCGCGCCAGGCTCAGGAGCACGGCATGAAGAAGGTCGACGTCTTCGTCAAGGGACCGGGCTCCGGCCGCGAGACCGCGATCCGCTCGCTCCAGGCCGCCGGCCTCGAGGTGGGCTCGATCAACGACGTGACCCCGCAGGCGCACAACGGATGCCGCCCGCCCAAGCGCCGCCGCGTTTGACCTTTCCGCACTGAACCGACGGGGCCCTCGCGGGCCCCGTCGGTGAAGTCGTTCACAACTCAATACCTCGTCACGTGAGTGTCATATAGCGGACACTCAGCCGAAAGGAATAACAGTGCTCATTGCACAGCGCCCCACTCTCACCGAGGAGAACATCTCGGAGTTCCGTTCGCGGTTCGTCATCGAGCCGCTCGAGCCCGGCTTCGGCTACACCCTCGGCAACTCGCTCCGCCGCACCCTCCTCTCGTCGATCCCCGGTGCTGCCGTCACGAGCATCCGCCTCGACGGCGTGCTGCACGAGTTCAGCACCATCCCGGGTGTGAAGGAAGACGTCACCGAGATCATCCTCAACGTCAAGGGCCTCGTCGTCTCGAGCGAGCACGACGAGCCGATCACGGCGTACCTCCGGAAGCACGCTTCCGGCGAGGTCACCGCGGCCGACATCTCGGCTCCGGCCGGTGTCGAGATCCACAACTCCGAGCTCGTGATCGCGACGCTCAACGACAAGGCGAAGTTCGAGCTCGAGCTCATCATCGAGCGCGGCCGCGGCTACGTGTCGGCGACCCAGAACCGCAGCGAGTTCTCCGAGGCCGGTCAGATCCCGATCGACTCGATCTACTCACCCGTGCTCAAGGTCACCTACCGCGTCGAGGCCACCCGTGCCGGTGAGCGCACCGACTTCGACCGCCTCGTGGTCGACGTGGAGACGAAGCCGGCCATCACGCCGCGCGACGCCATCGCCTCGGCCGGTCGCACCCTGACCGAGCTGTTCGGTCTGGCCCGCGAGCTCAACTCCGCTGCCGAGGGCATCGAGATCGGCCCCGCGCCGGTCGACGCCGTCCTCTCGAGCGAGCTCTCGGTTCCGATCGAGGACCTCGACCTGTCCGTGCGCTCGTACAACTGCCTCAAGCGCGAGGGCATCAACACGGTCTCGGAGCTCGTCGCCCTCTCGGAGACGCAGCTCATGAACATCCGCAACTTCGGACAGAAGTCGGTCGATGAGGTGAAGGACAAGCTCGTGGAGCTCGGCCTCTCGCTGAAGGACACCGTTCCCGGTTTCGACGGCGCCCACTTCTACGGCGGCTACGACGAAGATAACGTCTGACCACGTCTCGACGTCTGCCTCACCACCCGACCAACTGACCCACATCTGGAGATAAGAAATGCCCAAGCCAACCAAGGGACCCCGTCTCGGTGGCGGACCGGCGCACGAGCGCCTGCTCCTCGCGAACCTGGCTGCCGCCCTGTTCACCCACAAGAGCATCAAGACGACCGAGACCAAGGCCAAGCGGATGCGTCCGCTGACCGAGCGTCTCATCACGTTCGCCAAGCGCGGCGACCTGCACGCGCGCCGTCGCGTGCTCGCCGTGATCGGCGACAAGTCGGTCGTGCACGAGCTCTTCACCGAGATCGCTCCGCTCGTCGCCGAGCGTGAGGGCGGCTACACCCGCATCACGAAGCTCGGCTTCCGCAAGGGCGACAACGCCCCCATGGTGCAGATCGAGCTCGTGCTCGAGCCCGTGACCCCGAAGAAGAAGTCGACCGCGAAGGCTGCTCCGGCCGCCGCAGCTGCCGCCCCTGCCGAGGACGAGGTCGTCGAGACCCCCGCCGAGGACGCTCCCGCCGAGGAGACCTCGACCGAGGCGACCGCCGACGAGACCACCGAGGCGCCCGCCGCCGAGGAGTCGACCGAGGCTCCCGCGGAGGAGACCAAGTAGCTCCCGCTGCAGACAGAGGGCCCCGCCATCCGTGAGGAAGGCGGGGCCCTCTTCGGTTTAACATGGATGCTGTGATCGAGGAGAGCGGGACCAGGCGCATCCGCCTCGACATCTCCTACGACGGCACCGACTTCTCCGGCTGGGCGCGCCAGCCCGGCCTCCGCACGGTGCAGGGCGTGCTCGAGGAGACGATGGCGACGATCCTGCGCCGCTACCCACCGCATCCGGAACTCACGGTCGCGGGCCGCACCGACGCGGGGGTGCACGCGACCGGGCAGGTCGCCCACGTCGACCTCGCGCCCGACCAGCTGAGGAGCCTTCGCCGCCGAGGCGCTCCCGCGGGGATCGGGGAGGGGGAGCTCGCCGCTCTTCTGGGCCAGCGGATCAACGGGGTGCTGGGGGCTGACTCCGACGTCGTCGTGACCCGATCCGCCCTCGCGCCCACAGGCTTCGACTCGCGCTTCTCCGCGAGCTGGCGGCGCTACCGCTACCGGATCGCCGATGCCGCGGCCGTGCACGATCCGCTCGAGCGCCGGCGCACGGTGCGGCACCCGACCGTGCTCGACGTCGACGCCATGGACACGGCGGCCAGGGCGTTGCTCGGCCTCCACGACTACGCGACCTTCTGCAAGCCGCGACCGCACTCCACGACGATCCGCACGCTGCGCTCCTTCGCCTGGCGACGGCAGGGCGACGGGGTGCTGGTCGCGTCGCTCGAGGCGGATGCCTTCTGCCACAGCATGGTGCGCTCGCTCGTGGGGGCGACGGTCGCGGTGGGCGACGGCTCGCTGAAGGGCGACGACATCCTGCGTCTCCGCGACGACCGGCGGCGCACGGGGGAGTTCCTCGTGATGCCGGCCAAGGGGCTCGTGCTCACCGAGGTGGGCTACCCACCGGACGACGAGCTCGCCGAGCGGGCGGAGCGGACGAGGGCGCGTCGCGAACTCATTTGACGGGTGAGGTGGTATCGCGTAACCTAGACCCTTGGTGTGCGTGCCCAGGTGCGTCGCCCGAAGTTGAGCCCTCCATCGGCTGCCTTCTCCTTCTCAGAAGCGGAAGACCCACCGGAGTGGGATTCACGAACTCCTCACCTCGACCAAGAAAGCAGCACTCCTGTGACGCGCACTTACACCCCGAAGGCCAGCGAGATCCAGCGCGGCTGGGTCATCATCGACGCGACCGACGTCGTTCTCGGCCGTCTGGCCAGCCACGCCGCCGCGATCCTCCGCGGCAAGAACAAGGCCACCTTCACCCCCCACATGGACATGGGTGACTTCGTCATCATCGTGAACGCCGACAAGGTCGCGCTCACCGGTTCCAAGCTGGCCCAGAAGAAGGCCTACCGCCACTCCGGCTACCCGGGCGGCCTCACCGCCGTCTCGTACTCCGAGCTGCTCGAGAAGAACCCCGAGCGCGCCGTGGAGAAGGCCATCCGCGGAATGCTGCCGAAGACCTCGCTCGGTCGTGACCAGTTCCGCAAGCTGAAGGTCTACTCGGGTGGAGAGCACCCGCACGCTGCCCAGCAGCCCACCCCGTACACCATCGACCAGGTCGCCCAGTAGCGTCCCTCGCTTCAGCAGACTCAGACAAAGGACACATAACTACCGTGGCGAAGATCGCAGACCAGATTGACGTGGCTCCCGAGAGCTACTCCACCGAAACCCCGGCCGACGAGGCGCCCCGCGCCCCCCGCGCCGTGCTCAACGTCTCCGGCGCAGCCGTGGGCCGCCGCAAGCAGGCCATCGCCCGCGTGCGCCTCGTCCCCGGTGCCGGCACCCTCACGGTGAACGGCCGCGAGTTCGAGCACTACTTCCCCAACAAGCTGCACCAGCAGCTCATCAACGACCCGTTCAAGGTCCTCGACCTGCTCGGCTCGTACGACGTGGTCGCGAAGATCACCGGTGGTGGCCCCTCGGGTCAGGCCGGTGCGCTCCGTCTCGCCATCGCTCGCGCGCTGAACGAGATCGACCGCGAGAACAACCGCGCTCAGCTCAAGAAGGCGGGCTTCCTCACTCGTGACGCCCGCGTCATCGAGCGCAAGAAGGCCGGTCTCAAGAAGGCACGTAAGGCGTCGCAGTTCTCGAAGCGCTGATCGCGCTTCGGCTCTACGCTTAGCGCATGGCTCGCCTTTTCGGCACCGATGGGGTGCGGGGGCTCGCGAACCAGGACGTCACGGCCGATCTCGCTCTGCGGATCGCACAGGCCGGTGCACGTGTCCTCGGGGAAGCGGCCCGGGCGGCCGGTCGACGACCGGTCGCCGTGGTCGCTCGCGACCCGCGCCAATCGGGTGATTTCATCGCAGCCGCCGTCTCGGCGGGCTTCGCGAGCTCCGGCGTCGACGTCCTCGACGCCGGAGTGCTGCCGACCCCGGCAGCGGCATTCCTCATCGCCGACATCGGCGCCGACTTCGGCGTCGTCATCTCGGCCTCGCACAATCCGGCGCCCGACAACGGCATCAAGTTCTTCGCCGCGGGCGGCAAGAAGCTTCCGGACGAGGTGGAGATCGGTATCGAGGCGGCTCTCGAGCACCCTCGGCTGACCCCGCTCGGCGGCGACATCGGTCGCATCCGCCGGTTCGCGGATGCCGAGGACCGCTACGTCGTGCACCTCCTGACGACGCTCCCGCACCGGCTCGACGGCATCCACGTGGTGCTCGACTGCGCGCACGGCGCCGCCGCCGGCGTGTCCCCCGAGGCGTTCAGCCAGGCGGGCGCCCGGATCACGGTGATCGGCAACGATCCCGACGGCATGAACATCAACGACGGAGTGGGCTCGACCCACCTCGGGCAGCTGGCCGAAGCCGTCGTCGCCGCAGGAGCCGACGTGGGCATCGCGCACGATGGCGACGCCGACCGGTGCCTCGCGGTGGACGCGCAGGGCAACACCATCGACGGCGACCAGATCATGGCCATCCTCGCCCTCGGCTCGCTCGATCGTGGCGTGCTGCGCGAGAACACCCTCGTGGCGACCGTGATGTCGAACCTCGGGCTCAAGCTCGCGATGGCCAAGCACGGCATCTCGATGCTCGAGACCCGGGTGGGCGATCGCTACGTGCTCGAGGCCATCAACGAGAAGCAGCTGAGCCTCGGCGGTGAGCAGTCCGGCCACATCATCTTCGCCGACCACGCCACCACCGGCGACGGCATCCTCACGGGTCTGCAGCTGCTCAGCCGCATGGCGGCGACCGGCAAGAGCCTCGCCGAGCTCGCGAGCGTCATGAAGGTCTACCCGCAGACCCTCGTGAACGTCCGCGGCGTCAACCGTGACGGCGTCGCCACCGACCGAGTGCTCGCCACGGCGGTCGCCGAGGCCGAGGCCGACCTCGGCGAGACCGGCCGAGTGCTCCTGCGCCCTTCAGGGACCGAGCCCCTCGTGCGCGTCATGGTGGAGGCCGGCGACCAGGCAACGGCGGACCGCATCGCGGAGTCTCTGGCCGATGTCGTGCGGCAGCGCTTGTCGACGGGCGTGGAGCAGGGTATTTAGTTCCGCGCCGCCGCCTCTGCGGCGCGGGCGACATGTTCCGGTGAGGTCGCTGGCGCGGCCTCGCCGTCACCCTGGGTCGTCTAAGTAGGGCCCGTCACCATTCGGCCTTGAGGTGCAGGTGCCTGCAAGCCCTTCCCGCTACAGCTTGCGCAAGAGCACCCGGTTCACCGTGTGGTCCGCGTCCTTGCGGAGCACGAGGGTGGCTCGGGAGCGGGTGGGGCGGATGTTGTCCATCAGGTTGGGGAGGTTGATCGACTCCCAGATGGAGCGGGCCGTGTCGCGCGCCTCGATCTCGGAGAGGCTCGAGTAGCGGTGGAAGTACGACTTGGGGTTGGCGAACGCGCCCTGCTGGAGCGCGAGGAACCGGCTCTCGTACCACTGCGCGATGTCCCGCGTGCGGGCATCGACGTAGACCGAGAAGTCGAACAGATCGCTCACCGCGAGACGGTTGCCGGATGCCGGCGGCTGCAGCACGTTGAGGCCCTCGACGATCAGGATGTCGGGCTGGCGCACCACGATCTGCGCCTCGGGCACGATGTCGTAGCTGAGGTGCGAGTAGAACGGCGCCCTGACCTCCGGGTTGCCGCTCTTCACGGCGCTCACGAAGCGGAGCAGGGCCCGCCGGTCGTAGGACTCGGGGAAGCCCTTCCGCTGCATGAGGCCGCGGCGCTCGAGCTCGGCGTTGGGCAGCAGGAAGCCGTCGGTGGTGATGAGCTCCACCCGCGGCGTGTCTGCCCAGCGCGCCAGCAGTTCGCGGAGGAGGCGAGCCGTCGTCGATTTGCCGACCGCCACCGATCCGGCGACGCCGATGACGAACGGCGTGGACTTCGACTTCTCGCCGAGGAAGTCGGTCGAGGCCCGGTGCAGCTGCTGTGCGCTCGTGGCGTAGAGGTTGATGAGCCGGGCGAGTGGCAGGTAGACCTCGGTGACCTCGCGGAGGTCGAGCGGGTTGCCGAGACCGCGCAGCTGCACGATCTCCGTCTCCTTCAGCGGCAGCGGAGTCGTCGGTGCGAGAGCCGCCCAGTGCGCCCGGTCGAACTCGACGAACGGACTGAACTGCGCGAGACCGGAGGACGCGGGGGAATCGGGCATAGGCTCCCCATTCTGCCCGATCCGGGACGAGCCGGGGCGCGCCGCACGCTGACCGGTCGCCCAGGCGCGCTCGGCTAAACTCGCTCGCATGTGTGGAATCGTGGGTTATGTCGGCAGCAACAGCAGTCTCGAGGTGCTCCTCGGCGGGCTGCGCCGGCTCGAGTACCGCGGATACGACTCGGCGGGCGTCGCCGTGATCGGTGAGGACGGGACGCTCTCGACCCGCAAGCGCGCGGGCAAGCTCGCCGTGCTCGCCGACGACCTCGAGGCGCGCCCCATGGCCGACGGACAGACCGGCATCGGCCACACCCGCTGGGCGACCCACGGCGGACCGACCGACGGCAACGCGCATCCGCATCTCTCGGCCGACGGGCGCATCGCGCTCATCCACAACGGCATCATCGAGAACTTCGCCGTGCTCAAGCAGGAGCTCCACGACGACGGCTTCACCTTCGACAGCGAGACCGACACCGAGGTGGCCGCCAAGATGCTCGGCCGCGAATACGAAGTGGGCGACGGCCTGCCGAACGCCCTCGCCCGCGTGGTGTCGCGACTCGAAGGAGCCTTCACCCTGCTCGCGCTGCACCAGGACGAGCCGGGCGTCGTGGTCGGCGCCCGCCGCAACTCGCCGCTCGTGATCGGGCTCGGCGAGGGCGAGAACTTCCTCGGCTCGGACGTGGCGGCCTTCGTGGAGCACACGCACCGCGCCGTGGCCATCGGCCAGGATCAGATCGTCGTCATCACGCCCGACGAGGTGGCGGTGACCGACTTCGACGGCAATCCGGTCGAGGTCGAGGAGTTCGAGGTGTCGTGGGATGCGTCGGCCGCCGAGAAGGGCGGCTGGTCGAGCTTCATGGCGAAGGAGATCAGCGAGGAGCCCGAGGCCGTGGCGAACACGGTGCTCGGCCGCGTCGACGACGGCCAGGTCGTGCTGCGCGAGCTCGCCGACGTGGACGACATGCTGAGGGACATCGACCGCATCGTCGTGATCGGCTGCGGCACCGCCGCCTACTCCGGAATGCTCGGCAAGTACGCCATTGAGAAGTGGGCCCGGGTGCCCGTGGAGGTCGAGCTCTCGCACGAGTTCCGCTACCGCGAGCCGGTGCTCAACGCCCGCACTCTCGTGATCTCGATCAGCCAGTCGGGCGAGACCATGGACACGCTCATGGCGGTCAAGTACGCCATCGCCAACGGCGCCCGCACCCTCTCGATCTGCAACACGCAGGGCGCCACGATCGCCCGCGAATCCGACGCCGTGGTCTACACGCACGCCGGCCCCGAGGTCGCCGTGGCCTCGACCAAGGCCTTCGTGGCCCAGATCACCGCGCTCTACCTCTTCGGCCTGCACCTCGCCCGGGTGCGCGGCACGCTCGACCCCGCGGTCGCTGCCGAGCAGCTCGCCGAGCTGCAGGGCATCCCCGCCAAGATCGCCAAGGTGCTGAAGAACGGCGCCGAGATCACCCAGCTGGCCAAGTGGATGTCGGACAGCCGTGCCGTGCTCTTCCTCGGCCGCCACGTGGGCTACCCGGTGGCCCTCGAGGGCGCCCTGAAGCTCAAGGAGCTCGCCTACATCCACGCCGAGGGCTTCGCGGCGGGCGAGCTCAAGCACGGGCCGATCGCGCTCATCGAGCCGGGCCAGCCCGTGTTCGTGGTGGTGCCGAGCCCGCGCGACCCGAACTCGCTGCACGCCAAGGTGGTCTCGAACATCCAGGAGATCCGCGCCCGTGGTGCCCGCATCCTCGCGATCGCCGAGGAGGGCGACGTGGCCGTGCTGCCGTTCGCCGACGAGGTCATCCGCATCCCGCTCGCGGCCCCGCTGTTCGAGCCGCTGCTGACGGTCATCCCGCTCCAGCTGTTCGCGATGGAGCTCGCCACCGCGAAGGGCCTCGACGTCGACCAGCCGCGGAACCTCGCGAAGTCCGTCACGGTCGAGTAGGTCGTCGTGATCGTCGGAGTCGGAGTCGATCTCGTCGACGTCGCGCGATTCGAGCGCGCTCTCGAGAAGACGCCTCGGCTCCGCGATCGCCTGTTCGCTCCTGGCGAACGCGGTCTGCCGGTGCGCTCTCTCGCGGCTCGATTCGCCGCGAAGGAGGCTCTCATCAAGGCCGTCGGGCACTCGACCGAGTTCCGCTGGCACGACATGGAGGTGGTCTCCGACGAGCATCGCAACCCGGCCTTCTCCCTCTCCGGGGGCGTCGCCGCCGCGGTCGCGGGCATCGGAGCGAGCCACGTGCACCTCAGCCTGACCCACGACGGCGGGCACGCGATGGCGTTCGTGGTGGCCGAGTCGGGTGGTGCGTGATGGCGGACCAGGCATCCGGTGCCACCGAGCTGCCCGCACTCCGCCGCGTGATCATCGACCACACGGCGATCCGGGAGAACGTGGCGCACGTCGCCTCCCTCGTGGCCCCGGCCGCCGTGATGGCGGTCGTCAAGGCCGACGGCTACGGGCACGGAGCGCTCACCGCAGCCAGGGCCGCCCTCGAGGGCGGTGCCGCACGGCTCGGCGTGGCCGACGTCGATGAGGCGCTCGCGCTGCGGGCCGCCGGCATCCAGGCACCCGTGCTCGCGTGGCTGCACGGGCATGATCCGTCGTTCGGCGAGGCCGTCGAGCACGGGATCTCGGTGGGCGTCAGCACCCGGCTCCAGCTCGAGCGTGCCGTGGAGGCCGGCACGACCTCGCGGCCGGCCCTTGTGCACCTCAAGATCGACACCGGTCTCGGCCGCAACGGACTGCAGCGGGCGGAGTGGGAGCCCGTGTTCGAGGCCGCCGGCGACGCGATCGCGAGTGGTCGCATCCGGCTCGAAGGGCTCTTCAGCCACCTCTCCAACGCCGATGACGAGGAGGACCGCGCTCAGCTCGCCGCCTTCCTCGAGGCCGAGCAGCTGCTGCGGAGCCTCGGAGCCGACCCCGGCATCCGGCACCTCGCGTCGACGGCCGGGGCGCTGCGACTGCCCGAGACCCGCCTCGACCTCGTGCGCCTCGGCATCGGCGCCTACGGGCTCTCGCCCTTCGACGACGTTACCTCCGCGGAGCTCGGACTCCGGCCCGCGATGCGACTCGAGAGCCGCCTGTTCTCGGTCAAGCGGGTCGCGGCCGGCACCGGGGTCTCGTACGGCTACACCTACCGGACCGAGCGCGACACCTGGCTCGGCCTCGTGCCGCTCGGCTACGCCGACGGGATCCCGCGGCACGTCTCGAACACCGGCAGCGTGCAGGTGGGCGACCAGGTGCATCCGATCGTCGGCCGGGTGGCCATGGACCAGTTCGTGGTGGACCTCGGCGAGCACGAGGCCCAGGTGGGCGACCGAGTGGTGCTCTTCGGCGACGCGGCGCGGGGCGAGCCCACCGCCGACGACTGGGCGCGCGCCGCCTCGACCATCAACTACGAGATCGTGACGCGGCTCGGCCGCCGGGTGAAGCGGGTGACGGCATGAGCGGAGCAGCGCCCGAGCGGCAGGCCGTGATCGACCTCGAGGCGTTCCGGCACAACGTGAGCACCCTCTCGGCCCTCGCGAAGCCGGCCGACACCATGCTCGCCGTCAAGGCCGACGCCTACGGGCACGGCATGGTGCGGGTGGCGCGCGCGGCCCTGGAGTCGGGGGCGAGCTCGCTCGCGGTGCTCGACATCCCGGCGGCACTGGAGCTGCGGGCGGCCGGGATCACGGCGCCCATCTTCGCCTGGATGCACGACCCCGACGCTCTCTTCGGCGAGGCCGCGGAGGCCGACATCGACCTCGGGATCTCGGCGGTGTGGCAGCTCGACGCGATCGCGGCCGCCGGCGCCTCCCGCGCCCCGCGGGTTCACCTCAAGATCGACACGGGGCTGAGCCGCAACGGCTCGACCGAGGCCGACTGGCCCGCCCTCGTGCAGTCGGCACTCGCTCACGACGCCGCGGGCGCCGTGAAGCTCCACGCCGCGTGGTCGCACCTCGCCGACGCCTCGCCCGAGGCCGACCGCGTCGCCCTCGAGAAGCTGCACCGGGCGGTCGCCGTGGCGGAGGAGCTCGGCGCACGTTTCGAGCTCGTGCACCTCGCGGCGTCGTCGGCGGGCATCCGGATGCCCGAGGCGCGCCTCGGGATGGTCCGCTTCGGCATCGCCGCCTACGGGGTCTCTCCCTTCGATGACGAGACCGCACGCGACCTCGGCCTCCGGCCCGTGATGACCCTCCGCAGCCGCGTGGTGTCGACCAAGCGGGTGCCCGCGGGCCACGGGGTCTCCTACGGGCTCACCTACCGCACCGAGCGGGAGTCGACCCTCGCGCTCGTGCCGCTCGGCTACGCCGACGGCGTCCCGCGGATCGCCTCCGGCCGCGCCCGGGTGTGGATCGGCGGGCGCCGGTACCCGATCGCCGGACGGATCGCGATGGACCAGTTCGTGGTCGACCTCGGTGACGGCCCCGTCGAGGTGGGCGACGAGGTCGTGGTGTTCGGCGAGGGCGACGACGGCGAGCCGACCGCGGAGGAGTGGGCCGGCTGGGCCGAGACCATCGGCGACGAGATCGTGGCGCGCGTGGGGCCGCGGGTCGAGCGGGTGTACCGGAACGAGAGCGCGAGCGATGTCGCGTGTGCGACCGGCGCGGACGACCCGACCGAGGGCGCGCTCGGGGCGACGGTGCGGGAGATCGCGACCCCTGAGGAGATGCATGAGTTCGGGCGGAGCCTCGGCGCGACCCTCGCCGCAGGCGACGTGATCGTGCTCGCGGGCGACCTCGGCGCGGGCAAGACCACCTTCACCCGGGGCGTCGGCGAGGGGATGGGGGTGCGGGGCCCGGTGACGAGCCCGACCTTCGTGCTCGCGCGGACGCATCCGTCGCTCGTGGGCGGCCCCGCGCTCGTGCACGTCGACGCCTACCGGCTCGGCAGCGCGCTCGAGCTCGACGACCTCGACATCGACTTCGCCGGATCGGTCGTGGTCGTGGAGTGGGGGAGAGGGCTCGTGGAGGCGGTCGCCGAGTCGTACCTCGCGATCGACATCGAGCGGCCGCACGGCGCCGGGGCTGCCTCCGATGCCGATGCTGCCGGTGACGGCACGGAGGAAGCCGACGCCCCGGTCGAGCCGCGCACGGTGCGCATCACGGGCGTCGGAGAGCGCTGGAGCTGAACCGCCTTGCGGCTCCTCCCGGCCGCGGGCACTCGCTGCGGCGTTAGGCTTCTGGGGTGCTGCTCGCCATCGACACCTCCGCCGGAAGCTCCGTGGCCGTCGTCGATGGCGACCTCGTGCTCGCCGAGAACTCGACCGAGGACACCATGCGGCACGCCGAGGTGATCGGCGACATGATCCGGCAGACCCTCGACGACGCCGGGATCGAGCCCCGGCAGCTCGACCTCGTGGTGGCCGGCATGGGCCCGGGCCCCTTCACGGGGCTCCGAGTGGGCATCGCGGCCGCCCGTGCCTTCGCCCTCGGCATCGGCCGCCCGCTCGTGCCCGCCGTGAGCCACGACGCCGTGGCCTTCGACGAGTGGTCGGCGGGGGTTCGCGGTGCCGTGCTCGTGGTGACGGATGCGCGCCGCCGCGAGGTCTACTGGTCGAGCTACGACCTCGGCGACACGGGCGCCGTGCGGAGCGACGGACCGGCCCTCTGCCGCCCCGACGAACTGCCCTACCCCGACTTCGAGCGGATCGACGCCACCCAGATCAGCGCGGGCGCCCTGGGCCGCGTGGTGCGGCTGCAGCGCGAGCGCGGGGAGCAGTCCGCGTTCACCGAGCCGCTCTACCTGCGCTCGCCTGACGTGACGATGCCGGGGGCCCGGAAGCGGGTGACCCGATGAGCTGGCGGCTGCGGCGCGCGGGCTCGGCCGACCTCGACGCCGTGATGGCGCTCGAGGAGGCCTCCTTCGAGACCGATGCCTGGTCTCGTGAGTCGATGGCCCGCGAGATCGATCACCCCTACGGCTACTACCTCGTGGGGCTCGACGCCGAGGGGCCCGATCCGGACCTCACGACCGACCCCGGAGCACTCCGAGGCTACGCGGGGCTCCTCTGCCCTCCCGGATCGGACCTCGCCGACATCCAGACCATCGCTGTGTCGCCGGCGGCCCGGGGTGGAGGGCTCGGGCGGCAGCTGATGGCGCGACTGCTCGCCGAGGCCACCGACCGGGGTGCTCGGAGTGTGCTGCTCGAGGTGCGCGCCGACAACCCGGTGGCGCATTCGCTCTACCTCTCGCTCGGCTTCGCCGACATCGCCCGGCGGCCCGGGTACTACCAGCCCGACGGGGTCGACGCCATCGTGATGCAGCTCGAGCTGCCCGCGAGGCGCCCGGCGCTCGCCGAGAACCCAGGAGACAGCCATGACGCGTGAGCCGGTCGTGCTCGGCATCGAGACCTCGTGCGACGAGACGGGCGTGGGGATCGTGAGGGGGAGCACCCTTCTCGCCAACGTCATCGCCTCGTCGATGGACGAGCATGCCCGGTACGGCGGGGTGGTGCCCGAGGTCGCGGCGCGAGCCCACCTCGAGGCGATGAACCCCACCATCGAGGCGGCGCTCGCCGAGGCGGGCATCGGCCTCGACGACGTCGACGCGATCGCGGTGACGAGCGGCCCCGGGCTCGCGGGTGCGCTGATGGTGGGCGTGGGCGCCGCGAAGGCGCTCGCCGTGGCCACCGGCCGCCCGCTCTACGCCGTCAACCACCTCGTGGGGCACGTGGGCGCCGACGTGCTCGACGACGAACCGCTCGAGTACCCGACGATCGCGCTCCTGGTCTCGGGCGGGCACACGTCACTGCTCGTCGTGCGCGACCTCGTGGGTGATGTGGAGCTGCTCGGCGAGACCATCGACGACGCCGCCGGCGAGGCCTTCGACAAGGTCGCGCGCATCCTGGGCCTGCCCTACCCCGGCGGGCCGCAGATCGACCGGGTGGCTGCCGATGGCGACCCGAAGGCGATCCACTTCCCACGCGGGCTCATGCAGCAGAAGGACGACGCGAAGCACCGCTACGACTTCTCGTTCTCGGGTCTCAAGACGGCGGTGGCGCGGTGGGTCGAGCGGGCGGAGGACGCGGGGGAGGAGGTGCCCGTCGCCGACGTGGCGGCGAGCTTCCGCGAGGCCGTGGTCGATGTGCTGCTCACCAAGGCGTTCCGCGCGGCGGCCGACTTCGGCATCCCCCGCCTGCTGCTCGGCGGCGGCGTGGTGGCGAACGCGCGCGTGCGCGAGGAGGCCGCTCGCCGGGCCGGACTCGCCGGTGTCGCCCTGCGCATCCCGCCGCTGTCGCTCTGCACCGACAACGGCGCCATGATCGCCGCCCTCGGCGCGCAGCTGATCATGGCGGGGCACCGGCCGTCGGAGCTCGGCTTCGGTGCCGATTCGACTCTTCCCGTCACCGAGATCCAGGTCGCGAGGAGCTAGACCGCGCCTTCCAGGCCGGGGCTCCACCGTGAGCGAGTGTGACGCCTCGCATTGACACTTTCTCAGCGAGCCTGTCACGATGGGTGCCGTCCTTGTCATCCCAGGCGAATTGGAGCCCTCCCTTGACTGAATCCACCCCCGGCTACGCAGCGGTGCCTGCAGCCCAGAAGACGAACGTCCTCGCGATCGTCTCGCTCGTCATCTCGATCCTCGGCTTCAACGTCATCGCGATCATCCTCGGCGCCATCGCCCTGAACCAGATCAAGAAGACCGGCGAGAACGGCCGTGGGCTCGCGCTCGCCGGCATCATCATCGGCGCGATCTCGCTCGTGCTCGGCATCATCCTCATCATCGTCTCCGTGGTCATCGCGGCGTCGAGCACCACGATCACCACGTACTGACGTGCACGGCGCAGGTGGCGAGCGAGCCACCTGCGCCTAGTCTGGTAACCGACCCGAAGTCCGCGGCCGCATCGGCCACTTCGCAGAAGGGCGTTCCTTGTGAGCGACACGAACAACCCCACCCCGTCGGCCGGAGAGCCTCCCGTTCCCCCGGTCACGCCGCCCGGGCAGTCCGGCCCGCCGCCGGCGCCCTCCTACACTCCGCCGCCGCCGAGCTACCCCGCCGCCCCCGCGGCGCCGAACCTCGAGAAGCCGCCGGCGCCCTCCTACCAGCAGCCCCAGGCTCCCGGCGGCTACCAGCAGCCCCCGACCGGCTACCCGGCCCCGCCGGCGAACCCCGGCTACCAGCAGGCCCCTCCCGGCTACCAGCCGCCCCAGGGCCAGCAGCCGTACAACGCCTACCAGGGCCCGGCTGCGCCGCCCACGAACACGCTCGCGATCATCACGATCATCCTGGCGTTCCTCTTCTCGATCGCGGGCATCGTCACCGGCCACATCGCGCTCAAGCAGATCGACCGCACGGGGGAGTCCGGCCGTGGGCTCGCGAAGGCGGGGCTCATCCTGTCGTACGTGTTCACCGGCCTCGCGGTGCTCGCCGTCATCGCCTACATCATCTTCATCGTGGTGATCATCGCCGCGGCGGGAGCGGGCAGCTCGTACTACTCCTACTGATCCCCGGCTGAGCGGGCCGCGGCAGACCCTCGAAGGGCCCCGGATCCGTCACTCACACGTCAGCCCGCTCGACGAGCAGCGCAGCATGCGCGCCGTCGATGCGGGTGAGCACGAGAGTGGCGGACTCGGGGCCCTTCAGCGCGAGACGGGTGCGGAGCGAAGCGGGATCGACGTCGATGCCGCGCTTCTTGATCTCCAGGGTGCCGATGCGCCGCTCCCGGAGCGCCTTCTTGAGGGCGCCCTCGCCGGCCGGCAGGCGCTCGAGCACCCGGAACGCCCGCGCGAACGGTGTGGGCGTGAGGGTGTCGGCGGTCAGGTAGGCGATCGAGGCCGAGACCATCCCCGCGTCGAGCCGCTCGGCGAGAGCGCCGATGAGCCGGGCACGGATGACGGCACCGTCGGGCTCGTAGAGGTAGTCGCCGAGCTCGCGCACCTCGGCGTCGGGGCTGTCGGCCTCTGCCGTGAGCTCGGCAGGTGAACCGCCGAAGATCACGAGGGCGGAGCGGCGGATGCCCGGGCGGGCGAGCGCACCGAACCAGAGCCCCATCTCGACCAGCTGGCCGTCGACCGAGACCCACTGGGCCTCCGCGTCGGAGGGGATGAGCTCCCGGTCGAAGCCCGGACCGAGCTTGACGCCGACCGGGCGCTCGGCGGCGAGGCCGAAGGCGAAGTCGATCGAGGGGGAGTAGTCCTCGGGCCGCGTGAGCCGTGTGGTGGACCCGGAGCCCGCCGAGCGCCGCGCGGGATCGAGGTAGACCGCGTCGACGCCGGCCGCGGCGAGATCGAAGGTCTCCGCGTCGCCGTGCACGACCTCCACGTGCGGGAAGGCGGCGAGGTTGTAGGCGGCGATGGCGGCCGTGACCTCGTCGAGCTCGACCGCGACGACCGGGATGTCGAGCGCGGCGATGGCGAGGGCGTCGGTGCCGAGCCCGCAGCCGAGGTCGGCCACCCTGCGCACCCCGGCGGCCCGGAAGCGCCCGGCGTGCAGTGCAGCGATCGGCAACCGGGTGGCCTGCTCGAGACCCGCCTGGGTGTAGAGCAGGCGGGAGGCGAAGTCTCCGAACTTCGCCGCGGCCTTCTCCCGCAGCCGCGCCTGGGTGAGCACGGCGGTGACGAGCTCGGGCGGATGACCGGCCTTCCGCAGTGCGGAGACCTGGGCGACGGGATCGAGGGAGGAATACGGCGGCAGCTCGTCGACCAGCCTCAGGCCCTCGGCGGTGAAGAGGTGCGAGAGCTCGGCGGAATCCATCCGGCAACGGTACCAAGGGGCGGGCGCCACGAGGCGTCATCCTCTGGCACTCACGTTGCGCGAGTGCCAGAGGTGCCTCTAAACTCGCATTAGCACTCTCGGTGTGAGGGTGCTAACCCAGACGTTTTGAAACTGAGAAAGAAGAGGTCAACCGTGTCGGTCTCCATCAAGCCGCTCGAGGATCGCATCGTCATCAAGCAGGTCGAAGCTGAGCAGACCACTGCTTCCGGTCTCGTCATCCCCGACACCGCGAAAGAGAAGCCCCAGGAGGGTGAAGTCGTCGCCGTCGGCCCCGGCCGCATCGACGACAACGGCAACCGCGTTCCGCTCGACGTCGCCGTCGGCGACAAGGTCATCTACTCCAAGTACGGCGGAACCGAGGTGAAGTACGGCGGAGAGGACCTGCTCGTGCTCTCGGCTCGCGACGTGCTCGCCGTCGTGGTGCGCTGACGCAGCTCACGCTCTGAGAACCCGGGTGGCTTCGGCCGCCCGGGTTCTTCGCGTTCCGGAGTAGAGTGACGCGGTGCCACCGTCTCCGCTCGCCATCGCAGGCACCGAGTCGGAGAAGTTCCGGTCCGGGCTCATCAACGCCGTCGGCGCCTATGCGCTGTGGGGGATCTTCCCGCTCTACTTCCTCCTGCTGCGGCCCGCATCGGGCTTCGAGATCGTCGGCTGGCGCATCCTCTTCTCCCTGGTGTTCTGCGCGCTGCTGCTGACCGTCACGCGGGCCTGGCCCGCCTTCCTCGCCATCGCACGCCAGGGCCGCCTGCTCGGGCTGATGGCCGTGGCCGCCGTGCTGATCTACATCAACTGGCAGACCTACATCCTCGCCACCCTCGCGGGCCAGGTGGTCGAGACCTCGCTCGGCTACTTCATCAACCCGATCGTCACCGTGCTGCTCGGCGTGCTCGTGCTGCACGAGCGGCTGAGACGGATGCAGTGGGTCGCCATCGCGATCAGCGTGGTCGCCGTGCTCGTGCTGGCGTTCGGCCACGGCTCGGTGCCCTGGGTCGCGCTCGTGCTCGCTGGCTCCTTCGGCTCCTACGGCCTCGTCAAGAAGCATGTGGGCCCGCGGGTCGACGCCGTGAGCGGGCTGACGCTCGAGACGGCGTGGCTCGCGCCCGTGGCCGTGGTGGTGCTCGTGCTGGTGGGCCAGTTCGGCCCCGGCGGGATCGTGCTCGGCAGCGCGGGCTGGGGGCACAGCGTGCTCATCGTGCTCTCCGGCGTGGCGACGGCACTGCCCCTCCTGCTGTTCGCGGCGGCCGCCCGGCGTCTGCCGCTGATCTGGGTCGGGCTCGTGCAGTTCATCGCCCCCGTCATCCAGTTCGTGATCGGCGTCGCGGTGCTCGGGGAGCCCATGCCACCCGAGCGCTGGGCCGGATTCGTCATCGTCTGGGTGGCCCTCGTCATCCTCGTGATCGACATGGTGCGTGCCGCCGGACGCGCGCGCGGTGCGGCCTCGGCCGCCGTGGAGGGACCGATAGGGTGATGCGAGCATGACTCACACCGTCCTCCTCCGTGTCTCGGCCACCGCTGTGCTGGCCGCCTCTCTCGGCCTCGTGCTGACCGGATGCTTCGGTGGCGGCGGTGGCGCCGACGCGGCGACCCCCTCCTCGCCGACGCCGATCCCCACGATGGCGCAGCCCATCCCCTCGGGCGACGGCACCCTGCTGATCGGGCTCGTCGTGCCCTTGTCGGGCGCCGAGTCCGCGCTCGGCGCGCCCTCGCTCGCGGGCGCAGAGCTCGCCGCACGCGACATCCAGCAGGCGGGCGGAGTGAACGGCGGGCCCGTGCACCTCGTGCACGCCGACGCCGGAGACGCCTCCGCGGCCGCCGGGTCGGTGACGGCCCTCGAGGCCCGCGGCGTCGACGCCCTCGTGGGGCCGAACGCTCCGGCGCTGCTGCCCGCGCTGGCCGAGGCCGC
>NZ_JAHFUY010000154.1 GCF_023264895.1 Herbiconiux sp. | reverse complement strand
CGGTGCCGGGGTGCCGGAGTACCTCGCAGGGGCGGCCGTGGCCGAGGTCGACGCGGAGGCCGTTCGGGCCCTGCGTGCGGCCGGCGCCTCGGTGCAGGGGATCGCGCAGACGGATGAGTTCGCCTACAGCATCGCCGGCCGCAACGTGCACTACGGGACGCCGCCGAACGGTGCCGTGACCGGGGCGATCCCGGGCGGCTCCTCCAGTGGTCCGGCCTCGGCGGTGGCGCTCGGGCAGGCGACGATCGGGCTCGGCACGGACACGGGTGGGTCGATCCGGGTGCCGGCGTCGTATCAGGGGCTGTGGGGCATCCGGACCACGCACGGTGCCGTGAGTGCGGCGGGGATGCTGCCGCTCGCGCCGTCGTTCGACACGGTGGGGTGGCTCACGCGGTCCGCGGCGGCGCTGCGCGCGGCGGCGGCCGCGACCCTCGGTGGCGGTGGCGCTGGCGGTGGCGACGGCGGTGGCGACGGCGGTGGCGACGGCGATGCCGGAGCAGCCCGAGCGAACGCAGTAGGTGCCGCGACGCCGCTCGCGAGGCGGTTCGCCGTGTCGCGGGACATCATCGCGAGCTGCGAGCCCGGAGTGCGCGTGGCGTTCGACGCGCTCATCCGGGAGCCCGCGATCCGGGGCACGGATGACGCACAGGGCGGCCTGCTGCTCGACGAGGTGGACCTGGGCGACCTGGACGCCGTCTTCGCGGCCTTCCGTGTGGTGCAGGGGGCCGAGGCCTGGCGGCAGCACGGGGAGTGGGTGCAGGTGCACCCCGGCGTGCTCGGGCCCGACATCGCGGAGCGGTTCGACATCGCGGCGGCCGTGACCGCCGACACGGAGGCGGAGGCGAGGGCCGTGCTCGCCGAGGCTCGGGAGCGTTTCGACCGGGTGCTCGACGGTCGGGTGCTGCTGCTGCCCTCGGCCTCGTCGGCGGCCCCGGCGCTCACCGCGACGCCCGGTGACATCCAGGCGGTGCGGGCGGCCACCCTGCGCATGACCTCGGTGGCGGGCACCGGGGGCTACCCGGCCGTCTCGGCGCCGCTGATGCGCGTGCCGGAGCCGGTGGGGCTCTGCTTCGTGGGGCCCCGAGGCTCCGACCTCGCCCTCATCGACCTCGCCGCCTCCGTGGCTGCCGACCTCGGGGACGGCACATCGGGGCGTCGTGCCCTGTGAGTCCGTGCATCCGAAACACGGCTGAAACACCTGTTTCGTAGGATGGGGGCGGAGAAACAGAGATTTCGAGGAGCCGTCATGTCCAGCCTGCCGATCAACCCGCCGCCGCGACTGCTCATGGGGCCCGGGCCCATCAACGCCGACCCGCGGGTGCTGCGGGCCATGTCGGCGCAGCTCGTGGGGCAGTACGACCCCGCCATGACCTCGTACATGAACGAGACGATGGCGCTCTACCGCTCGGTGTTCCAGACCCAGAACGAGCAGACTCTCCTCATCGACGGCACCTCGCGCGCCGGCATCGAGGCCGCGATCGTGTCGCTCGTGGCGCCGGGCGACCGCGTGCTCGTGCCGATCTTCGGGCGCTTCGGGCACCTCCTCGGCGAGATCGCCGAGCGGGCCGGCGCCGAGGTGCACGTGATCGAGCGCGAGTGGGGCACGGTGTTCACCGAGGCCGAGATCGAGCGGGCGATCGTGGCCACGAAGCCCACGCTGCTCGCCGTCGTGCACGGCGACACGAGCACCACCGCGGCCCAGCCCCTCGAGGGCCTCGGCGCGCTGTGCGAGAAGCACGGCGTGCTCTTCTACACCGACGTCACCGCCTCGCTCGCCGGCAACACCTTCGCCGCCGACGAGCTCGGGCTCGACGCCGTGACGGCCGGCCTGCAGAAGTGCCTCGGCGGGCCCTCCGGATCGGCTCCCGCCACCTTCTCGCCCCGCGCCGTCGAGGTCATCGAGAGCCGCAAGAGCATCGAGGCCGGCATCGCGGGCAGTGCCGACGAGATCGCCGCGAGCACCGACCGGCGCATCCGCTCGAACTACTTCGACCTCGCCATGATCTTCGACTACTGGGGTGCCAAGCGGCTGAACCACCACACCGAGGCCACGAGCATGCTCTACGGCGCGCGCGAGTGCGCCCGGCTGCTGGTCGAGGAGGGCATCGAGAACGCGGTGGAGCGCCACCGGCTGCACGGCAGCGCGATGCTCGCCGGGGTCGGCGGCCTCGGGCTCACGGTGTTCGGAGACCTCGAGCACCGCATGAACAACGTCGTGGCCGTCGAGATCCCGGCCGCGGTGAACGGCGACGCCGTGCGCGGCGAGCTGCTCACCGACTTCGGCATCGAGATCGGGACCTCGTTCGGCCCGCTGCACGGCAAGGTGTGGCGGATCGGGACGATGGGGTACAACGCCCGGAAGGATGCCGTGCTCACCACGCTCGCGTCGCTCGAGCAGGTGCTGCGGCGGCACGGTGCGCCGGTCGTGGGCGGTGGCGGGGTGAGCGCCGCGTACGACGTGTACCAGGATGCGGGGGCGGCGGCGTGACGGGGGCGGATGACGCGGCCGCCGCATCCGTGGCGCGCCCGGATGACGCGACCACCGCATCCGCTGTGCTCGCCCGCTGCGAGGAGCTCGCCACGCACAGCTCGATGCCCGACGGTCTGATCGAGCGGGTCTACCTCTCGAAGGAGCACGCCGAGGTCAACGCCCTCGCCGAGCAGTGGATGCGGCATGCCGGCCTCGCGACGTGGCAGGACGCCGCCGGCAACCTCTGCGGGCGGCTCGAGGGCGCGGTCGACGGACTCCCGGCGCTGCTGCTCGGCAGCCACCTCGACACCGTGCCGGCGGCCGGGAAGTACGACGGCATCCTGGGGGTGCTGTCGGCGATCGCGGTGGTGGAGCGCATCCGCTCGTCGGGTCGTGCGCTGCCGTTCGCGCTCGAGGTCGTCGCGTTCGCCGATGAGGAGGGCACCCGCTTCGGCCGCGCCCTGCTCGGCAGCCGGGCCCTCGCGGGCACCTGGGACGACGCCTGGTGGGAGCTCGAGGGCGAGGACGGCGTGAGCCTCCGCGACGCCTTCACCGCCTGGGGCCTCGACCCCGCCCGGATCGGCGACGCAGCGCGCCGGCCCGAGGAGTTCGTGGGCTACCTCGAGGCCCACATCGAGCAGGGCCCCTACCTCGAGGACGCCGACAAGGCCCTCGGGATCGTCTCCTCGATCGCGGGTGCCCGTCGCTTCATGATCACCGTCCTCGGCAAGGCCGGCCACTCCGGCACTCCCTACGAGCGGCGGCGCGATGCGCTCGCCGGGGCCGCGGATGCCATCATCGCGATCGAGCGGCTCGCCCGCTCGGCGCAGCTCATCGCCACCGTGGGGCACCTCGAGGTGTTCCCGGATGCGGTCAACGTCATCCCGGGCAAGGTCGAGTTCAGTCTCGACCTGCGCGGCGAGTACGACAGCGAGCGCGACCGCATCTGGACCGTCATCCAGGGCCTGCTCACCGACATCTGCGGGCAGCGGCGGTTGAGCTGGTCGAGCGTCGAGACGCACTCGGCGCCCGCGGCCGTCTGCAGCGCGCGGCTGCGCGGGGTCGTGGCCGAGGGCATCCGGTCGACGGGTGATGCGCGGCCGATGTCGCTGTTCTCGAAGGCGGGCCACGATGCGATGGCGATCGCGTCGATCACCGAGATCGGGATGCTGTTCGTGCGGTGCGAGGGCGGGGTGTCGCATCATCCGGAGGAGTTCGTGACGGAAGCCGACGTGGCCGCCACGATCGACGCGTTCGAGGCGGCGGTGCTGGCGCTGGCGGCGTCGGTTGCAGACGCGGCGGCTCCGGGTGCGGCTCCGGGTGTGTCTCCGGATGCTGTGGGCGGGTCGGTGGCGCCGTGACCGACACGGCCCCCATGAACATCGGGCAGCGGATCGACCGCTCCTACGGCGAGCTGTCGCCGCAGGAGCAGCGGGCGGCCGACTTCATCCTGGATCACCTGAGCGACCTCGCCGTGTACTCCGGCACCGAGCTCGCGCAGCGGAGCGGGGTGTCGAAGGCCACCGTGTCGCGGCTGTTCCGGCGGCTGGGGTTCGAGAACGCGCAGGAGGTGCGGGAGCACGCCCGCTCGCTGCGCTCGTCCGGGGCGCCTGTAGGCGGGGCGACCCCCGGTGCTTCGGCCGACCTCTCGGCGCATCTCGTGCGGGAGGTCGAGAACCTGCGGCGGTGTCTCGACGCGCTCGGTCCGGAGCGGCTCGAGCAGGTGACGTCGCTGCTCGTGCGGTCGCGCACGGTCTCGGTGGTCGGGCTCCGCAACGGCTACGCGCTCGCGCTGCACCTGCGCGAGCAGCTCACGCAGGGGCGCGACGACGTGCTGCTCGTGCCGCAGCCGGGGCAGACGATCGCCGAGGAGTTCGCGGAGCGGGATGCGCGCGACGTGGCCGTGGTGTTCGGGTTCCGGCGGCGTCCGGC
>NZ_JAHFUY010000089.1 GCF_023264895.1 Herbiconiux sp. | reverse complement strand
GCGCTTCGGCCCCCTGCGGGCCCTGCGCCTGGGCGCCTCCCGCATCGTCTACGAGACGCGCGTCTACTTCCGCGCCGGCGACACCGTCTTCTTCACCTTCCTCTTCCCGGTGGTGCTGCTGAGCATCTTCTCGGTGGCCTTCGGCTCGCTCGGCGAGGTGGGCGCCAGGCCCGACGGCACCGGCGGCATCTCGCAGGCCGCCTACTACCTGCCCGGCATGGTCGCCGCGGGCATCCTGCTGAGCGGTGTGCAGAACCTCGGCGTCGACATCGCGATGGAGCGCGGCGACGGCACGCTGAAACGCCTCGCGGGCACGCCGCTGCCGGTGCTGTCGTACTTCATCGGGAAGCTCGGCCAGGTGTTCGTGACCTCGGCCGCCCAGGTCGCGCTCCTGCTGCTGCTCGCCCAGCTGGCCTTCGGGGTCGACCTGCCGACGGATCCGGGAAGCTGGCTCACCTTCGCCTGGGTGTATCTCCTCGGCATCGTCACCGCCGCCGTGCTCGGCATCGCCATCTCGCGGCTGCCCCGGAGCGGCAAGAGCGCGACCGCCGTGATCATCCCGCCGCTGATCGTGCTGCAGTTCATCTCGGGCGTCTTCCTGAGCTTCACGATGCTGCCCGGGTGGCTGCAGGCGATCGCGAGCGTGTTCCCGCTCAAGTGGATCGCGCAGGGCATGCGCGCCGCCCTGCTGCCGGAGTACTTCGCCACGGCGGAGCCCGGCGGGGAGTGGAACCTGCCGCTCGTGGCGATCGTGCTGGGCCTCTGGCTCGTGGTGGGGCTGGTGGTCTGCAAGGTGACGTTCCGGTGGATCCGGAAGGACACCTGAGCACCGGATCCGGGCCGCCACGGGCCGAGGCCGGCCGGGACAGGACGGGCACGGCCGTGAGGGGCGATGATGGGGCAGGAGGATCGGGGGGCGGTGCGGTGAGCGGGAACCGGTGGTGGCACGTCGTGGTGCTCGGTGCCGTGCTGCTCGTGGGCGCACTCGTCGCGGTGACCGCGACCGCCGAACCGTGGATGACGCCGGCCGCTCTCGCCCTGCTCGCGGCCTTCGCCGTGTTCTACGCGGTGGTGGGACGGCGCGGCCTCGACGAGGAGCGCTGGCGCCTCCCGCTCGCGGTCGCCCTCCTCGTGACCGTCGCCGTGGGCACCGCGTTCTCCCCCAACATGGCCGTGCTCCAGTGCATCGCGTTCCCCCTGCTCTGGCTGCTGCTGCCGAGCCCGCGGATGGGTCGGCCGATCGTGGCCTGCACCGTGCTGTCGGTCGCCACCGCGGTCGGTTTCTTCGTGTGCTTCGGCGGCGGGATCGACGCGCTCATGCAGGCGGTCGTGATCGAGGGCGTCTCTCTCGGGCTCGGCGTGGGGATCGGGGTGTGGTTCACGCTCGCGCTGCGGAAGGGCGATGAGAACACGCGGCTGCTCGCCGAGCTCACCGCGGCGCAGGACCAGCTCGCCGCGCTGCACCGCGAGGCGGGGGCCGGCGCCGAGCGCGAGCGGCTCGCGCTCGACCTCCACGACACGATCGCGCAGAACCTCACGAGCGTGGTGATGCTCGCCCAGCGCGGCCGCAACCGCGCCCACTCCGCAATGCAGGCCGGCCCCGCGGCGCAGGCCGACCCCGACGCACAGGCCGGCCCCGCGGTGCAGCCCGACCCCGCGGTGCAGGCCGACCCCGCGGTGCAGGCCGACTTCGCGCTGATCGAGGAGGTGGCGCGCGAGGCCCTCACCGAGACCCGCGCCCTCGTGGCCGCGAGCGCCCCCGTGCCCGTCGACGGCGGTCTGGTGCACGCGCTCGAGCGCCTCGTGACGGCCTTCGAGCGGGAGACCCGCATCCGGATCGCCACGCGCTTCGAGGAGGTGGGGCCGCTCCCCCGCGACCGCGAGGTCGTGCTGCTGCGCTCGGCCCAGGAGGCCCTCGCCAACGTGCGGAAGCACTCCGGCGCGGAGCACGCACGGCTCACCCTCGTGCACGCGGGCGCCGGGAGCGAGCGGCGGCTCGTGCTCACCGTGCAGGACGACGGCCGGGGGATCGCCGACGACGTGACCCCCTCGAGCGGCTTCGGGCTCGAGGGGATGCGGCAGCGGCTCGCCCTCGTGGGCGGCACACTGAGGGTGACGGGAGTCGTGGGCGGCGGCACCGAGCTGGTGGCGTCCATCGCCGCCGCGGAGCCGGCAGGGCAGGGAGAGAGCGGGACATGACCGACGGCGCAGGGAGCATCCGGGTGCTGGTGGTCGACGACCACCCGATCGTCCGCAGCGGCATCGTGGCGCTGCTCGAGAGCGCCGACGGCATCGAGGTGGCGGGCGAGGCCGCCGACGGCCTCACCGCGGTCGAGCGCGCGGCCGAGCTCCGGCCCGACGTCGTGCTCATGGACCTGCGGCTGCCCGGCCTCGGCGGCGAGCAGGCGACCGCCCGCATCATCGAGCGCGATCCCGGCATCCGGGTGCTCGTGCTCACGACCTACGAGACCGACGAGAACATCCTCGAGTCGATCGAGGCCGGTGCGAGCGGCTACCTGCTGAAGGCCGCGCCCGAGGAGGAGATCCTCGCCGGGGTGCGCTCGGTCGCGGCCGGCGAGACCGTGCTGGCCCCCTCGATCGCCACGAAGCTCGTCGAGCGGATGCGCAGTGCGCCCGCGAGCCGGCCCTCGCTCAGCGCCCGCGAGCTCCAGGTGCTCACGCAGGTGGCGGCGGGCCGCAGCAACCCCGAGATCGGCCGGGCGCTCTTCATCGGCGAGGCGACCGTGAAGACGCACCTGCAGCACATCTTCGAGAAGCTCGAGGTCTCGGACCGCACCCGCGCGGTCACGAAGGCGATGGAGCTGCGGCTGCTCTGACCGGATGGGGCGCGCCGGTCAGAGCAGCCGGGCGAGCCGGCCGCGTCGGGCGTGCTGCTACGCGTTCTCGCGGCGGAACGTGCGGGTGCCCACCCAGAGCCCCGCGGCGAAGAGCACGAGGGTCCAGAGGACTCCCCACATCGTCGTGATCGTCCAGAAGTCTCCCGTGAACAGCTCGCGGATGGCGTTCACGATGTACTTCGTGGGCATGAAGTCGCTCACCACCTGCAGCCACTGCGGGCCGATGGTCATGGGCAGCAGGATGCCCGAGAGCAGCAGCACGGGCAGGGCGACGCTGTTGATCACCGGCGCCATCACGTCTTCGCTCTTCGTGGTGAGGGCGAGCGCGTTCGAGGCCGCCGCGCACGCGGCACCCAGCAGCACCGTGAGCACGAGACCGAGCGCCATGCCGGGCAGCGAGCCCGTGAGGCCGAACAGGAACGCGAGCCCGATGAGCACGAGGCCCTGCACGAACAGCTGCAGCACGTCGCGCAGGATGCGCCCGAGCAGCAGGGCGGTGCGGCTGGCCGGCGTCACGCGCTCGGCCTCGATCACGCCGGCCCGCCACTCGGCGATGAGGCCGAAGCCCGCGAACAGCGCTCCGAAGAGCCCGAGCTGCACGAGGAGGCCGGGCACGAAGAGCGTGTAGGCGTTCTCGGCGCCGAGGGTGCCGGCGAGCGGCTCGAGCAGCGGGCCGAACAGGCACAGGTAGAGGATCGGCTGCACGAGGCCGATGATCACCCAGGCGGGGTTCCGCAGCGCCATCCGGAGCTGACGGCGGAAGACGATGTAGGTCTCTCTCCAGAACACGGGTCAGGCTCCTTGCTCGCGAAGGGATCGGCCGGTGAGGTCGAGGAAGACGTCGTCGAGGGTGGGGCGGCGCACCTCGATCGACTCGAGGTCGATGCCCGCAGCGTCGAGGCCGCGGATGAGGCCGGCGACCTCGTGGCCGGCGCCTCGCACACGAGCGCTCACGGCGGCACCGGCCTGGGCACCGGTCACCTCCACCTCGGTGTCGGCGATGCGGCCGAGCAGCTCCGCGGCCGCTGCGGCCTTCGACGCGTCGGCCACCACGAGCGAGACGAGGTCGCCCGCGACCTGCCGCTTCAGCGCATCCGGTGTGTCGCTCGCCACGATCGAGCCGTGGTCGATCACGAGGATGCGGTCGCAGAGGGCATCCGCCTCGTCGAGGTAGTGGGTGGTGAGGAAGATCGTGGCGCCGCGCCTCGTGCGGAGGTCGCTGATGTGGGTCCAGAGATTGGCACGGGCCTGCGGATCCAGCCCCGTGGTGGGCTCGTCGAGGAAGACGAGGGTGGGGTCGTGCACGAGGCCCATCGCGGTGTCGAGGCGGCGGCGCTGGCCGCCCGACATGGCCTGGGGCTTGCGCTCCCAGAGGCCCTCGAGGTCGAGCTGCTCGAAGAGCTCGCGGCCTCGGCTCTCGGCCTGCTTCTGGCTGATGCCGTAGAGCATGCCGTGGTCCACGACCTCCTCGCCGGCGCGCGCCTCGGGCGAGGTCGATCCGCTCTGCGAGACGTAGCCGATGCTCCGGCGCACCTGCTGCGACTGGGTCGCCACGTCGAATCCGGCCACCGTGGCGCTGCCGGCCGTGGGCTTCAGCAGCGTCGTGAGCATGCGGAGCGTCGTGGTCTTGCCCGCGCCGTTCGGGCCGAGGAAGCCCACGATCTCACCCTCCGCCAAGTCGATGTCGACTCCGGCGACGGCCTTCACCTCTTCTTGTGCCTTGCCCCGGCCGCGCCCCTCGAAGGTGCGCGCGAGCCCTCGTGCGTGGATCAACCGGTCTCCCCTGAATGTGCTCTCACGTGTGCGTGGAGCAGGAATGTGAACGATGTACACATTGCCGGATGGCGCGGGCGCGCGCAAGAGGTGCTTCAGGGGCGCGATGAGGCGCAGCAGCACGCGACGCGGGCGGCGCGGGGCGCGGTTACAGCTCGTGGGCGAGGAACACCGGCTCGGGCTGGAGCAGCACGCCGAACTCGGCCAGCACCCGGCCCTGCACGTAGCGGGCCAGCTCGGCGATGTCGGCGGCACTGCCCCCACCGCTCCCCGCCGCCGTGTTGACGAGGGCGAGCGTGTGCTTGGAGGAGATCGCGGCCGTGGAACCCGGCAGCGCGAAGCCCTTGCGGATGCCGGCGTGCTCGATCAGCCACGCGGCGCTGAGCTTCACGTGGTACTCGGCGATCCGCTCGGGCTGGTCGACGGGAAGGCTGTCGCCGTCGAGCGGGATGACGACGGCCGGCTCCTCGGGCTCGACCTGCCAGCGCGGCGCCGAGGCGGGCAGCGTGCGGGCGAAGTTCTCGGTGACGATGGGGTTGGTGAAGAACGAGCCCGCGCTGAACGAGTCGGGATCGCCGGCATCGAGCACCATGCCCTTCGAGGCGCGGAGGCCGAGCACGGCGTCACGCACGTCGCGGATGGGCAGTCGCCCGCCCACCTCCACGCCGAGCGTGGCCGCGAGCTGCGCGTAGGCGACGGGCGCGCTCAGACCGCCGGAGGCATCCTGCAGCTCGAAGGTGACCGAGAGCACGATGCCGCGGAGGCCGCGCTTGAAGACGCTCGAGCGGTACGACAGCTCGAGCTCGTCGAGGGGCATGCGCCGCACCTCGCCGGTGATCTCGTCGAGGAAGTCGAGCGAGACGATGGCGGAGGAGACCTCCTGGCCGTAGGCGCCGATGTTCTGGATGGGCGCGGCACCCGTGGAACCGGGGATGCCGGAGAGGGCCTCGATGCCGCTCAGGCCGTGCTCGACGGTGTGACGCACGAGGTCGTCCCACGGCTCGCCCGCCTGCACGCGCAGGCGCACGAGGCCCTCCGGCGCGGGGAGCTGGGCGATGCCGCGGGTGGCGACGCGGATGACCGTGCCGTCGAAGCCGTCGTCGCCGACGACCACGTTGGAGCCGCCGCCCAGCACGAACCAGTCGCCGCCCTCGGCCCAGGTCTCGCGGGCGAGCTCGAGGAGGGCGGGCTCGGTCGTGGCCGTGACGAGGCGGGCGGCGGGGCCGCCGACGCGGAGGGTGGTGAAGCCGGCGAGCGGCGCGTCGGACTGGGGCGCGCCGGACTCAGTCAAGCTGGGCTCCGCGGCACCAGGCTCGGTCGTCCCGGATTCGAATGGGCCCGTCATGGCAGCGTGACGCGCACCTGCGCCTTGCCGAGCACCGTCGCGCCCTCCACCGAGACCGTGAGGTCGACGCGCGCGGTGCCGGCCTCCTCGTCGAGCTGGGCGATCTTGGCCTCGACCGTGATCTCGGCTCCGGTGACCGGATCGACCACGACGGGGCGCGTGAAGCGCACCTGGTAGTCGGCCACGAGCGCGGGGTCGCCGAGCCAGTCGACGACCGGCTGGATGGCGAGGCCCATCGTGAGCATGCCGTGCGCGAGCACACCGGGCAGACCCACCTCGGCCGCGACGTCGTCGCGGTAGTGGATGGCGTTGAAGTCGCCCGAGGCGCCCGCATACCGCACGAGCGACTCGCGGGTGAGCGGGTAGGTGGCCTCGGCGACGATGTCGCCCACCTCGTACTCGTGCACGATCTCGAGGCCGGCGTGCGCATCCGCCCCGATGTGGGTCAGGCCGAGGTCTTCGTGTGCGGCGGTCATGCGTCTCCCCTGACGACGAGGGTGGAGGTGGCGGTCACGACGTGCTCGCCGTCGACGTCGTGCACGGCGGTCTCGGCCGTGACCATCGCGTTGCCGCCGAGGGTCTTGATGCTCGTGACGCGGAGCTGCGCGGTGAGCTCGTCACCCGCCACGATGGGGCGGGAGTAGCCGAACTGCTGCGACCCGTGCACCACGTGGGTGAGCTCGATCCCGGCATCCTCCACGGTGAAGAGCTGGTCGAGGGTGAGCTGCTGCACGACGATGGCGAAGGTGGGGGGCGCCACGAGGTCGGGGTAGCCCGCGTTCCTGGCCGCCTCGACGCTCAGGTGCACCGGGTTCGAGGCGAAGACGGCGCGGGAGAACTCGCGCACCTTCTCGCGACCGACCAGGTAGGGGGAGGTCTTCTCGAACTCGTGGTCGATGAGGTCGGGGTTCACTGGCACCGGTCCAGTCTACGGCGCGCCCTCCGCTAGGGTCGTGGGCGTGAGACTCGGAGTGCTCGACGTAGGTTCCAACACCGTCCATCTGATCGTGGTCGACGCGCATCCGGGGGCCCGGCCCGTGCCGATGGCGTCGCACAAGTCGGTGCTGCGGCTCATGCGCTACCTCGAGCCCGACGGCTCGATCAGCGACGAGGGCGTGGCCGCCATCGTCGCCGCGATCTCGGCCGCCACCGAGGTGGCGCGGCGGGAGGGCATCGACGAGCTGCTGCCGATGGCCACCTCGGCGCTCCGGGAGGCCGCCAACGGCGAGGCGGTGCTCGCCCACATCGCCGAGGCCACCGGCGTGACCCTGCGGGTGCTGACGGGCGAGGACGAGGGGCGGCTGACCTTCCTCGCCATCCGCCGGTGGTACGGCTGGTCGTCGGGCAACATCCTGCTCTTCGACATCGGCGGCGGCTCGCTCGAGATCGCGGCGGGCTCGGACGAGTACCCCGACGTCGCCGTCTCGCTGCCCCTCGGCGCCGGCCGCACGACCGTGCAGTTCTTTCCCGACGACCCGCCGACGCCCGCGCAGATGCTCGAGCTGCGGGCGCACTCGCGCGCCGTCATGAGAGCGGATGCGCTGCCGCTGTTCGCGTCGCAGCCCGCCTACTCGCACGTGGTCGGCTCGTCGAAGACCATCCGCTCGCTCGCCCGGCTGGCGGGCTCGAGCCGGCCGAACCCCTCCGGCGGGGAGGACCGGGTGACGCTCCGGCGCTCCGAGTTGAAGGACTGGATCCCGCGCCTCGGGCAGATGCCCGCCGAGGCGCGCCAGGCGCTGCCCGGCATCACCGCCGACCGCACGTTCCAGATCGTGGCGGGAGCCGTGGTGCTGCACTCGGCCATGAAGCTCTACGACGTGGAGGAGCTCGAGGTATCGCCGTGGGCGCTCCGCGAGGGCATCCTGCTGCGGTACCTCGACGGCCTCTGAGGCACGCCGCCCGGCGAGGGCGCCAGGGCGGTCAGGGCAGCAGGGCGGTCAGGGCAGCAGGGCGGGCTGCGCGGCGGCGAGCCGGAGCCGCCAGCTCACGAGGGCGAGGTCGAGGGCCGTGCGGCGCTCGCGGTTGTCGAGGTCGAGGCCACCGAGGAGCGACGCGATCCGCTCGAGCCGCCCGTAGAGGGTCTGCCTCCGGATGCCGAGGGTCTCGGCCGTGCGGGTCTTCGACAGGCCGGACGCCAGGTAGGTGTCGAGGGTCATCACGAGTCCCGCTCCCGTGCGCGCGTCGTGCGCGAGGAGCGCCCCGAGCTGACCGGTGACGAAGCTCTCGAGCGCCTCGTCGTCGACGAGGGAGACGAGCAGCTGGTAGAGCGCGAAGTCGGCGGCCAGCACCACGGTGGCCGAGGGCGTGAGGCGGGCGGCGAGCGCCGCCGTCTCGCGGGCGCTCGGGAAGACGCTGACGAGCGCGGGCACGTCGTCGACCGGGCTGCCGGCGCTCACGATCACCCCGCCGCCGACGGTCGAGCGGAGCTCGCCCTCGAGCTCCTCGGCGAACCGCGCGAGCGTGCGGCGGAGCTCGCGCGGGAGCGTGCTCACCCCGATCAGCACGTCGCCCTCGTGCTCGGCCACGAGGGCCGCGCCGTAGACCCGGGAGGCCACCGCCCTCGCCGCGATCACGACGCTCGACGCACTCGTGCGGGCGGCTCTCGGATGCACGCAGATCGCGATCGCCTTCTGGCCGGGGCGCACCACGAGACCGGCTCCCACCGCCCGGGAGGCGAGCTCGCCCGTGGAGACGTAGCGGCCCGTGACCATGTCGCGAAGCAGGTCGGCGCCCGCCTGGTGCCTGCTGACGGGCGCGCCACCGGAGCGCGACACCTCCACGGCCACGAGCGGCACCGCCACCTCGAGCACCGCTCGGAGCACAGCCGCGCCCGGTGAGCCCGGCTCCGGTGCCGGCACCGGATGCAGCGAGAGGCTCCCCCACGCCTCTCCGCCCACGGTGACGACGGCGGTGTGCGGTTCGTCGCCGGCCTGCTCCGCCGTGCGCTCCGCACCCGCCACGAGCTCGCCGGCGGTGGTGGTGAGCCCGGCGGGGCAGCCGGCCGCCTCGCTCACGGAGCCGATGAAGGCGGCGAGCCCCCGGTTCTCGGCGAGCGCCGCGAGGAGGTGCTCGCGCACCCCGGCGGCCGCACGCAGCTCGGCGAGCTCGCCCCCGAGGATGCGGGAGTGCGCCGCCTCGGTGACCTCGATGAACGGCACCACGCCGTGCAGCAGCACGAGCGGCAGCCCCACCCTGGCCGCCTCGGTGACGACCTCGGCGGGCACCTCGGGGAACGTGCGCCCCAGTTCGAGGACGAGGGCGGTGACCCCCACGCGCGCGAGGTCGGCGATGTAGCTGCGCCGCGCATCCGGAGACACGGCCACGAGACCGAGACCCGTGGTGAGGAGCACCTCGCCGCCCTTCAGGAGCGGCGCGATCTCGAAGATCTCGCTCGTGTGCACCCAGCGCACCGGCTGCACCGCGATGGCCGCCGAGCCGCTCACGATCTCAGGCCTGGCACGGCGGAGCGACGGGAGGTCGAGCAGGTCGGCCACGGTGAAGGGCATGGCTCCACCGTACAGAGTGTCCGGTGTTTACGGCCGTGAAATGACGTTCTGCCCCTGGGGAGCGCGACTCGGCGACCCCTAGTCTCGAAGGATTCCCGCACCGCATCCCCCGATGAATCCGAGAGGCACCCGATGATCCACGGTTTCCGCCCCCGCAGCATGCCCGTCCGTTCCGCCAGCTCCTCCTCCACCTCCTCTTCCTCTTTTCGGCGCCTGGGCCGTGGCGTGGCTTCCCTCGCTCTCGCGGGCGCTGTGCTCGTGAGCGTCGCCGCGTGCGGCGGCACCACGGGCGAGGAGACCTCGACCGGCGCCGAGGGCGGCGACTCCGGCCTCCCGCTGGTGTTCGGCGCCTTCGCGACGCCCCTCGAGGAGCCCTGGGACGGCGCCATCCACGCCGCCCTCGAGAGCGCGGCCGAGGACGGCCTGATCGAGTACCAGCACGTCGACAACCTCGCCACCGCCGACGAGATGGAGAGCGGACTGCGCGACATCATCGCCAACCAGGAGCCCGACATCATCATCGGCGACGCCTTCGCCGCCGAGGACGCCGTGCGCGCCGTGGCCGCCGACTTCCCCGACATCGCCTTCGCCTTCGGCTCGGGCGGCGAGGAGCAGGCTCCGAACTTCAGCGTCTTCGACAACTGGATGCAGGACCCCGCCTACCTCGCGGGCATGACCGCAGGCGGCCTCACCGAGTCCGGCACCATCGGCGTGGTCGCGGCCATGCCGATCCCCGAGGTCAACCGCATCGTGAACGCCTTCATCGCCGGGGCGCAGGAGACGAACCCGTCGGCGACCGTGACGGTGTCGTTCATCAACTCCTTCTTCGACCCCGCCACCGCCAAGCAGGCCGCCGAGGCCGCCATCGCGGGCGGCGCCGACGTGCTCTTCGCCGAGCGGGCCGGCGTGATCGCGGCCGCCGAGGAGAACGGGCTGCCGGTGTTCGGCATGATGGTCGACCAGCAGGCCGAGGCGCCCGAGCACGTCGTGAGTTCGCTGCTCTGGGACATGCGGCCCACCGTCGAGGCGATCGTGGAGTCGGTGGAGGACGGCAGCTACGAGGCCGCGAACCTCGGCGAGTTCTCCTTCATGATCAACGGCGGATCGTCGCTCGCACCGTTCAACACCGAGACCGCCTTCGAGGTGCCGGCCGACCTCATCTCGTCGGTGGAGGCCCGCCAGGCGGAGATCCTCGCCGGCGAGTTCGAGACGCCCGTCGACGAGGAGGCGCCCGCCGGCTCCACCACCGTGGGCGAGTAGAGATGGGCCCGCTCGCTGAGCTCCGCGGCATCACCAAGACCTTCGGGGCGGTGGTGGCGAACGACTCGATCGACCTCCGGGTGCTCCCCGGCGAGGTGCTCGCGCTGCTCGGCGAGAACGGGGCCGGCAAGTCGACCCTCACGCGCATCCTCTACGGCCTCAGCCAGGCCGACTCGGGGTCGATCCTCGTCGACGGCAGCGAGATCCGGATGCACGGACCCGCCGACGCGATGGCCGCCGGCATCGGCATGGTCACCCAGGAGTTCTCGCTCGTGGACACCATGACGGTGACCGAGAACCTCATGCTCGCGGGCTCGGGCCTCGGCCGGGTGAACCGCTCCGCCGCGAAGGCGAAGGTGCTCGAGGCGGCGGCGCGCATCGGCGTGGCGATCGAGCCGGATGCGGTGGTGGGCACGCTCTCGGTGGGCGAACGGCAGCGGGTGGAGATCGTGAAGGCGCTCTTCCACGACTGCCGCCTGCTCATCCTCGACGAGCCGACGGCCGTGCTCGTGCCGCAGGACGTCGCCGTGCTGTTCGAGTCGATCCGGCGGCTGACGGCCGACGGCATGGGCGTGATCTTCATCTCGCACAAGCTGCACGAGGTGGTGGAGATCGCGGATCGCGTGAGCATCCTGCGGCGGGGGCGGATCGTCGCGGACGTGCCGGCCGAGGGGCTCGTGCCAGCGCAGATCGCGGCCATGATGGTGGGCTCGGCGGATCCGGTGGCCGAGGCGGCCTCGGGTGACGTCGTGGAGGCCGAGGCGCTCGCGACCGCCGTGGGGCTCGAGGCTCCTGGCGCCGGAGTGGCGGCCGGGGCGGGCGTCGGTGCTGGTGCCGTGGCCGGCGCTGGGGCCGGTGCCGCGGCCGGGGCCGGGCTGCCGGCGGGCGAGCTCTCGCGATCCGGCGTGCTCGACATCGACCGGATCACCCTCGCCGGCACCGGGAAGCCGCTGCTCGACGAGGTCTCGCTCACCGTGCGCGCCGGCGAGATCGTGGGCGTCGCGGGGGTCTCGGGCAACGGGCAGACCGAGCTCGTCTCGGTGCTCTGCGGAATGACCCCGGCCTCCTCCGGCGCCGTGCGCGTGGACGGCGCCGACATCACCCGCCTCGACGTGACGGAGCGGCTGCGGGCGGGACTCGGCCGGCTCACCGAGGATCGCCGCGGCAGCGTGGTGCTGAACCTCAGCGTGGAGCAGAACCTCGTGCTGGAGGACCTCGACCGGTTCCGCACCGGCCCGTTCACCAACCGCCGGCGCATCAAGGAGCACGTGGCGGGGCTGATGGAGAGGTTCGACATCCGCGCGAAGCCGGGGGACCCCATCCGGAGCCTGTCGGGTGGCAACATGCAGAAGGTGCTGCTGGCGCGGGCCATCTCGCGCGAGCCGAAGGCCCTCGTGGCCTCGCAGCCCACCCGCGGGCTCGACGTGGGCGCGTGCGAGTACGTCTACTCGCAGCTGCGCGCGCTCCGGGAGCGCGGCGCCGGGGTGCTCGTGATCTCGGAGGACCTCGACGAGCTGCTCGGGCTCTGCGACCGGATCGTGGTGATGGTCTCGGGCCGCATCGCGGGAGACGTGCGCGCGGCTGAGACCTCGCGCGAGGAGCTCGGGCTTCTCATGACCGGCATGACCGCCGGGGCGGGGGCGCACTCGTGAAGATCCTGCTGAGGGCCGGCGAATCGCGCTGGCTCGCTCCCGCCGCCGTGCTCGGCGCCGTCGTGCTGACCCTGCTGCTCACGGCCGGGCCGATCCGGCTCGCCGGAGCCAACCCCGTGGCCGCCTACCAGCGCTACACGATCAACCCGCTCACGACCCCCGGCGGCATCGGGGACGTGCTGCTGGCCGCCACACCCCTGCTGTTCACGGGCCTCGCGGTCGCCGTGGCGTTCCGGGTGGGCTACTTCAACATCGGCGCCGAGGGGCAGTTCCTGGCGGGCGCAATCGCCGCGACGATCCCCGGCCTCTACCTGCCCGGCCTGCCTGCCGCGCTCGCCCTGCCGCTCGCTGCGGCATCCGGAGCGCTCGGCGGACTTCTCTGGGGGTTCCTCCCCGCGTTCCTCAAGCGGCGGGCCCACATCGACGAGGTCGTGACCACGCTGCTGCTGAACCCCGTGGCGCTGCTGCTCGTGCAGGGGCTGCTCAACGGGCCGTGGCGGAACTCGGAGACCGGTTTCCCCGACTCCGATCGCTACGGGGCCGGTTACACGCTGCCGACCCTGGCCGAGGGATCGCGGGTGCACTGGGGCTTCGTGATCGGGCTCGCGCTCGTGGTGGTGGTGTTCGTGGTGATGTCGTTCACGCCGCTCGGGCTGCGCCTGCGGGCGGCCGGGCAGTCACCGGGCGCCGCGCGATTCTCCGGCATCCGGGTGACCACGCTGCAGTTCAGGTCGGCGCTCGTCTCGGGCGCGCTCGCCGGGCTCGGCGGGGCCGTGCAGGTGCTCGGCGTGCAGCATCAGCTCACCGCGAGCATCTCGAACGGCTACGGCTACACCGGGGTCGTGGTGGCGACGCTCGGTGCACTGACGGCGGGCGGCGTGCTGCTCGTGTCGCTGCTGCTCGGCGACATCGCGGTGGGGGCGCAGAACGCCTCGATCGCGCTGCAGCTGCCCACGCAGATGGGGGCGATCGTGAGCTCGACGCTGCTGCTCGCCGTGGTCGCGCTGCTCGCGGCGCGACGGTACCGGGTGGTGCTGCGGCGGCCCTTCGTGCGAAGACGGAGCACGGCCGAGCGGGGGGACAGCTGATGGACTTCCCTCTTCTCGCGGTGCTCGCCGCCACCCTCACGATCGCCACGCCGCTCGTCTGGGCCGCGCTCGGCGCTCTCATCAACGAACGCGCCGGCATCCTGAACCTCGGCATCGAGGGCACGATGTACGCGGGGGCCTTCGTCGGCTTCCTCACGGCCGTGACCACGGGCAACCCCTACCTCGGGCTCGGCACCGCCGTGGTGGCGGGGCTCGCGGCCGGCGCCCTGATGGGGCTGCTCACCGTGACGCTCGGCGTGAACCAGCATGTCGCGGGCATCGGCACCACGCTGCTGCTCGTGGCCGCGTGCGACTTCACCAACCGGCTGCTCTTCGCCACCGGCACGCAGCAGGCGGCCGCGTCGTTCGAACGGTGGTTCCCGGGACTCGGGGTGCTCGCCCAGTACCCCATGACCTTCGTGGCGTTCCTCGTGCTGGCGCCCCTGCTGTGGTGGGTGCTGCGCTCCACCGGGTTCGGGCTGCGGCTGCACGCCGTGGGCGAGAACCCCGAGGCGGCCGACGCGGCCGGCATCCCGGTGGCCCGCACCCGCTACGCGGCGCTCATGCTCGGCAGCGCGCTGATGGCCGTGGGCGGATCGTTCCTCACCCTCTCGCTCCTCGGCACCTTCACCCTCGACATCGTCTCGGGGCGGGGCTGGATCTGCATCGCTCTCGTGATCTTCGGGCGCTGGAAGGTGTGGCCCGTGGTGGCCGGCGCCCTCCTCTTCGGGTTCACGGATGCGCTGCAGCTGCAGCTCGCCATCACGCCGCTGTTCAGCGGGGTGCCAAACGAGCTGCTGATCGCGTTCCCGTATCTCGTGGTGATCGCGGCGCTGGCCGTGTGGGGGCGTCGCGTGCGGTATCCGGGGGCGTATCTCACGCCGTATCGGCGGGCGTGAGCGGGGGGCTTCGCGCGTGGCGCCCCACGGGTGCTGCGGGCGCGACGGAGTTCAGGACAGACCAGGAACGAACAGGAGAACGACCATGACAGACATCTCGACCGACACCGCGCTGCTCGCCCACGCGATCGAGGCGGCCCGGGAGGGGCGTGCCACGGGCGGGGTCCCGATCGGCGCGGCCCTCGTGGTCGACGGCGAGGTGCTCGCCGTGGGCTACAACAAGCGGGTGCAGCGGGACTCCCCGATCCTGCACGGCGAGACGGACTGCCTCGCCAACGCGGGGCGCCTGCCGGCGTCGGTGTACGCGCGGGCGACGATGGTGACCACGCTCTCGCCGTGCGACATGTGCACGGGCGCGATCCTGCTCTACGGGATCCCGCGCGTGATCATCGGCGAGAACCGCTCCTTCTACGGCGGCGAGGACTACCTGCGGGAGCGCGGCGTGGAGGTCACGGTGGTCGACTCCGAGGAGTGCGTGGAGCTCATGACGGAGTTCATCGCGGCCGAGCCGGAGCTCTGGAACGAGGACATCGGCGAGGAGTGAGCGGGGGTGCGCTCGAGGCTCAACCGTCGGTGGCCGCCCACATCGACTTGACAGAAGTGGGGCCTAAGGGCGCCGACTTGACACAAGATGTGCCAAGTCGGCACTTTTAGGCCCCGTTTGTGTCAAGTCGGTGGAGGCGGGCCGGGGCTGCCGCCGGGTCAGCTCGCCGAGACCGCCCACATCGCGACCGCGCTCGCGGCGGCGACGTTGAGGGAGTCGATCCCGTGCAGCATCGGGATCTGCACGACGGTGTCGGCAGCGGCGATCGCTTCAGCGGTGAGCCCCTCTCCCTCGGCGCCGAGCACGAGGGCGACCCGCTCCGGGAGCGCGCGCTCGAAGTCGCGGAGGCTCACGGCATCCGGGGTGAGGGCGAGCGCGGCGGTGTGGAAGCCGTGCTCGCGCAGGAGCGGGGCGAGGGCCGGCCACTCGGGCGCGCGGGTCCACGGCACCTGCAGCACGGTGCCCATGCTGACCCGGATGGCGCGACGGTAGAACGGATCGCTGCAGCGCGGCGTGACGAGCACGGCATCGGCTCCGATGGCGCCGGCGGAGCGGAAGATGGCGCCCACGTTGGTGGGATCGACGACGTTCTCGAGCACGACGATGCGGCGGGCCGCGCGGATGAGCTCGGCCGGGTCGGGCAGGGGCGGGCGGCGCATCGAGGCGATGAGTCCGCGGTGCAGGAGGTAGCCGGTGAGCTCGGCGAGGAGGTCGCCCGGACCGACGAAGACGGGCACCTCGGCGTGGCCGGCCGCGGCGAGCGCCGCCGTGGCCTCGGCCTCGGAGGCGCCGAGCGCGAGCACCGAGCGCGGCACGTGCCCGGCGCGGAGGGCGCGCTCGAGCACGAGGAGGGACTCGGCGAGGTAGAGGCCGTGCTCGCGGCCGGCGTCGGTGCGGTGGGAGTTCTTGAGCGCCACATCGGTGGCGTGGGCGTAGTCGCCGAGCCGCGGGTCGCTGAGGTCCTCGATCCGGATGACGGGCATGCACGCGATTCTAGGAGCCGGGCGCGCTCCCTGCGCCCCGCGCCCCGCACCCCGCACCCCGCCCGTGAGTCGCGCCTTCGTGTCGTCATATGGAACCGCATGGTCCGAATGGGAGCGCTTGGACGCGACTCAGCGAACAGAGAGTGGGGTGGGGAGCGAGGGGAGGGAGGGCAGAGGCAGGGGGCAGGGACGGGGGGCGGCGGCAGCCAGGCGGCGGGTCAGGGGCGGGCGCGGGTGGGGGACGCGAGGCGGCGGGTGAGGGCGTGGGCCTCGGCGAGGAGGAGGCGGCCGAGTTCGGGGCGGCGGTCGGCCCGGTAGCGGGACTCGACCCCGGTGAGGCTGAGCGCCCAAGCCGGGCGGCCCGCGGCATCGAAGACCGCAGCCCCCATCCCCCAGCTGCCCTCGAGGATGAGCGCGGGGTTCACGGCGTAGCCCGTCTCGCGGGTCGTCGCCATGCGCTCACGGAGGGCGGGCTCGGCGTGCGCGCTCCCCCAGCGCGCCTCGAGGCCGGCGGCGTGCTCGGCGAGGTAGGCGTCGGCCTCCTCCTCGGGCAGGTAGGAGAGGATCGCCAGGCCCGCCGACGCGACACCGAGCGGGAAGCGCACCCCCTCGGCCAGCACGAACGAGCGCAGCGGGAAGCTGCCCTCCTCGCGGAGGAGGCACACGGTCTCGGCACCCCGCCTGGCCGAGAGGAAGGCGCTCTCGCCCGTCTCCCGCGCCAGGAGCTCCACGCTCTCGCGGGCGAGCGCCGTGATGTCGTAGCGGTCGGCGGCGAGGGAGCCGAGGAGATAAAGCTCCGGGCCGAGCAGCCAGCGGCCCGCGGGCCGGTCATGGTCGACGAAGCCCTCCGCGGCCAGCGAGGCGAGCAGGCGGTGGGCGGTGGGCCGGGTGAGACCCGTGGCGTGCGCGAGCGCGGTGGACGAGATGCCCTCCGGATGCTCGGACACGGTGCGCAGCACGAGCCCGATCCGCGACACGAGCTGGGCACCCGGCACAGGTGCGCGCCCCGCACGGCGGGCGGGGGCGGACGGCCGTTCGAGGGCGGGCACGCGTGGTTCTGACGGGAGGTTGTCCACATTGTGAGCATACCGAGTCCGGATGCTCAGCCGCCGAGATTCTTGGGCGTATGAGACGTTGACCGGCCTGGCGAGGCCGCATAGCGTCGACGTCACCGCATCCGTTCGCCCACGTGGTGGACGGCGATCACGAGGGAGTGCGCATGTCGAAACTGTGGCCGGACGCCGAGGCGGCGCTGCACGAGACCATCACCGACGGAGCGACCATCGCGGTGGGCGGGTTCGGGCTGAGCGGCAACCCGAGCGACCTGATCGAGGCGCTCCGCGACACGGGAGCGCGCGACCTCACGATCGTGTCGAACAACATGGGCGTCGACGGCAAGGGGCTCGGGCTGCTGCTCGAGAACCGGCAGGTGCGGAAGGTCGTGGCCTCGTACGTGGGTGAGAACAAGCTGTTCGCCCAGCAGTACCTCGACGGGCAGCTCGAGGTCGAGTTCGTGCCGCAGGGCACGCTCGCCGAGCGACTGCGCGCGGGCGGTGCCGGCATCGCGGGCTTCTACACCCGCACCGGTGTGGGGACGCCCGTGGCCGAGGGTAAGCCGCTCGAGGAGTTCGACGGCGAGACCTACGTGCTCGAGCGTGGGATCGTGGCCGACGTGGCCCTCGTGCACGCCTACCGGGCCGACCTCGAGGGCAACCTCGTCTTTCGGCACACGGCGCGGAACTTCAACCCGCTCGTGGCGACCGCGGGGCGGCTGACCGTGGTGGAGGCCGAGGTGGTGGAGGAGGACGGGTTCCTCGATCCGGACACGGTGGTGACCCCCGGCATCTTCGTGCAGCGGCTCGTGCGCTCGGCCCCCCGCGTGAAGGACATCGAGCAGCGCACCGTACGCCCCCGGGCGGTCTCCGCCGCCGGGTGAGCGCGGAGTTCGCCAACCCTCGCAGCATCCGAGGCGTATGCGGCGCCACCTCTCACGAGGAGTGGCGTTGTCCGCCGAGAACGACCTTGAAGGAGAGACCATGCCCTGGACCCGTGACGACATGGCGGCGATCGCCGCCTCCGAGCTCCGCGACGGCGAGTACGTGAACCTCGGGATCGGCATCCCGACCCTCGTGGCCAACCACCTGCCGCCGGGAGTGCGGGTGACGCTGCAGAGCGAGAACGGCCTGCTCGGCATGGGCCCGTTCCCGTTCGAGGGCGAGGAGGACGCGGATCTGATCAACGCCGGCAAGCAGACGGTGACGCTCCTGCCCGGCGGCAGCTACTTCGACTCGGCGACGTCGTTCGGCATGATCCGGGGCGGGCACGTGGCTAAGGCCGTGCTCGGCGCGCTGCAGGTGGCGGGCAACGGCGACCTCGCCAACTGGACCATTCCGGGCAAGCTCGTGAAGGGCATGGGCGGGGCGATGGATCTCGTGGCGGGCACCCCGCGCGTGATCGTCGTGACGGAGCACGTGGCCAAGGACGGCACGCCCAAGATCGTGGCCGCCTGCGACCTGCCGCTCACGGGGGCCGGGGTGGTCGACCGGATCATCAGCGACCTCGCCGTGTTCGACGTGGTGGAGGGCTCGCTGCGACTGCGGGCCCTCGCCCCCGGGGTGACGGAGGAGGAGCTGCGGGCGAAGACGGGCGCCGCCTTCGAGGTGGAGCTCGACGCCGAGCTCGCGGCCGTGATCGCGGCGGGGGCGCCGGTGGATGCCGGCGCCG
>NZ_JAHFUY010000088.1 GCF_023264895.1 Herbiconiux sp. | reverse complement strand
GAGGTAGCCCAGGAGGCGACGACGCTGACCCACGAGCAGCAGGAGGCCACGACGCGAGTGGTGGTCGTGCTTGTGCTCCTTGAGGTGCTCGGTGAGATCCTTGATGCGACGGGTCATCATGGCGACCTGCACTTCAGGGGATCCGGTGTCACCGGGGTGGGTCGCGTACTCTTCGATGATCGCCTTCTTGACGTCTGATTCGAGTGCCATAGATGGGATCCCCTTTCTCTCGTTGCGCGGTGCCTGGCAGCCTGATGCTGTGGCTCTCTTGATCCGCGGCCGTTCTCACGGCAACCTGTAGAGCTTACCAGACACACAGACGTAACAATCCTGGGGCGGACGTACGATTTCTTCATGACCGGTTCCACCCTCGCGACTGCCGCTCTGCCCGTGCTCGACCTCTCCCGGCTCGCCGCCGGGGGCGCGGAGGCCGAGTCGTTCCGTCACGATCTCCGCGAGGCCACCCACGACTACGGTTTCTTCTACCTCGTGGGCCACGGCGTGCCCCACGAGCTGATCGAGCGGGTGATCACGACCGCCCGGCGCTTCTTCGACCTCCCGGAGGCCGACAAGCTGGCCGTCGAGAACCTGAAGAGCCCGCACTTCCGCGGCTACACGCGGGTGGGCGGCGAACTCACCCAGGGCAAGGTCGACTGGCGCGAGCAGATCGACATCGGCGTGGAGCGGGAGCCCGTGGCCCTGACCGCCGACACCCCCGACTACATGCGCCTCGACGGCCCGAACCAGTGGCCGGCGGCTCTGCCCGAGCTCCAGGAGACCGTCGCCGAATGGTACGACGAGCTCGACCGCGTGGCCCTGACGCTCCTGCGCGCCTGGGCGGTCTCGCTCGGAGCCGACGAGGGGGTCTTCGACGCGGCCTTCGCCGAACGCCCCTCCACCCTCATCAAGATCGTGCGCTACCCCGGCAGGAGCGATCCGGAGCCGAAGCAGGGCGTGGGTGCGCACAAGGACTCCGGGGTGCTCACGCTGCTGCTCGTCGAGCCGGGCAAGGCGGGCCTGCAGGTGGAGAAGGACGGCGAGTGGATCGATGCTCCCCCGCTCGAGGACGCCTTCGTGGTGAACATCGGCGAGCTGCTCGAGGTGGCGACCGACGGCTACCTCAAGGCCACCGTGCACCGGGTCATCTCGCCGCGGACGGGCGACGACCGCATCTCGATCCCGTTCTTCTACGCGCCCGCGCTCGACTCCACGGTGCCCCGCATCACGCTCCCGCCCGAGCTCGCCGCGCTGGCCCGCGGCATCACGGTCGACCCCGGCAACCCGATCTTCACGACCTACGGGGAGAACTCGCTGAAGAGCCGGCTGCGCGCGCACCCCGACGTCGCGGCGATCCACCATGCCGACCTCGTCGAGAAGAACGCCGCCGCCGCCGCTCAGAACAGCCGGGCGTGACGCCCGCGGGCGGGCAGGCCAAGCGCCGTAACCACTTCGCCGACCTCACCCCCCTGAAGGCCAGCCCGGCCTTCGCGCGGCTCTGGGCCGGGCAGGCCGTGGCCGGCATCGGCAGCCAGATGACGATCGTGGCGGTGGGCCTCGACGTCTACCGGCTCACCTCGTCGACCCTCGCGGTCTCGGGCGTGGCCCTGTTCGCGCTCCTGCCGATGATCGTGGCGGGCCTCTACGGCGGCATGCTCGCGGATGCCTTCGACCGCCGCAAGGTCGCCCTCCTCGCCGCGATCGGGGCCTGGGTGGCCACCGGAGTGCTCGCCCTCCTGGCCTGGACGGGCGCCGACAGCGTGCCGGCCCTCTACGCGCTCGCGACGATCAACGCCGTCGCCGCCACGGTCATCCAGGCCACCCGCTCGGCGATCTACCCGCGCATCCTGCCCCGTGAGCTGCTGCCCGCGGCGGCCGCGCTCAACGGCATCACGATCGGCGTGATGGTGACCGTCGGCCCCGCCCTCGCGGGCGTGCTCGTGGCGACCGTCGGCTTCGGCTGGACCTACTCGATCGACGTGATCCTCTTCACCGCCGCCTTCGTGGGCATCGCGAGCCTGCCGAAGATCCTGCCGGAGGGGCAGATCCACAAGCCGGGGCTGGAGTCGCTGCGGGAGGGCTTCGCGTTCTTGAAGCGCGCCCCGAACATCCGCGCGCAGTTCCTCGTGGACATCGCGGCCATGACCTTCGGGCAGCCGCGCGTGCTCTTCCCCGCCATCGGAGCGCTCATCCTGGGCGGCGGGCCGATCACGGTCGGCATCCTCACGGCGGCCTCGGCGGTGGGCACGATGCTCGCGAGCATCTTCTCCGGCCGGCTCGGCGGGGTGCGCTGGCAGGGCCGGGCGATTGCGCGGGCCGTGCAGGCCTACGGCGTGTTCGTGGTGCTGTTCGGTGTCGTGATCCTCGTGGCGACGGTCTCCGGATCGGCCGACTCGGTGGGCCTGGAGTTCTCGGAGGCGAATCTGCCGGCGCTCCTCCTCGCCTCCCTCGCGCTGCTGGGAACGGGGGCGGCCGACGAGATCAGCGCCATCTTCCGCACCACTATGATGCAGACCGCCGTGCCCGACAACATGCGCGGCCGTCTGCAGGGCGTGTTCACGGTGGTGGTGACGGGCGGCCCCCGGGTCGGCGACCTCTACGTGGGCGTGCTGACGGTGTTCGCGGCGCTCTGGTTCCCGCCGCTGCTCGGCGGCTTCGTGATCGTGGCGCTGGCCGCCCTCATCCTGCGGCTCGTGCCCACCTTCCGGGCCTATGACGCGCTCGACCCCCGCCCCTGATCCGGCAGTTCGTCCCGCTGTGCGGGGCGCTGAGCGGGACGAACTGCCGGGTCGCGGAGGTCAGAGTGCGGCCGGCGGCTGCTCGCCAGGTGCCAGGAGCAGCGTGAGGCGCTGGGTGGGGCGCGTCATGGCCACGTAGAGAGCGGATGCGCCGCGCGTCGACTCCGCGACGATCGCGGCGGGCGCCACCACGAGCACCGAGTCGAACTCGAGGCCCTTCGCGTCGGCCGGCGTGAGCAGGGCCACCGGACGGGACAGACCCGCCACGCCGACACCGAGGGTGTCGCCGAGACGGTCGGTGAGGAGCTCCGCGAGCTCGGCGAAGCCCGACGCGGGAGCGATCACGGCGGTCGTGCCGCCGGAAGCCGTCATCGAGCCGAGCTCCGAGAGCAGCAGCTCCTGCTGCTCCGCCTCGCCCGACGGCGAGAGCGCCTGCACGGGCCAGTCGGTCGTGCGCACCGACCGCGACCGGGTGACCGCGAGACCGTTGGCCTCGGCCACCCGCTCCGCGGCATCCACGATCTGCGAGGGGGTGCGGTAGTTGACCGTGAGCTCCTCGAGCCGCCAGGCATCGCCGATGAGGGGCGACAGCGTCGACTCCCAGCTCGTCGACGACGCGGCGGAGGAGGCCTGCGCCACATCGCCCACGATCGTGAACGACCTGAGCGGCGACTTGCGCAGCAGCACCCGCCACTGCATGGGCGAGAGCTCCTGGGCCTCGTCGACCACGATGTGCCCGTAGGTCCAGCTGCGGTCGGAGGCGGCACGCTCGGCCGTGGTGAGCGACGCGGCGCTCTCGGCGAAGCCCGCCACCACGTCCTCCGCCGAGACCATCCCCGAGACGTCCATGTTGCTGATGGCGCGCTTGGCGTTCTCGAGGTCGCGCTTGTGCTGCGCCTTCGCCGCGCGCTTCGCGGCGGAGTCGGCCACGTCGTAGGAGCCGAGAAGCTCGGCGGCCTCGTCGAGCAGCGGGACGTCGGCGAGCGTGAGCTCCGAGCCCCTCGGCCGCCGCAGCAGCTCGCGCTTGGCCTTCGACCAGTGCCCCGTGAGCGACGTGAGCCACTGCGGCCGCGCGTAGAGGTCTTCGAGGAGCTTCTCGGGCGTGAGCGGGATCCAGGCCGTGTTGAGCGCCACCCGCACGTCGTAGGCCGTGCGGAGGTCTTCGCGGAGGTAGGCCTGGTCGGCGTCGTCGACCGTGCTCCCCCGGCGGCGGAGCTGATCGGCGAGCTGCCGGGTGAGCTGGTTCAGCACGATCTTCACGAACGTGACCCGGCCCTCGTTGTAGGGCTTGCCGGATTCGCGGGCCTTGGCGATGGCATCCGCGATCACCTGCGGCTGCAGCACGATCCGCTCGCCGTTGACCTCGAGGTCGATCGGCTCGGCGGGCACCCGCTGCCGGGAGCGCACGGCACGGCGGATGAGCCCCGCCATCTCGGCGGAGCCCTTGAGCGCCGCCACCGCGGGCGCGTCTTCGGCGGTGATGTCGTGGCCGGGGTAGAGCTGGCCGAGGCTCGAGAGCACCACTCCGGTCTCGCCGAGGCTCGGCAGCACGGCGTTGATGTACTGCAGGAAGGCGCGGCTCGGGCCCACGACGAGCACGCCACTGGAGCCGAGGCGCTCCCGGTGCGTGTAGAGCAGGTAGGCGGCGCGGTGCAGCGCCACGGCGGTCTTGCCGGTGCCGGGGCCGCCCTGCACCACGAGCACGCCCGAGAGGTCGGAGCGGATGACGCGATCCTGCTCGGCCTGGATGGTCGACACGATGTCGTGCATCTGGCCGGTGCGCTGCGCCGAGAGCGCGGCGAGCAGGGCGCCTTCGCCCTGGAGCTGGGTGGTGTCGTCGTCGAGGAGGGTGCTGTCGAAGACCTCGTCCTCGATGCGCACGACGTCGCGGCCGCGGGTGGTGAGGTGGCGGCGGGCGCGGGCCCCGAGCGGGGTCGCGGCGGTGGCCTGGTAGAAGGCGCGCGCCTGAGGTGCCCGCCAGTCGAGCAGCAGCGGCTCGAGGTTCTCGTCGCGGAGGCCGAGCCGGCCGATGTAGCGGAGCGTCGAGGCCGCCCCGCCTGGCGACGCCGGATCGGGCGCCTCGAGCAGCTCGAGCCGGCCGAAGGCGAGCCGCTCGCCGACCTCGCGCAGCTGCGCGATGCGGTCTTCGTAGACGCGGGCGAAGGCGTCCCGCTCCGAGCGGGACTGATGGTTGCCGCCCACGCTCTCGCGGCGCACCTGGGCGAGCTCGCGCTCGGCCTCGGCCTTCAGACCATCGAGGCGGGCGTAGAGCCCTCCCACGTAGTCGCGTTCGCGTTCGAGTTCGCTCTCCGCCACGGCACCTCCCGGAATCCGGCTATCAATCCTACTCGCCGGATCCCGGTCGGATGTCGCGAACGGGTGGTGACCGCCTGGTGGCGGATCGGGGTTACGGGACCGAGATCAGGTCGATCACGAAGATCAGCGTCTTGCCGGCGAGGAAGTGACCGCTGCCGGCGGGGCCGTAGGCCAGGTGCGGCGGGATGGTGAGCTTGCGCCGGCCGCCGGCCTTCATGCCGGGGATGCCGTCCTGCCAGCCCGCGATGAGGCCGTTGAGGGGGAACGAGATGGTCTCGCCGCGGCCCCAGGAGGAGTCGAACTCCTCGCCGGTGTCGTACTCGACACCGAGGTAGTGCACCTCGACGGTTCCGCCGGGAACGGCCTCGGCGCCGTCGCCCTCGACGATGTCGACGATCTCGAGGGTGGTCGGGGCCGGACCCTCGGGGGCGTCGAGCTCGGGCTTCTGGAGGTTGGAATCAGTCATACGTCCATCCAAGCCCACCCCGATCCCGAGTGCAAAAGCCGCGGCCGGATGCGGGTCAACGGTTCGCCGGGAGCGCAATCGCGAGGGCACGCCGGTCGGCGGCGAGCTGCTCCAGCAGTGCCGCCTCGTCCTGCTCGGCCGGATGCGCGCGCCCGATGGATCCGCGGCCCGAGAGCATCCGCTGCCTGGTGAAGGCGAGCCGGGTGGCGGTGCGGATGAACGAGCGCATCGCCGGCCCTCCCTTGCCGCCCGGGAAGCCCTTCGCGAAGCGCAGGGCCTGGGCCCGCCCCGCTCCGGTCGAGAGCAGCTCGACCTCCTGCTCGCTGAACCAGCCCGCCGCGGCGTACTCCTCCAGACGCGCCCGGGTGATCCTGGTCTCGGCGCGGCGCAGCAGCACGACGAACACGATGGCGAGGGCGAACAGCGGCACCTGCACCACGAAGTAGAGCAGGAAGAACCCCTCGATGCCTTCGACGATGAACGTCGAGCCGTTCCAGAGGGCGTGCAGCCCGATCGCGAGTGCGAGCCCCGCCACGAAGATCAGGGCACCACGCCAGAACCGGCCGCGCACGGCGAACCCGAGGGCCACGCCGGTGCAGGCGGTGAACATGACGTGCGCGAAGGGCGACATGATGCCGCGGAGCAGGAACGTGAAGCCGAGGCCGACCCCACCGGAGTCGATCAGCGCCTGACCGAAGTAGAGGATGTTCTCGGTGAAGGCGAACCCCGCGGCCACCGTGGCGCCGTAGACGAGACCGTCGACGGGCCCGTCGAACTGGCGCCGGAAGAACAGCAGCAGGATGAGGATGCCCGCGGCCTTCGCCGATTCCTCCACCACGGGCGCCTGGATGACCGAGCTCCACAGGTCGCTCGTGGTGGCCGTGCCGTCGCTCGCCACGAGCACGATCACCTGCACGCTGAAGTCGGCGATGAGCGCGATGGCCACCGAGGCGGCCGCGCCCCAGAGGAACGCGAACCAGAGGGCGGCCCTCGGCTCGGGCTCCCACCGGTCGATCAGGGTGATGGCGGCCACGACCACCGCGAGCGGCAGCAGGGCGAGGATGCCGCTGATCACGAACGCCGCGGGCCCGAGCCCCAGCACGAGGTAGCCCGCCACGGCGAGGAACACGAAGCCGAGCACGATGAGCCCGATGACCGCGAGCACGAGCGTGGTCGTGCTGGAGCGGCGGGCTGCGGGGGTCGGAGCCGGTGGCAGGTCGACGAACGTCACGAGCAATCCTCACTGTCGGGTGCGCGCCAGCCTAGCGCAGGCCCGCGCGCTGTGCACCTCGCGTCCAGTGAACCCCGTCTCAGTACACCTTGCCAGGGTTCAGTCGCCCCAGCGGATCGAAGGCCGCCTTGATGCGTCGCTGCAAAGCGAGCCCCTCGCTGCCGAGCTCGCCCTCGATCCAGCGCTTCTTCAGCAGCCCCACCCCGTGCTCGCCGGTGAGGGTGCCGCCGAGCTGCACACAGGCCTCGAACAGCGCGTCGGCCGCGGCCCACACCTCGTCGGGCACGCCCACGGCGCCGGGCGGCAGCACGAAGTTGGGGTGCAGGTTGCCGTCGCCCGCGTGCGAGACGGTGGGGATGGCGATCCGGTGCTCGCGCGAGATGCGCTCGATGGCGGCGAACATGGCGGGGAGGGCGGATCTCGGCACGCAGACGTCTTCGACGAGCACCTCGCCGCGGGCCTCGAGTGCGGGGTGGAAGCTCCGCCGGAATGCCAGCAGCGCCTCGCCCGATGCGGCGTCGTGCGAGACCTCGACTCCCCCGCCGCCGGCCTCCTCGATGACCGCGAGCACCTCGGCGGCCTCGGTGGCCGCGCCGGCGCCGTCGGTCTGCACGAGCACGTAGGCGGCTCCCGGATGCGCGGGCGCGCGCCCGAGGTACTCGGAGACGGCGGCGACCGACTCCGCATCCATCAGCTCCATGACCGCCGGCCGGAGCCTCGCCGCGGTGATCGCCGCACAGGCGGCTGCGGCGGAGGTGACGTCCGAGAAGAACGCCGACACCGTCTCGACCTGGCCGGAGGGGATCGGGCGGATGCGCACGGTCGCCTCCACGATCACGGCCAGCGTGCCCTCCGAGCCCGTCAGCAGCGCGGTGAGGTCGAACCCCGTGACGCCCTTCACGGTGCGCCGGCCCGTCTTCAGCGCGCTGCCGTCGGCGAGCACCGCGGTGAGCCCGAGCACGGCCTCCCGGGTAACCCCGTACTTCGCGCAGAGCAGCCCGCCGGCGTTCGTGGCGATGTTGCCGCCGATGGTCGAGATCGCCTTGCTCGCCGGGTCGGGCGAGTAGATGTAGCCGTGGGGGGCGAGGGCGTCGCTGAGGTGCTGGTTGATGACGCCGGCCTCGACCACCGCGAGCTCGTCCTCGAGCGAGATCTCGAGGATGCGGTTCATCCGGGCAAGACCCAGCACGACCGACCCCGGTGTGGCCGTGGCGCCGCCGGCGAGCCCGGTCCCGGTGCCCCGGGGCACCACGGGAACGCCGTGCTCGTGGGCGATCCGCATCGCGGTCTGCACCTCCTCGAGCGAATGCGGCTCCACCAGGGCGAGTGCACCGCCCTCCGACCACCAGCCCGACTTGTCGGTCGCGAGCATCCGGAGCACCTCCGGATCGGTGACCACCCGGTCGCCGAGCGCCTCCTGCAGAGCGGCTGCGACACCGCTCATGCCCGCGGGTCCGACGGATCCGCCAGGTCGTCCTCCGTCACGATCGGGATGGCCGAGGTGACGGCCTCGAGGCCGGAGAGCCGCGCGGGCGAGATGAGCTTCGTCACGCGCTCCCGGGTCATCAGGTCGGCCTCCACCACGAGGTCGGCGATGTTGCGGTGGGTCAGCAGAGCCGTCTTCGCGAGCGCCGAGGCGGCGGCGTAGCCGATGTACGGGGTGAGGGCCGTCACGACGCCCACGGAGGTCGAGACCATCGTGTCGAGCCGGTCGAGATTGGCGGTGATCCCGTCGACGCAGTTGATCCGGAGCGTCCGCCAGCCGCCCGTCATCCAGGCCAGGCTCTGTAGCAGGGAGTGCGCGATCACGGGCTCGAAGGCGTTCAGCTGCAGCTGACCGCCCTCGGCGGCCATCGTGACCGTGACGTCGGCGCCCGCCACCGAGAACGCCACCTGGTTGACCACCTCGGGGATGACGGGGTTGACCTTGCCGGGCATGATGCTCGATCCGGCCTGCCGGGGCGGCAGGGTGATCTCGCCGAGGCCGGCCTGCGGGCCGCTCGAGAGCAGCCGCAGGTCGTTGCAGATCTTGGAGAGCTTGATCGCGGTGCGCTTGAGCACGCCCGAGAGTGTCATGAACACGCCCGTGTCGCTCGTGGCCTCCACGAGGTCGGCAGCGGTGACGTGCTCGAAGCCCGTGATCTCGCGGAGGTGCCGGCAGACCGTGGCGGCGTAGTTCGGGTCGGCGGTGATGCCGGTGCCGATCGCGGTGGCGCCGAGGTTGATCTCGGTGAGGAGCGGCACGGTGTGCCGCAGGCGGTCGTAGTCCTCGGTGAGGGTCGTGGCGAAGCCGTGGAACTCCTGGCCGAGGGTCATCGGCACGGCGTCCTGCAGCTGCGTGCGCCCCACCTTCAGCACGTTCGCGAACTCGACGCCCTTGGCCGCGAAGGAGTCCCGGAGGAGCGCCTGCTCCACCATCAGCCGCTCGAGCGAGAACACCATCGCGAGCTTGACCGCGGTGGGGTACACGTCGTTCGTGCTCTGGCTGCGGTTGACGTCGTCGAGCGGGTGCAGCAGGTCGTAGCGGCCGGGGGCGTAGCCCTGGGCCTCGAGGGCGACGTTCGCGATGACCTCGTTGGCGTTCATGTTCGTGGAGGTGCCGGCGCCGCCCTGGATGACGCCCACCACGAACTGGTCGTGGAACTCCCCCGCCCGGATGCGCGTGCAGGCCTCGTCGATCCAGGCCGCCTTCTGCGCATCCAGCACCCCGATCTCGAGGTTGGCGCGCGCGGCCGCCTGCTTGACGATGGCGAGGGCGTTCACGAGATCCGGGTAGACCGAGATGGGCCGGCGCGAGATCGGGAAGTTCTCCAGCGCGCGGAAGGTGTGGATGCCCCACAGGGCGTCGGTGGGGATCTCGACCGCACCGAGCGAGTCGATCTCGGTGCGGGTGGGTGAATCGGTCACGGTGCTCCTCAGCTCAGACGGCGCAGGAGACCCCGGATGAAGCCGTCCTTCTTCTCGGTGAACGGCGGGTACACGAGCTTCATGGTGTCGGGCGCGAGCCGCTTGTGCAGCACGGCCTTCTCGTGGCTGAAGGTCTCGACGCTGCGGCGCCCGTGGTACGCGCCCATGCCGCTCTCCCCCACGCCCCCGAACGGGAGCCCGGGCACCGAGAGGTGGGCGACGGGGATGCCGAAGCCCACGGCCCCCGACGAGGTCTCGGTGAGGATGCGCTTCGCGGCCTGCTTGGACGACGTGAACGCGTAGAGCGCGAGCGGCTTCTCGCCCGAGCGGATGAAGCGGATCGCGTCGTCGAGACCGGTCACCTCGACGATCGGGAGGATCGGACCGAAGATCTCCTGCTGCATGACGGGGGCGTCGCGGGCGACGTCGCTGAACACGGTCGGCGACAGGTAGCGCGTGCGCGCTTCACTGCGGCCGCCGGTGATCACCGTCTCGCCGCGGAGGAGACCCGTGAGGCGCTCGAAGTGGCGGTCGTTGATGATCCGGCCGTAGCTCGACGACGTGCGCGGATCGCCGTCGTAGAGCTCGGCGATGGCCTGCACGAGATGCGGCGCGAGCTGCTCTGCGACCTCGCGGGTGGCGAGCAGGTAGTCGGGGGCCACGCAGGTCTGGCCGGCGTTCATGAACTTGCCCCACGCGATCCGCCTCGCCGCCGCGGGCAGGTCGACCGTGTCGTCGACGTAGACGGGCGACTTGCCGCCGAGCTCGAGGGTGACCGGTGTGAGGTGCTCGGCCGCGGCTTTCATGACGATGCGGCCGACCGTGCCGTTGCCGGTGTAGAAGATGTGGTCGAAGCGCTCGGCGAGGAGCTCGGTCGTGACGTCGACCCCGCCCTCGACGACCGCGACGGCCCGCTGGTCGAGGTAGAGGGGCACGAGCTCCGCGAGGAGCGCCGAGGTGGCCGGGGCGAGCTCGCTCGGCTTCAGCAGCACCGCGTTGCCCGCGGCGATCGCACCGACCACGGGGCCGAGCAGGAGCTGGAGCGGGTAGTTCCAGGGAGCGATGACGAGCACCACGCCGAGCGGCTCGAGCATGGTCGAGGCAGAGGCGGGCGCGAGCCCGAGCGGCACGGCCACGCGCTTCGGGCGGAGCCAGCCCCTCAGGTGCGAGAGGGTGTGGTCGATCTCGGAGAGCACGACCCCCACCTCGGTGAGCTGGGACTCGGCGGGGTTCTTGCCGAGATCGGCGAACAGCGCGTCCTCGATCGCCGCCGAGTTCTCCTCGAGCAGTCGCTTCAGCGCCCGGAGCTGGCCGAGGCGCCAGGTGAGCGGGCTGGTGATGCCCTGCGCGAAGCTGTCGCGCAGCACGGGCACCACAGGTGTTCTCGGAACGACCGTCGACTCCAGAGTCATGCCCCCATCGTAGGAGGGCCGCGCTATCCGTGGAAGAAGGGGACGATCAGATAGATGCCGTAGAGCACGGCGCACGCGCTCAGGCCGAAGCAGAGGTACGACAGCACGGTCGCGTAGGCCGGGCGCACGGGCTCGCCCGACTGCGGGTGCGGCTTCGTGAGGCTGCCGAAGCGCAGCCCGAACGAGTACAGGCTCACCACGAGGGCGGTCGCCACGAGCGAGGCCACCGCCACGATGCCGAACGCGGCCCAGTCGATCATGTCGTGCTCCTCATCGCCGGGCCTTCCGCTTGCGCTTGGTGGCCTTGGGCCCACGCACCACGACACCGGCCTGGTCGACCTCGCTGATGGCGTTGGCCGAGTCGACCCTGTTGCGGCGCGAGATCACGAAGATCCCGATGATGATGACGAGGCCCACCACGAGGTCGATCAGGAGGCCCGCCGGCCCGAGGCCCGCCACGAACGCGGCGAGGCCGCCGACGAGTGCCGAGGCCGGCAGCGTGAGCATCCAGCCGATGCCGATGCGGCCTGCGGTGCGCCAGCGCACGGAGGAGCCCTTGCGGCCGAGGCCCGATCCGATCACCGAGCCGGAGGCCACCTGGGTGGTGGAGAGCGCGAAGCCGAGGTGGCTCGACGCCAGGATCGTGGCGGCCGTGCTCGTCTCGGCGGCGAAGCCCTGGGCGGGCTTGACCTCGGTGAGGCCGGCGCCGAGGGTGCGGATGATGCGCCAGCCGCCCATGTAGGTGCCGAGCGCGATGGCGACGGCGCACGAGAGGATGACCCAGAACTCGGGCCCGCTGCCGGTCTCCTGGAGGCCGGCGGCGATGAGGGTGAGGGTGATCACGCCCATCGTCTTCTGGGCGTCGTTGGTGCCGTGGGCGAGCGCCACGAGCGAGGAGGAGAAGATCTGGCCGTAGCGGAAGCGACCGCGCACGCCGCCCTTCGAGGCGGAGGCCGGCATGCGGGTGATGGCGTAGGCGAGGCGCGTGGCCACGAACGCCACGAGACCGGCCACGACCGGGGCCACGAGGGCCGGCAGGATCACTTTGCTCACGAGCACCGAGTAGTCGACCACGCCGAAGCCCGCGCCCACGACCGCGGCGCCGATGAGGCCGCCGAAGAGCGCGTGCGACGAGCTCGAGGGCAGGCCGAACAGCCAGGTCACGAGGTTCCAGACGATCGCGCCGATGAGCCCGGCGAAGATCATCTCCGGCATGATCTGCACGCCGCCGTCGCCCTCCTTGATGAGGCCGCCCGAGATGGTGCGCGCGACCTCGGTGCTGAGGAACGCACCCACGAGGTTGAGCACGGCCGCGAGGGCCACCGCGACCTTGGGCTTCAGAGCTCCCGTGGCGATGGGGGTGGCCATCGCGTTGGCCGTGTCGTGGAAGCCGTTCGTGAAGTCGAAGAACAGCGCGAGCACGATGACCAGCACGACGACGACGGTGAGATCCACCGTGTGATGATGTCACCCGCGCCGACCCCGGTCAACTCGACGCGTAGGCTGATCGGATGCGCGACAATGCCCCGAAAGCCCGCCGGATCCCGCTCGAACGCACGCACCACGGCGACACGGTGATCGATCCGTTCGAGTGGCTGCGCGACAAGGAGAACCCCGAGGTGATCGCCTACCTCGAGGCCGAGAACGCCTGGACCGAGCAGGAGACGGCGCACCTCGCGGGGCTCCGGCAGACGATCTTCGACGAGATCAAGGGGCGCACGCAGGAGACCGACCTCTCGGTGCCCGTGCGCGACGGCGGCCACTGGTACTTCACCCGCACCGCGGAGGGCAGCCAGTACGGCGTGCACTGCCGCGCACCCATCGCGGGCGAGGGCGACTGGACGCCGCCGACCGTCGCTCCCGGCCAGACCCTCCCGGGCGAGGAGGTCGTGCTCGACGACAACGCCGAGGCGGCCGGCCACGAGTTCTACTCGCTCGGCTCGTTCGACGTGAGCCCCGACGGCCGGCTGCTCGCCTACGCCGTCGACACCGTGGGCGACGAGCGGTACACGCTCCGGATCCGGGACCTCACCACCGGCGAGGATCTCGCCGACGAGGTGCGCGACACCTTCCCCGGTGCGGTCTTCTCCGGCGACGGCGGCAGTGTCTACTACCCGACGGTCGACGACGCGTGGCGGCCCGACACCATCTGGCGGCATCCGCTCGGCGGGGCTGAGGGGGCCGACGAGAAGGTGTTCACCGAGCCCGACGAGCGCTACTGGGTGGGCGTGGGGCTCACCCGCAGCAAGAAGTACCTCGAGATCGCGGTCGGCTCCAAGATCACGAGCGAGGTGCTGCTGCTCGACACGACCGATCCGGATGCCCGCTTCGAGACGGTCTGGCCGCGCGAGGAGGGCGTCGAGTACTCGGTGGAGCACGCCGTCGTGGGCGGCCGCGACCGGCTGCTCGTGCTGCACAACCGCGATGCCCTGGGCTTCGAGCTGCTCGAGGTCGACCCCGCACGACCGGCGGATGCGGAGGGCTGGCACACCGTGCTCCCCCACGACCCGGCGGTGCGGCTGGAGGACGTGGACGCGTTCGCCCACCACCTCACCATCGACTACCGCCGCGACGGCCTCACGCAGGTCGCGGTGCTGCCGCTCGCCCCGGAGGCCGAGCACATCGACGGCGCCGGGTTCACCGAGCTGGCCTTCGACGAGCCGCTCTTCTCGGTGGGCACCTCGGGCAACCCCGAGTGGCTGCAGCCGACCATCCGCTACGGCTACACCTCGTTCGTGACCCCGTCGTCGGTGTTCGACTACGACGTGGCCACCGGCACGTCGACGCTGCTCAAGCAGCAGCCCGTGCAGGGCGGCTACGATCCCGCGGAGTACGAGCAGCGCCGGGAGTGGGCGACCGCCGCCGACGGCACGCGCGTGCCGATCTCACTCGTGGCGCGCACCGGGCTCCTCGGGTCGGGCGAGCCGCAGCCGCTCGTGCTCTACGGCTACGGCTCCTACGAGGCCTCCATCGATCCCGGCTTCTCGGTGCCCCGGCTGTCGCTGCTGGATCGCGGCGTCGTGTTCGCGATCGCCCACGTGCGCGGCGGCGGCGAGCTCGGCCGGCACTGGTACGAGGACGGCAAGTCGCTGACCAAGCGCAACACCTTCACCGACTTCGTCTCGTCGGCCGAGCACCTCATCGGCACGGGGCTCACCGCTCCGGATCGGCTGGTCGCGCAGGGCGGGAGCGCCGGCGGTCTGCTCATGGGGGCGGTGGCGAACCTCGCGCCGCACCTGTTCGCGGGCATCCTCGCGCAGGTGCCGTTCGTCGACGCGCTCACGTCGATCCTCGACCCCTCGCTGCCGCTCACGGTGATCGAGTGGGACGAGTGGGGCGACCCGCTGCACGACCCCGAGGTCTACGCCTACATGAAGTCGTACTCGCCCTACGAGAACGTCACCGAGCAGGCCTACCCGCGCATCCTCGCCGTCACGAGCCTCAACGACACCCGCGTGCTCTACGTCGAGCCCGCCAAGTGGGTGGCGCGCCTCCGCGAGGTCGACGCCCCCGTCCTCCTCAAGACGGAGATGACCGCAGGCCACGGCGGCGTCTCAGGCCGCTACGCCCGCTGGCACGAGGTAGCGGAGGAGTACGCCTGGCTCCTAGATGTAGTGCAGGGAAGCGTAGAGCCCTGAATCACTCCCGCACAGAAACAAACTCAACAGGCCCTACTCGCTGACCCAGAGTGAGCGCGCGGCCGCGAAGCGACCGCACGCGAACATGTCGCGCGCGCCGGGCAGGGACCGGCGCGCAAAGAACACAGCGTTCCACCCACCCACCACCTCAGAGGCCAACTACCCCTCCAGCGCGCTTCTGAGCAAGCTCACCAGCGCATCGAGCTGCACGCTGTCGGTCGACCCGACCGCTGCGTCCGACCCGTCGAGGGCTCGGGCCGCGAGGCCCTGCTTGGAGTCGATGAGCTCGGCGATGCGGGTGTCGATGGTCTGGGCGGCGATGATGCGCCAGGCCGTCACGGGCTCCTCCTGGCCGATGCGGTGCACGCGGTCGATGGCCTGGGTCTGCTCGGCCGCGGTCCACGAGAGCTCGGCGAGCACCACGTTGGAGGCGACCTGCAGGTTGAGGCCCACGCCGGCCGCGGTGAGCGAGCAGACCGCCACGGAGACGTCCGGGTCGGTGTTGAAGGCGTCGATCTCGCGCTGACGGAGGGTGGCTGACTGGTCGCCGCGGATGGAGACCGTCTTCAGCTCGCGCTTGGCGAAGAGCTCCTCCGCCGCGTCCATCACGTCGATGTGCTTGGCGAAGAACACCACCTTGCCCACCGAGCGGGCCAGCTGCGCGGCGTAGTCGGCGGCGAGGCCGGCCTTCGCCGTGCCGATCCGGCGCACCATCGTGAACACGTTGAGGCCGTCTTCGGTGCTCTTGGTGTCTTCGAGCTCCTGGCGCGCCACGAGGCGCATGAGGTCGTCGTCCGGCAGGTCGTCGACCTCGTCGCCGCGCGATGCGGCCCGGGCGGCGATGAGCCGGCGGTAGCGCGTGACGAGGCGCGCACCGAGCTCGCGCTCGGCCTCGCGGATGGAGCGGCCGAGGTCGTCGTCGAGCTCCACCGGCAGGTCGACCACGCGCTTGGCCGGAAGATCGGCTGCCACGTCGATCTTGCGGCGACGCACGATCCCCATGTCGATCACGGCCTCACGGGCCTCGGCGAAGAAGCCCGTGTCGGCGGGCGTGAGGCCCACCTCCTCGAGGCGCTCCATCAGCACGGGGGTGGGCTTCGCGCCGTCGATCCAGCCGAGGAACTGCCAGATGGCCCGGAAGTCGTCGACGTCGTTGATGAGCGGCGTTCCGGTGAGCGCCATCATGAGCGGGTTGCCGCCGGGGGCGGTGTGCCGGATGCGATCGGCCAGCGCGAGCACGTTGCGCGAGCGCAGCGACGACATGTTCTTGATGAAGTGGGCCTCGTCGACCACCATGCCGCGGAAGCCCATGGTGCCGAGCCAGGAGAGGTGCCGGTCGAGCACTTCGTAGTTCACCACGACCACGTCGGCGAACGCGTCGAGGTTCTCGCCGTCTCCGTTCACCACGGTGGCGCGGCGGTGCGGGGTCCAGATCTCGACCTCGCGCGCCCAGTTCATCTTCACGACGTTGGGCACGACGGCCAGCAGCGGGTAGGCGTCGGCGACGGACGCGGCCAGGAGCGACTGCGCCGTCTTGCCGAGCCCGGGCTCATCCGCCAGCAGGAACGTGCGGTGACCGGCCTGCACGCTCTGCAGGAAGCGGGACTGGTGCACCATGAGATCGCGCCCGGGGGGCGAGAGGCGGTCGATGGTGGGCGCCTCGGGCAGCTCCATGCTCGCGGCGTTGCCGCCCGCGCCGTACTCGAAGGCGCGGTAGAGCGGGCCGAGCAGCTCCCAGTTGCTGAGGCGCCCGACGCCGTGGGGCCTCGCGGGGGTCAGGTCCGGGGCCATGAAGGGGTTGGCGAGCTGGCGGGAGCGCACCGACGTGGGCACGACCTGGCGCTCGGCGAGCTCGGGCGGCACCACGGTCGCCGCGGGGGCGATGACCTCGGGCTCGTCCTCCGGCACGTCGTAGCCGGCGTCTTCGAGGTACTCGCGGCGGAGCTTCTTGGCCGCGGGCGAGAGCGCCGCGTCGTTCTCGAGCAGCGCGATGAGCGAGGTGTCGCGCGCGGCGGTGCGGGCGAGGATGGAGGCGATGCCGTCGAGCCGCTTGAGCTGCTCGGCGCGCTCGGAGTCGCTGAGCGCGGTGTCGGACTTGAGCGACGCGCGCTCCTCGCGCATGAGCAGGGCCACCACGAGGAACTTGGTGCGGTTGGAGGGCGCGACCTTGCCGCGCTGGGCGGCGGCCTCGACCTCGCGCACCTTGCGGGCGAGGATCGGGATCAGACCAGTGTTGTCTGCAGTGCGTGTGCGGCGGTTGCCCGACCTTGACATCGTTCTCCTGGGGAGTGAGGCGGAAGACGGGAGCCCCGTGCGCCTGAGCAACGAGGCGTGGAGCCTCGGTCGGTGCAGAGAAGGGCGGTGCACATGAGTGGGACGGCCCGTCGAGGCCCTCAGTCTACGCGATGCACCTTGATGAGCAGACCACTGGCCACGAACACGATCGCGCCGGCCACGTGGGCGATCTGCCAGCCGACCAGCGGCAGGTCGATCGGGAGCACCGGGTTCCAGAGCACCGCGATGCCGGCGAGCAGCGGCACCCACCACCACTGCTTGGCCTGCACCGCGAACACGACCATGATGAGCGCCAGGATGGCGATGACGTAGCGCGCGAGGGTGAACCAGTCGCTGTCGACCACGGCGAGGAAGGCCATGAGGGCGATCGCTCCGAGGATGCCGGGGGCGAGGGCGGGGCGGGTGAAATCCGGGGCGGTCTGTCGCGAGCTCATGTCTCGCCAATCCTACGCGGCGGGCGTTATGTTGAGAGCATGACTAATCCTCTGGGGTCCTCGAATCCTCCGTTCGCCGGGCCCGAGGGCCTCTGGACGGCCGATCCGGTCGAGCTCGCCGCCCGCCTGTTCACCTCGGTGTTCGCGGGCCAGGGCGCCGTGCCGCTCCCCCAGAAGGACGTGTCGGACGTGTACTCCGCCCTCGCGGGGCTCGGCGGCTACTCGCTCCCGGATGTCCGCTCGGGCAACACGCAGCCCCTCGGCCTCACCGTGCAGCTCGCCCAGGAGTGCATCCTCATCTGGGAGCGCGCCACGGTCGCGACGCGCCTCTCCGCCGGCAGCGGTCCGGTCTCGCACACCATCACGATGCTGCGGTTCGGGCCGGGTGTGCTGCAGTCGGCCGATCCGGTCGCCGCCCTCAAGGCCCGCCTGACCTGATCCGATGGGATCCAGAGCCACCGCACCCGCGTCCCGTTCGATGACGCCGGGCGGGGTCGTCGTCTTCGGCGACGTGATCGACGACGTGATCGTCACGCCCGCGCACGAGATCCGCCCCGACACCGACACGACGGCGTCGATCGAGCGGAGACCGGGCGGCTCGGCGGCGAACGCCGCGGCCTGGTTCGCGCACCTGGGCGAGCGCACCGACTTCTTCGGCCGGGTGGGTGCCGCCGAGGTGGAGCAGCACGCCGCCCTGCTCGAGCAGCACGGGGTGACGGCCCACCTCGTGGGCGACCCCGACCGCCCCACGGGCACGATCGTGATCATCCTCGAGCAGGATCGCACCCGCACGATGCTCACCGAGCGCGGCGCGAACGCCCTCACGAGCGGAGCCGATGTCGACCGCGCCCTGATCGGCCCCGCCACCCACCTGCACTTCACCGCCTACTCGATCTTCAGCGCGGCCCTCGACGGCAGCGATCCCGCCGAGCGCTACTCCCGCCTCATCCACGACGTGCGGTCGGCCGGCGCGACCGTCTCGGTGAATCCCGGATCGGCCGGCTTCATCGCCGATCACGGCGCCGGCCGGCTGCGGGCGGCCATGGCGGGTGCCGACGTGCTCATCCCGAACCTCGACGAGGGCCGGATGCTCACGGGCCGGCACGAGCCCGACGCCGTGGTCGACGCGCTGCTCGATGAGCACCCGCTCGTGGCCCTCACCCTCGGCCGCGACGGCGTGCTCGCCGCGAGGCGCGACGGCGAGCGGGTGCGGGTTCCTGCACGGCGGCTCACACCCGTCGACACCACGGGCGCGGGCGATGCGTTCAGCGCGGGCTTCGTGACCGGCCTCCGCTCCACCGGAGGGGTGCAGCACGGCGACCTCCGGGCCGCCGCCGAGGCCGGGGTGCGCACCGCGGCGGAGGCCGT
>NZ_JAHFUY010000087.1 GCF_023264895.1 Herbiconiux sp. | reverse complement strand
AGGCGGCGGGGGCGCCGCCGGGGGCGGGGTGATGCCGGGTGGTCGTTTCATCCGGCCGCGACGTCCGCCTCCGAGGCCGGACGGGTGCGCTCGAGCGAGTCGAGCAGCTGCGGGACGATGAGGTTGACGTCGCCGCAGCCGAGGGTCACCACGAAGTCGCCCGGGCGGGCCACCTCGGCGAGGTGGTCGGCGGCGCGCTGCCAGTCGTCGATGTAGGCCACGTGGTCGGGGTCGCCGAAGCGCTCGGAGACGAGGGCACCGGTGACGCCCGGGATCGGGTCCTCCCGCGCGCCGCAGACCTCGAGCACGATCGTGTAGTCGGCGGTGCGCTCGAGCGTCTCGGCGAACTCCCCCGCCATCAGCTGGGTGCGGCTGTACAGGTGCGGCTGGTGCACGGCGATGATGCGGCCCTCGCCCACGACGGTGCGCGCCGCGGTGAGGGCGGCGTTGACCTCGGTGGGGTGGTGCGCGTAGTCGTCGTAGACGCTCACGCCGCCGACGGTGCCGTGCAGCTCGAAGCGCCGGCCCGTGCCGCCGAACGCGCCCACGGCGGCGACGGCCGCGGCGGGCTCGTAGCCGAGCCCGACCAGCACGGCCACGGCACCGGCGGCGTTGAGGGCGTTGTGGTGACCGGGCACCCGCAGCTCGGCCGGGTGGTCGATGCCCTGATGCGAGATCGTGAAGCGCACGGGCCCGTCGGTCACCACCGAGTGCACGCGGAAGTCGGCGTCGGCCGCCTCGCCGAAGGTGAGCACCCGCTGGTGCGCGAGGCGGGCCGAGACGCGCAGCGCCCCGGCGTCGTCGGAGGAGATGACGACGAGCTCGGAGGATGCGTCGGCGAACCGCACGAAGGCGTCCTCCACGGCCTCGACGGAGCCGTAGTGGTCGAGGTGGTCGGGATCGACGTTCGTGATGAGCGACACGGCGGTGTCGTAGAGCAGGAACGAGCCGTCCGACTCGTCGGCCTCGACCACGAACAGCTCGCCGTCGCCGAGTGCGGAGCTCGTGCCGAGGTCGGAGATCACGCCGCCGTTCACGAAGCTCGGATCGGCGTCGAGCTCGCGCAGGGCGGTCACGATCATGCCGGTCGAGGTGGTCTTGCCGTGCGCCCCGGCCACCGCGATGAGCCGGCGGCGGTTGGTGAGCCAGGCGAGCGCCTGCGAGCGGTGCAGGATGGTGAGGCCCCGCTCCTTCGCGAGCAGGTACTCGGGGTTGTCGGGCCACAGCGCGCTCGTCACCACGAGGGTGTCGGCCTCGCCGACGTTCGCGGCGTCGTGCCCCACGGAGACGGGGATGCCGATCGCGCGGAGCTTCTCGGCCGTCTTCGAATCGCTCCGGTCCGAGCCCGTGACGGTGAGTCCGGAGGCGGCGTAGAGGCGGGCGATGCCGCTCATGCCCGCTCCGCCGATGCCCACGAAGTGCACGGCTCCGAGCGTCTCGGGAATCTCGATGTCGAGGTCGGGCTTGATCACGGGCTCACGCACTTTCGGAACGGGGACGGGTCTGTCGGGCGGATCGGGATCCGCCGCCTCCAACGTTACGCGCACCGGGAGCGGTGAGCGTTCAGGCACGCCCCGCGAGCGCTTCGTCGACGAGGGCGGCGAGCCGGGCGTCGCCGTCCGGGATGCCCGCTCCGCGCGCCGCGACCGCCATCGTCTCGATCCGGGCCGGGTCGGCCAGGATCGGCAGAACCACCTCGGCGACCTTCTGCGCGGTGAACGAGGCGTCCTCCACGAGCACGGCCCCGCCGGAGTCGAGCAGGTCGCGGGCGTTGAAGCGCTGCTCCCCGTTGCCGACCGCGTAGGGCACGAGCACCGAGGGGAGTCCGATGGCGCCGAACTCGGAGAGCGTGGAGGCTCCGGCGCGCGACACCGCGAAGGAGGCGACGGCCAGGGCGAGGTCCATCCGGTCGCAGTAGTCGAGGAAGACGTAGCCGGCGACACCGGGGTCGGCGACCTCGGCGCGGTTCCCCGCGATGTGCAGCACGTTCCAGCCGGCCCCCACGAGGGCGCCGGCGGAGCCGTGCACGGCGGCGTTGATGCGGCGCGCGCCGAGCGAGCCGCCCGTCACGAGCAGGGTCGGCCGCGCCGGGTCGAGCCCGAAGAGCTCCTGGGCCTCGCCCGCGGCCGCGGCGCGCACGGCGGGGTCGGCGAGGGCTGTCACCTCTCGGCGGAGCGGCATGCCGGTGAGCCGCGCGTGCGGGAGCTTCGTGCTCGCGAACGTCACGCCCACCCAGGGCGAGAAGCGGGCGCCGAGCCGGTTGGCGAGCCCCGGCATCGCATTGCCCTCGTGGATGACGAACGGCACGCGGGCCCTCCGTGCTCCGAGGTAGCCGGGCGCGGAGGCGTAGCCGCCGAAGCCCACCACGACGTCGACCCCGCGCTCGCGCACGATGCGCGCCACCTGGGCGATCGTTCGGCGGAGCCCGCCCGGGAAGCGCAGCGCCGCCGCGTTCGGCCGGCGCGGGAACGGCAGCTTGGGAATGGTCAGGAGCTCGTAGCCGCGCGCCGGCACCAGCCGCGCCTCGAGCCCCTCGGCGGTGCCGAGCACGAGCACGGTGCACGACGGATCGCGCCGGCGCAGCTCGTCGGCGGTCGCGAGCAGCGGGTTCACGTGGCCGGCGGTGCCGCCGCCCGCGAGGAGGTAGGTCGTCACGTGGCGTTCTCCCGCGCCACGGCGAGCACCACGCCGATGGCGGCGAGCGTCGTGAGCAGAGCGGATCCGCCGGAGGAGATGAGCGGCAACGGCACGCCGAGCACGGGGAGGACACCCAGCACCACGGCGATGTTGACGAAGGCCTGACCGATCAGCCACACCATGACGGCACCGGTCACGACACGCGAGAACATGTCGTTCGTCGAGCGGATGATACGCACGAACGCGATCGCGAGCGCCACGAAGAGGATGAGCACGACGATCGCGCCCACGAGCCCGAGCTCCTCGCCGATGATGGCGAAGATGTAGTCGTTGTCGGCCGCGGGCAGCCACGACCACTTCGCCCGGGAGTTCCCGAGACCGACGCCGAGCACCCCGCCGCTCGCGAGCGCCCACTCGCCGTGCTGCGCCTGCCAGTCGGTGCCCTCGTAGTCGGTGTTGGTGCCGGAGAGGAACGACATGATGCGCGTGGTGCGGCTCTCGCTGGAGAACGCGACGACCACGGCGATGAGCGCGGCCGCGATGATCGGGAGGAAGAGCATCCTGAGCTTGATGCCCGCGAAGAAGAGGGCGCCGAAGACGAGGCCGGCCATGATCATGACGGTTCCGAGGTCGCCGCCGACGAGCACGAGCAGGATGGCGCCGCCAGCCACCGGCAGGATGGGGATGGCCACGTGACCGAACTTGCCGAGGAGCGCTTCCTTCTTCGCCAGGATCGCTCCCATCCAGACCACGAGGGCGAGCTTCACGAGCTCGGAGGGCTGGAAGTTGACGCTGCCGATGCCGATCCAGTTGAGGTTGCCGCCCACCTCGATGCCGAGGGGGGTGAAGACGAGCAGCTGCACGCAGACGGCCACGAAGATCGCCAGCCACGCCCAGCGCTTGAAGACACGGAGGGGCAGGCGGGAGATCACGAGCATGAGCGGGATGCCGATGAGGGCGAACATGCCCTGCTTCCAGAACACCCCGAAGAAGCCCTGGCTGCCGTTGTAGGAGTCGATCGAGCTCGACGAGAGCACCATCACGAGCCCGAGCAGCACGAGGAAGAGCGTGGTGCCGAGCAGCAGGAAGTAGTTGCTCGACTCGGCGGTGAACGCCTGGCCGAGCGAGATGCGGGCGGAGTGCGCCCCGTCCGAGATGGTCCTGGCCGAGGCAGCCGTGGCCGAGGCGGCTCTAGCGGCCGGCCTGCGGGTCGGGGGCCGGGAGGTCGTCGTCACCGTCAGTGCCTCCCACGTGCTTCCGCACGGCTGCCGCGAATCGGTCTCCCCGATCCGCGTAGTCCGTGAACTGGTCCATCGAGGCCGCGGCGGGAGCCAGCAGCACCACGTCTCCGCTGGAGGCGACGGCGGCTGCGAGGGCGACCGCGTCGGCCATCACGTCACTAGTCTCAGCGTGGTCGACCTCGAACAGCGGCAGCCCGGGGGCGTGTCGCCGGATGGCGTCGCCGAGCTCCGCGCGGTCGACCCCGATCACCACGACGGCCCGCACGGGCGAACGGGCGCCGGCGAGGGAGTCGCGCACGAACGGATCGACGTCGACGCCCTTGAGGAGCCCGCCCACGATCCACACGATCGAGGGGTAGGCCTTCAGCGACGCGGCGGCGGCGTGCGGATTGGTGGCCTTGGAGTCGTCGACCCAGGTGATGCCGCCCGCCGTGACCACGTGCTCGATCCGGTGCCGGTCGAGGGTGAAGGAGGCGAGCGCCGCCCGGATGGCCTCGATCGAGACGCCGTAGGCGCGCGCGAGCGCGGCGGCGGCCAGCACGTCGGCGACCGTGTGCGGCGCGGCGAGCCCGCGGGCGGCGAGCTCGGTCACGGTCGCGATCTCGAGGGCGGAGTCGCGTCGCTCGTCGAGGAAGGCGCGGTCGACGAGGATCCCCTCGACGACACCGAAGTCGCTCGGACCGGGCACGCCGAGGCCGAAGCCGATGGCGCGCGCACCCTCGACGACCTCGGCCTCCTCGACCATGCGCATCGTCAGCTCGTCGGCCTTGTTGTAGACGCAGGCCACCTGCACGGCGTCGTAGACCCTGGCCTTGGCGGCGGCGTAGGCCTCGAACGAGCCGTGCCAGTCGATGTGGTCCTCGGCCACGTTGAGCACCACGGCCGAGTGGGCCGACATGCTCGACGTGGAGTGCAGCTGGTAGCTCGAGAGCTCCACCACGAGCACGTCGAACCCCTCGGGGTCGCGGATGGCGTCGAGCACGGGGATGCCGATGTTGCCGCACGGCGCCACCCGGTGACCGCCCGCGAGCAGCATCGAGGCCGCGAGCTGGGTGGTGGTGGTCTTGCCGTTGGTGCCCGTGACGGCGATCCATTCGGCGGGCCGCCCGGTGACCGCGTCGACCACCTTGTCGCGCACCCGCCAGGCGAGCTCCACGTCGCCCCACACCGGGATGCCGCGCTCGGCGGCCCAGAGCAGCAGCGGGTCGTCGGGGTGGTAGCCGGGCGAGACCACCAGGAGCTCGGGCTCGTGGGCCTCGAGCTCGGCGGGGATCTCCCCCGCGGGCGCCTGCACGAGCGCGGCGCCGATCACGGGCACGAGGTCGATGTACTCCTGCTTCGCCTTCTCGGCGACCACGAGCACGCGGGCACCGAGCTCGGTGAGGGTGTCGGCCACCGAGAACCCGGTCACGCCGAGGCCGAGCACCGCCACGCGGAGACCGGTCCAATCGGCGTGCCAGCTGGTGAGCGCATCCGCGCGCCCGACAGGAGCCCCGGTCATCAGCGCGACAGCCACTCGAGGTAGAATGAGCCCACGGCCCCCGCCACGAAGAGTCCGGCGATGATCCAGAACCGCACCACGATCGTGACCTCGGCCCAGCCCTTCATCTCGAAGTGGTGGTGCAGCGGGCTCGCCCGCCAGATGCGCTTGCCCTTGGTGAGCTTGAAGTAGGTCAACTGCACGGCCACCTGGCCGGCCACGATCACGAAGATGCCGCCGATCAGGATGAGCAGGAGCTCGGTGCGGGCGAGGATCGCGAGAGCGGCGAGGGCGCCGCCGAGCGCGAGCGAGCCGGTGTCGCCGAGGAAGATCTTGGCGGGGTTGGTGTTCCACCACAGGAACCCGATCAGCGCGCCCACGACGGTGGCGGCCACGACCGCGAGGTCGAGCGGATCGCGCACGTCGTAGCACTTGTCGAGCACGTCGGCGTCGAGCGTCACACTCGCGCAGGACTGGTTGAACTGCCAGAAGCCGATGATCACGAACGAGCCGATGGCGAGGATCGACGAGCCGGGCGCGAGGCCGTCGAGGCCGTCGGTGAGGTTCACGCCGTTGGAGGTCGACATGACGATCACGCAGATCCACACGACGAACGCGATCACGCCGACGACGGCGCCCCACGAGAGGAAGTCGAACGGGAGGTCGCGGATGAACGAGATCTGGGTGGAGGCCGGGGTCTCGCCCTGGGCGTTCGGGAACTGGATGGCGAGCAGCGCGAAGACCACGCCGACGATCACCTGGCCGCTGATCTTCGCCCACGGCGTGAGGCCGAGGCTGCGCTCCTTGTGCACCTTCAGGAAGTCGTCGATGAAGCCGACCACGCCGAGCCCCGTCATGAGGAAGAGCACGAGCAGGCCCGACACCGAGGGCAGCTCCTGCGTCACGAGCCCCGACACGAAGTAGCCGAAGAGCACCGCGAGGATGATGACGATGCCGCCCATGGTGGGCGTTCCGCGCTTGACGTGGTGCGCATCCGGGGTGTCGACGTTGATGAACTGGCCCCAGGCGAACCGCTTGAACATGCGGATGAAGACCGGGGTCAAAAAGAGCGTGAACGCCAGCGAGAGCGAGGCGGAGGCAAGCAGGGTGATCATGATGCCGCCCCTCCTGTCTGGTCGGGCTGGGCGATCGAGTTGGCCTCGGCGATCCGGTCGCCGAGGAAGCGCAGGCCCGCCGAGTTGGAGGACTTGACGAGGATGAGGTCGTCGGCCCGGGTGTCGGCCTCGATGAGGTCGAAGGCCTCGTCGGCGGTGTCGACGAAGATCGCCTCGCCGCCCCACGAGCCCTCGTGCTCGGCGGCGAGGTGGATGGCGCGGGCGCCCTCCCCCACCACGACCAGCTTGTGGATGTTGAACCGCACGATCATGCGCCCGATGCGGTCGTGCTCCTCGACGGAGAACGGGCCGAGCTCGCTCATCTCGCCGAGCACGGCGATCGTGCGCTGCTCGGGGCGCGCGATCAGCGCGAGGGTCTTGAGGGCGGCCGCCATGGAGTCGGGGCTCGCGTTGTAGGCGTCGTTGATCACGCGCACGCCGTCCTTGCCGCCCATGACCTCCATGCGCCAGCGCTCGGCGCGGGTCACGGTCTCGAGGGCGGCGACGATCTCGTCGATCGGCACACCGAGCACATGTGCGGAGGCCGCGGCGGCGAGGGCGTTCATGACGTGGTGCTCGCCGAGCACCGCGAAGCGCACGGGCTTCGACGAGCCGTCCGGCAGGTGCAGCACGAACGTCGTGCCCTCTGCCGTGGCGTCGATCTCGGTCGCGCGCACGGCTGCGGCGTCCGAGAGGCCGAACCAGAGCACCTCGGCGCGCGTCTTCTCCGCCATGCCGGCCACGCGCGGGTCGTCGATGTTGAGCACGGCCACGTCGCCGGGCTCCAGATCCTGCACCATCTCGGTCTTCGTGGCGAGGGTGGTCTCGATGCCACCGAACTCGCCGGCGTGGGCGAGTCCCACGGTGAGCACGACGCCCACATCGGGCTTGGCCATGCGGATGAGGCGGGTGATCTCGCCCTTGCCGCTCGCGCCCATCTCGGCCACGAGGAACCGGGTCCTGGCCGTGAGCTTGAGCATCGTGAGCGGGGCGCCGACCTCGTTGTTGAACGAGTCGCGCGGCGCGACGGTCTCGCCCACGCGCTCGAGCACGGCGCGCAGGAGGTTCTTCGTGGTGGTCTTGCCGTTGGATCCGGTGATCCCCACGATCTTCAGGTCTCCGGATGCGCGGACGCGTGCGACGACCTCGGTCGCGAAGGCGCCGAGCGCGAGCACGGAGTCGGCGACGACCACCTGCGGCACGGCGAGAGCCTGTCCCTCGGCGGCGGCGAAGGCGTGCTCGACCACCACGAGCGCGGCGCCGGCGGCCACGGCCGCCTCGACGAACCGGTGCCCGTCGTCGAACTCGCCGCGTTTGGCCACGAAGACGTCGCCCGTGCCGACGAGGCGGGAGTCGGTGTCGACCGTGCCGTTCACCACGGTCCCGGGTGTCCAGCCGGCGCGCGCGGCATCGTCGGTGATCACGAGTTCGCCCTGGAGGGCCTCGGCGATCTCGGTCAGTGTGAGGTCGAGCATGTCGTCAGAGCCATCCGTGTTCGTGCAGCGCATTGCGCGCGTCGTCGCGGGCGGAATACGGGATCCGCTCCCCCGCGACCTCGTGGTAGTCCTCGTGGCCGGGTCCGGCGTAGAGGATGACGTCGCCCTCGCCGGCGATCGTGAGGGCGTGCCGGAAGGCCGCTCGGGGATCCGGCACCTCGTGCACCTCGCGCTCGGGCACGGCGGCCTTCGCGGCGTCGACGAGCACGCGGCGGATCGAGGCCGCGTCCTCGTAGCGAGGGTGGAAATCGGTGATCACGACGGCGTCGGCCAGGCGGGCGGCGATCGCGCCCATGTCCTCGCGCTTGGAGGGGTCGCGGTCGCCGTCGGCGCCGAACACCATGACGATCCGGCCCTCCGCCACCCGGCGGAGCGCCTCGAGGGCCGAGACGAACGCGTCGGGGGTGTGGCCGTAGTCGATGTAGACGATGGGGCCGCGGTCGCCGGAGACCTTCTCGGTGCGGCCCGGGATGTAGACGTCGATGCCCGGGGTGCGCTCGAGGTCGAGATCGCGGTCGTCGCCGTCGTAGGGCTCGTTGAGGGCGTGCGCGATGGCGTCGAGGTCGAAGCCCGACTCCACCAGCATCACGATCGCGAGGGCGGCGTTGGCGGCCATGTAGCTGCCGACCAGCGGCACCGAGGTCGTGAGCTCGCGGTGGTCGGGACCGCGCAGGGTGAAGGTCGTGCGGTCGAGGGTCTCCTCGTCGATCACGAGGTTCCACTCGGTGTCGGTGCCCTCCGCCGTGGCGGCGGTGCTGATCGTCGTGAGCGGGATTCGGGACTCCTCGACGAGCCGGGTGCCCCAGCCGCCGTCGACGATCACGACGCCGCGCTTGGCCCGATCGGGCTGGAAGAGCTCGCGCTTGGCCGCGAAGTAGACGTCCATCGTCTCGTAGTCGTCGAGGTGGTCGTGGCTGAGGTTGGTGAAGCCCACGACGTCGAAGACGATGCCGTCGACGCGGTGCTGGGTGATGGCCTGGGCCGAGACCTCGAGCACGACCGAGCGCACGTCGGCCTCGCGCATGCGGGCGAGCATCGCGTGGATCTCGGTGGCCTCGGGCGTCGTGAGCTTCGCCACGATCGTCTCGTCGCCGATCCGGCGCTCGGCCGTGGTGCTGAGGCCCGCCACGATGCCGAGCTGGCGGAGGATGGCCTCGAGCAGGTAGGCCACGCTCGTCTTGCCGTTGGTGCCCGTGACGCCGAACATCGTGGGCGGATCCTCCCGCGTGCGGTGGATCCAGGCGGCGACCTCGCCGAGGGCGAGGCGCGGGTCGGGTGTGACGATGATGGGCAGGCCCGAGTCGAGGGCGATCTCGGCGCCCTCGTCGTCGGTGAGCACGGCGACGGCCCCGGCGTCGCGCGCCGCGGCGGCGAACGAGGCGCCGTGGAAGCGGGCGCCCTTCAGCCCCACGTAGAGGTCGCCCGGCACGACGTCCTTCGACGAGAGGGTGATCCCGCTGACGACGTCGGCCACGGGAGCACCGCGGTGCGCGAAGCCGAACTCCTCGACCAGGTGCGGGAGCGATCGCGCGATCGGATGCTCCGGTCTGAGTGCCGAAGAGCCGCGATCAGCCACTGGACTCCTTGCTCAAAACGTGGTCGGCATCTCTGGTGCGGGCACCGTGGACGGCAGAACCCGGTTCTGCTTCAGGACCTGCGACATGATCTTCTGGAAGACCGGCGCAGCGGCCAGAGCCGAGTCAATGGTAACGGGCTTCGCGATCGACACCGAAACGACGTACTGCGGGTCCTCCGCCGGAGCGAGTCCGGCGACCGACGTGATGTAGCTCGAGCTGTAGGCTCCGCTGCCGTCGCTCATCTGCGCGGTACCGGTCTTCGCGGCCACCCGGTAGCCCGGGATCTCGAGGCTCGTCTTGGCGTAGCCGCCCGTGACGACCGTCTCGAGCATGTTCACGACATCCGTGGCCACCGCATCCGGGACGATCTGCTCGCCCGTTGGCTCCACCGTGTCGGTCATGGTGCCGTCGGCCTGGCGGCAGCCCTCCACGAGCTGCACGGGCAGGCGCACGCCGTGGTTGCCGAGCGTCTGGTAGAGGCTCGCGATCTGCACGGCCGTCGTCGACACGCCCTGGCCGAACGTCGTGGTGAGGTTCGTCTGGTCGTCCCACTCCTCCCACGGGGCGAGGATGCCGCCGGACTCGGCCGGGAAGCCGACCTCGCTCGGGGAGGTCATGTGGAACTTCTCCATGTAGTCGTAGCGCTGCTCGGAGCTCAGCAGCTCGCCGAGCATCGCGGTGCCGGTGTTGGAGGACTCCTGCATGACCCCGGCGAAGGTGAGGTTGAGCGGATCGGCGTGGAAGGAGCTGTCGCGGGTCGAGGCCCCGTTGGCGTCGGTGTAGATGTAGGGCGCCACGACCTGGGTCTGCGTGGTGGCGAGCCCCGCATCGAGCACCGAGGCGGCGGTGAGGGCCTTGAAGGTCGAGCCGGGCTCGAAGGGCGCCTGGAACGCCTTCGACCCGCGATCCGACTCCGCCGTCGCGTCGACGTTGTTGGGGTCGACGCTCGGGTAGTCGGCCACGGCCAGGAGCTTGCCCGTCTTGACCTCCGAGACCACCACGGTGCCCCACTCGGCACCCACCTCGGTGATGCGGTCGAGGAGGGTCTGCTGGGCGAAGAACTGCAGGTCGCTGTCGATCGTGAGCACGGCGGTGCCGCCCGGCTTCGCCTCGACCGCGGTCTCGGTGGTGCCCGGGATGGCGACGCCGTCGGCGCCGCGCTCGTAGGTCTCGAGGCCGTCGGTGCCCACGAGGCACTCGTTGTCGAGCTGCTCGACCCCCGCGAGTCCCTCGAGGCCGTTCTCGCCCGGCGCACCCGTGAAGCCCACCACGCTGCCGCCCACGGCGCCGTTGGGGTAGGTGCGCACGGGGTTCGACTCGTAGTAGAGCCACGGGATGCCGAGATCGCGGATGGCACGGAACGCGTCGACGTCGATGCCCTGGGTCACGTAGGCGAAGTTCGACGACGGGTCAGCCGTGAGCGCCCCGTAGACGGCCTCTGGCGTCTGCCCCGTGATCGCGGCGATCTCGGCGGCGGCCTGGGTGGGGGTGACGTCGACGGTCTTGCCGTCGGCCCCCGTGCGCTCGAAGTCGGTCACCGAGCGCGGCGACGCCGTGACGTCGTAGCGGAGGACGGTGGTGGCGAGCACGGTGCCGTCGTTGTCGACGATGTCACCGCGGAGGCCGTAGATCGGGTTCTGCATCGACAGCTTGTCGAGCGAGGCCGCGTTCAGGGTGTCGGCCTGCACGATCTGGATGGACACCAGGCGCACGATGAAGACGATCACCACGGCCGCCACGAGGGCGACCGCGAAGGCCGCGCGGCGACGGGTGCTGCGGGAGACGGCGGCGGTCACGAGGCGCTAGCGCGTGGTCGGGGAGGGCAGTGCACCCTGCCACGGTACGTCGGCGGACTGCGGGGCTGCGGGAGGCGCGCTCGCGACCTCCGAAGTCGGCTGCGCTGCGGTCGGCGCTGCGGCAGCGGCAGCGGCGGCAGCAGCAGCAGCAGCAGCAGCGTCGGCAGCGGCCGCGTCGGCCGGGGTGAGCAGGGAGTTCGGGATCTCGGAGCCGCCGATGGCGCTCGCGCCCGCCGCGGCGGGCGAGCCGAGCACGGCGCCGTCGCTCAGCCGGAGGTACACCGGCGTGCTGTTGGCGACCATGCCGAGCGCCGCGGCGCTCGCGGCGAGGTTCTGGGGCGAGGAGAGCGTGTCGAACTGCTCGGAGAGCACCTGGTTGGTGCGGTCGAGCTCCTTCTGCTGCTGCTGCAGCGACGAGATCTCGTAGGCGCCGTCGGAGAGGCCGACGGAGAGCAGGAGCTGGGTCACGACGATCGCGAGCACGCCCGTCACCACGACCGCGGCGTACGCGATCTTCGGCCGCGCCCGCTTCTGCGAGCGGCTCGGGACGATCTCGATCCGCGGAGCGACCGGGAGGTCGTGCCCGGGGAGAAGGCCCGGCAGGGCATCGGCGGAGGCCGACTGCAGAGCGTTCGCTCCGAGGGTGGGGCGGGGGCGCGCCATGTAGGCGCCGGCCGTGGTGGTCACGCGATGCTCCTGATCTTCTCGGCGGCGCGCAGGCGCACGGGGATGGCACGGGGGTTGCGCTCGCGCTCGGCCTCGTCGGCGAGCTCTGCGCCGCGAACGAGGAGCTTGAGCTCCGGCCTGTGCTCGGGCAGTTCGACCGGGAGGCCGCGGGGAGCGGTGGAGACGGCGCGCTTCTGCAGTTCGCGCTTGACGATCCGGTCTTCGAGCGACTGGAAGGCGAGCACGACGATGCGGCCGCCCACGACGAGCGCGTCGATGGCCTTGGGCAGGGCGTCCTCGAGCACGCTCAGCTCGGCGTTGACCTCGATCCTGAGCGCCTGGAACACGCGCTTGGCGGGGTGGCCCTGGTTCGAGAACTTCGCGGGGGTCGCAGCCTGGATGACGTCGACCAGGTGACCGGAGCGGATGATCGGTCCCGCGTTCCTGGCCTCGACGATCTTCCGCGCATAGCGGTCGGCGAGCTTCTCCTCGCCGTAGTCGCGGAAGATGCGGCGGAGGTCGGCCTCGGAGTAGGTGGCGATGATCTCGGCGGCCGTGAACTCGGCCGTGTCGTCCATCCGCATGTCGAGGGGCGCGTCCTTGGAGTAGGAGAACCCGCGGTCGACCTCGTCGAGCTGCATCGACGAGACGCCGAGGTCGAAGAGGATCCCGTCGACGCCGTCGATGCCGAGGCCTTCGAGGGCCTCGTCGATCTCGTCGTAGACGCAGTGCACGAGGTCGATGCGGCTCTCGAACCGCTCGAGGCGCTGCCCGGCGAGCCGGAGCGCGTTGGGGTCGCGGTCGAGGCCCACGAGGTGGAGCTCGGGGAAGGCATCGAGGAAGGCCTCGGAGTGGCCGCCGAGGCCGAGCGTGCAGTCGACGAGCACGGCGCCCGGCCGCCCGAGGGCGGGGCCGAGCAGCTCGAGGCTGCGCTCGAGCAGCACGGAGGTGTGGCGATCGGCGGGTGTCTTGTCGGCTGGTGTCTTGTCATCTGCCATGAGCATCCGGATCCGGTTCGCAGCCCCTGATCCCCATCCATTCCGACCTGGCACCGGGGAAGTGTGTCAGGGCGTTCGACCTGGCACCGGGGAAGTGTGCCAGGGCGGATGAACGGCTGGGAGTCAGGGGCTGCGACTCAGAAGAGTCCGGGGATCACCTCCTCGTCGGTCTCGGAGAAGGCCGCCTCCTGGGCGGCGAGGTAGGCGTTCCACGCCTCGGCGTCCCAGATCTCGGCGCGGCTGCCCGCACCGATCACCACGAGGTCGCGGTCGAGCTTGGCGTAGCCGCGGAGGGCGGCGGGAATGGTGACCCGGTGCTGCTTGTCGGGCGTCTCGGCGCTCGCTCCGGAGAGGAACACGCGGAGATAGTCGCGGGCCTGCTTGCTCGTGACGGGTGCCTGCCGGATCTTCTCGTGCAGGTCTTCGAACTCGCGGGTGGAGAACACGTAGAGGCAGTTCTCCTGGCCGCGCGTGATCACGACGCCGCCGGCGAGCTCGTCACGGAACTTGGCCGGGAGGATGATGCGCCCCTTGTCGTCGAGCTTGGGTTCGTAGGTGCCAAGGAACATCCACCTCCCTCACTCTCCGGCCAGATTCGTGGGCAATGCCTCCACTTTACTCCACTACGCACCACAAATTCATGCATTGGATGCTGATGACACGCAAAAAACCCCCCGCAGCCGCAGAATTCCGCGGATGTGAGGGGTGGAGGGAAATGGAGCGATCTGGGCGCCCCGGGAGCGTTTCCGAGCATGAAAAAAGACCGGCCCGTGGGCCGGTCTTCTTTCGGGGAGCGGAGTGGAGGGCTCGGGAGCTACTGGCCCCGGTCGTCGTCCCGTCGCTCCCAGCGGTCGTTGAGGCGATCCATGAAGCCCGACTTCGAGCTCGACGCGGTGCCGCGGCCGGAACCCGCCGGGCTGCCGGTGGAGGGCGGGGAGACGGGGCTGCCGGCCGCGCGCTTGGAGCGGCGGAGGGCGATCAGCACCCCCGCGAACATCGCCACGAAGCCCACCAGGCCGATCAGCGGTTGGCGGAAGATGACGCCTGCGATGACGACACCGAGGCCGAGGATGGCCACCAGGATGCCCACCACGAGGGCACCGTAGTTCAACCGTCCACGACCACCGCTGACCGCCGACACGAAGTCGGCGTCGTTGTGGTAGAGACTGCGCTCCATCTCATCGAGGAGTCTCTGTTCTTGCTCCGAAAGCGGCATCCTTGTTTCACCTCAGGCTCTGGACCGGCGCGACACTGCCGATTGTAGTGCGCGCAGTCTAGCTAGGCTAGGCGAGTGATGGAAAGCCCGCGCCTAGTCAAACTCGTCGACACTCGGATCAATGAATTCCTCGTGTCGCGTGATTCCATTCTCCGGCGCATCGCCCCCGAGCTGTCACCGTTCGCGACGTTCTCGCGGGATCTTCTCAGCGGCGGCAAGAGGTTCCGCGCGCAGTTCTGCTACTGGGGCTGGCGAGCGGTCTCACCGGCGAACTCCGCCTCGGCCGTGCCACGCGAGAGCGAGCTCGACGCGCTCGTCGATCTGTGCGCCGGCCTCGAGCTCTTCCACGCCGCCGCGCTCGTGCACGACGACATCATCGACAACTCCGACACCCGTCGCGGGCTCCCCGCCGCGCACAAGCGCTTCGAGTCGCTGCACGCCGACGAGAACTGGCACGGGCCCGCCCGGAGCTTCGGCGAGGGCAGCGCCATCCTCCTCGGCGACCTCCTCCTCGCGTGGAGCGACGAGCTCATCTCCCGCGCCGTGCTCGGCGCGCCCGCGCTCGACGCCCTGCTCGGCACCCGGGAGGCCGTCGACATGATGCGCACCGAGGTGACCCTCGGTCAGTACCTCGACCTCATGGAGGAGCGGGCCTGGGCCGGCCTCGACTTCGAGCAGGCGCTCGAGCACGCCGAGCGCGTGATCGTCTACAAGTCGGCCAAGTACAGCGTGGAGGCGCCGCTCGTGATCGGGGCCTCGCTGCGGGGCGCCGGCGTCGACCAGCTCGATGCCCTCCGCCGCTTCGGCCTCCCGCTCGGGATCGCCTTCCAGCTGCGCGACGACGTGCTCGGCGTGTTCGGCGACGCGGCGCGCACGGGCAAGCCCTCGGGCGACGACCTGCGCGAGGGCAAGCGCACCGTGCTGGTCGCTCTCACCCGTGCCCGCCTCGATCCCTCGTCGCGGCGCATCTTCGACGAGCTGCTCGGCGATCCGGAGCTCGGAGACGAGCAGATCCGCATGATGCAGCAGACGATGGTCGAGACCGGAGCCGTCACCGAGGTCGAGCTCATGATCGCCGACCGGGTGCGCACGGCGCTCTCGGAGCTCGAGCGCGCGCCCCTCGGCGACACGGCGCGGGTGGAGCTCTCCTCACTCGCCCGCACCATCACGAACCGCGAGAGCTAGAGCTGAGCCAGAGCCAGAGCCGGAGCTAGAGCGCCTGGGCGATCCGCCGCACCTCGGCCTTGCGGCCGGCCAGGAGCGCCTCGATGGGCGACGTGTCGAGCAGGTCGTTCGGCGTCAGCATCCACTCGACGATCTCGTCATCCGTGAACCGCAGGTCGGACAGCAGGATGATGGTGCCGCGGAGCTCGGTGAGCGGCTCACCGTCGCGCAGGAACACGGCGGGCACCGACAGCACGCCGTCGCGGCGGGTGGCGGCCAGGTGCCTGTCCTCGATGAGGCGGCGAACCTTCGCCGGGGTGAGGCCGAGCATGTCGACGAGGTCGGGAACGGTCAGCCATTCGGTGGCGGGCAGATCAGTCACGCATACAGAGTGCCACGCTTCCGCACCGTCGGTCGACCGGTGCACGGGGCTTCCGCCCCGAAAAGAGGAATTCCCGTGAACTCCGCCCCCTCGCGCAGTGTCTATGCGGGGAAGTGGATGGCCCGCTCCCTAGACTCGTGGGTGTGACCAGCGCGCCTCCCGACCCCATGATCGGCCGTCTCATCGACGGCCGCTATCAGGTGCGGTCGCGCGTCGCCCGCGGCGGCATGGCGACCGTCTACCTCGCCACCGACCTGCGGCTCGAGCGACAGGTCGCGATCAAGATCATGCACGGCCACCTCGCCGACGACGCCGCCTTCAAGGAGCGCTTCGTGCAGGAGGCCCGCTCGGCGGCCCGCCTCGCGCATCCGAACGTCGTCAACGTCTTCGACCAGGGCCAGGACGCCGAGATCGCCTACCTCGTGATGGAGTACCTGCCGGGCGTCACCCTCCGCGACCTCCTGAAGGACTACGGCAAGCTCACCACCGAGCAGACCGTCGACGTGATGGATGCGGTGCTCGGCGGGCTCGCCGCCGCGCACAAGGCGGGCATCGTGCACCGCGACCTCAAGCCCGAGAACGTGCTGCTGGCCGACGACGGGCGCATCAAGATCAGCGACTTCGGGCTCGCCAGGGCCGTCTCGGCCAACACCGCGACCGGCCAGGCCCTGCTCGGCACCATCGCCTACCTCTCCCCCGAGCTCCTCACCCGGGGAACGGCGGATGCGCGGAGCGACATCTACGCCGCCGGCATCATGCTCTACGAGATGCTCGTGGGCGCTCAGCCCTACGTGGGCGAGCAGCCCATGGCCATCGCGTTCCAGCACGCCAACGACCAGATGCCCACGCCGAGCCACGCCAACCCGGAGGTGCCCGAGCAGCTCGACGACCTCGTGCTCTGGGCCACGGCGAAGGATCCGGACGAGCGGCCCACCGACGCCCGCGAGATGCTCGAGCGCCTGCGCACCGCCGAGCACGAGCTCGTGGGCAAGCGCGCCAAGAACCCCGCCACCTCGCGCACTGTCGTGCTGCCGGCCGACAGCTTCGACGCCGACCTCGACCACGCCCAGACCCAGGTGCTCGAGGAGCGCCGGCGCACGGGCTCGATGTCGGCCGTCAACCAGGGCTCCCCCACGCCCTCGACCACGGTCTATGGATCGGCGGCCGGCCTGCCGCCCGCCCCTCCCGGCGCCCGTGGGCCCGTGGGGGCCGTCGGCCCCTCCGCCCCCGGCCCGCACGGATCGGCGGCCGCCACCCAGGCGAAGCTCGCGCAGAAGGCGTCGACGAGGCGCAAGCGCGGGTTCTGGATCCTCGGCATCGTGGTCGTGATCGCCGCCCTCCTCGGTGGCACCGGCTGGTACTTCGGCGCCGGTCCCGGTGCCATGACCTCGGTGCCCGACGTCGCGGCCATGGCGCCGGACGACGCTGTCGCCACCCTCGCGGCCCTCGACCTCGAGGCCTCGAAGGTCGACACCGCGAACCTCGACGTGCCCGCCGGATCCGTGATCGGCACCGATCCCCCGGCCGGCAGCTCGGTGCGGAACGGCTCCGCCATCTCCGTGCTCGTCTCGATCGGCCCCGCCATGCTGCCCGTGCCGGCGATCGCCGGACTCGACGAGGCGGCGGCCCAGGCCGCCGTCACCGATGCGGGCTTCACTATGGGGACGATCACGAGGTACTTCAGCGATGAGGCGGAGGCTGGCATCGTGCTGGTCGCCGCGGGCGCCGACGGGACTGCCCTCGGGGCCGAGTACGGCGAGCGTCAGCCCGTCAACCTCGACGTCTCGCTCGGCTCGGTGCCCGGCGTCATCGGGCAGACCCTCGACGAGGCGAAGGCGACCCTTGCGGCGGTCGGCCTCGTGGGTGTCGACGGCTCGCAGGACTTCAACGACGAGTACCCCGAGGGCCAGGTCTACGACGCCGTCCTGCCGGAGGGGCCGATCGTCGAGGGCGACAGCGTCACGCTCAACGTCTCGCGCGGGCCGGAGCCCGTGACGGTGCCGAGCGACCTCAACGGCAAGCTCTGGAGCGAGGTCAAGCCCGTGCTCGTCGACCTCGGCTTCTCACTGCAGTACAACGCGGTCGCCGACGCCTTCCCCGACACCTTCCGCGTGAGCGCGACAGACCCCGAGGCCGGAGCCTCCGTCCCCCGCGGCTCCTCCATCACCATCAGCTTCAGCGTCTTCTAGCCGCCCTCTCCCGAGTGGTCAGAAAAGGCCCCAAGATCGAGATCTTGGGGCCTTTTCTGACCACTCGTGGGAGAGGGGTGGGCTTAGGGGCGACCGCCACTGGTGGCGACGAGCTCCTCGGCCACGAGGAACGCGAGCTCGAGCGACTGCATGTGGTTCAGGCGCGGGTCGCAGAGGCTCTCGTAGCGGGTGGCGAGGGTGGCCTCGTCGATGTGCTCCGAGCCGCCGAGGCACTCGGTCACGTCGTCGCCCGTGAGCTCCACGTGGATGCCGCCCGGGTGCGTTCCCGCGGCCCGGTGCGCCTCGAAGAAGCCCTTCACCTCGTCGACCACGTCGTCGAAACGACGGGTCTTGTAGCCGGTCGGCGTGGTGAGGCCGTTGCCGTGCATCGGGTCGGTGACCCACAGGGGCAGTGCGTCGCTGGCCTTGATGGCCTCGAGCAGCGGCGGCAGCGCATCCCGGATCTTGCCCGCGCCCATGCGCGTGATGAAGGTCAGGCGACCCGGCTCACGGTCGGGGTCGAGCTTGTCGATGAGGCGCAGCATGTCGTCGGCCGAGGTGGTGGGGCCGAGCTTCACGCCGATCGGGTTGCGCACCCGAGAGAGGAAGTCGACGTGCGCACCGTCGAGGTCGCGCGTGCGCTCCCCGATCCACACGAAGTGGCTCGAGGTGTTGTACGGCGTGCCCGTGCGCGAGTCGATCCGGGTCATGGGGCGCTCGTAGTCGAACAGGAGCGCCTCGTGGCTGGTGTAGAACTCGGTGCGCTTGAGCGCCTCGAAGTCGGCGCCGCACGCCACCATGAACTTCACCGCGCGGTCGATCTCGCCGGCCAGCTGCTCGTAGCGCACGTTGGCGGGGTTCGAGGTGAACCCCTTGTTCCAGGTGTGCACCTGGCGGAGGTCGGCGAAGCCGCCCTGGGTGAAGGCGCGGATG
>NZ_JAHFUY010000024.1 GCF_023264895.1 Herbiconiux sp. | reverse complement strand
CCGCCGCCGCGCCCGCGGCCGCCGCGCCGCTCGCGACGCAGTCCGCCTGACGCGCGACGTCGTCCTCCTCGACCGCGACTTGACAGTAGTTGTGCGTAAGAGCGCCGACTTGGCACATCTTGTGTCAAGTCGACGCTCTAAGCCGCAACTACTGTCAAGTCGCGAGGGGCAGGGGAGCTCGGACGGGGCGGAGGGGCGCTCAGACCGCGCGGTAGAGCTGGAGGGAGGCCGCCGCGACCTCGACCTCCTGGCCCGGCGCGAAGCGGGGGAGCGGATCGTCGTGGTGGTGCGTGGCGGGGGAGTCGTCGCCCGAGTCCCAGAGCAGCTCGTAGGCCTCGACGTCGTCGTGCTCGGGGAGCGTGACCGTGATCGGCTCCTCGACCCCGTGGATGACGGTGAGGATGCGGTTGAACGGCTCCTGGTCGGGAGTCGACGCCGCGACGTACTGCAGCGTGCGGTTCTCGGCCGAGTTCCAATCGGCCACAGACATCGACTCGCCGCGGGCGTCGTACCAGTCCATCTGGCTGGCCCCCGGGGTGCGTTCGCCGAACACCCCGTACCGGATCGGCCGGAGCGCGGGATTCTCACGTCGCATCCGGAGCAGGTGCTGCGTGGTGCGCCAGAGGTCCTTCTGCCAGGTGCGGCGGTCCCAGCTGATCCAGGTCAGCTCGGAGTCGTGGCAGTAGGCGTTGTTGTTGCCCTGCTGGCTGCGGCCGAACTCGTCGCCCGCCGTGATCATCGGCACCCCCGCCGAGAGCAGCAGGGTGCCCATGAGGTTCCGCATGGCGCGCCGCCGCGACTGCTCGATCGAGCGGCTCGTCGTCGGCCCCTCGATGCCGTGGTTGTACGACATGTTGTTGTCGGTGCCGTCGCGGTTGGCCTCGCCGTTGCCCACGTTGTGCTTGACGTTGTAGGCGGTGAGGTCGGCGAGCGTGAAGCCGTCATGGGCGGTCACGAAGTTCACGCTCGCGAGCGGACCGCGCGCCTGCGCGAACGTGTTCGACGAGCCCGCGATGCGGGTGGCGAGCATGCCCACGCCGTCGCCCGGGTTGCCGTTCTCGCGGATCGACTTGATGTCGCGCAGCCAGAACTTGCGCATCCGGTCGCGGAAGCGGTCGTTCCACTCCGACCAGCCGTCGGGGAAGTTGCCGGTCTGCCAACCGCCCATCCCCACGTCCCACGGCTCCGCGATCATCTTCACCCCGGCGAGCTCGGGGTCGTCGACGATGCCGGTGATCAGCGGATGCTCCGGGTCGTAGTAGTGGTCGGCGTTCCGGCCGAGGGTCGCGGCCAGGTCGAAGCGGAAGCCGTCGATCTGCACGTCGTTCGCCCAGTACTTCAGCGAGTCGAGGATGAGCCGGGTGGCCGCAGGGGTGGAGGTGTCGATCGAGTTGCCGCATCCGGTGACGTCGATGTAGTCGCCGCGCGCCGTCTGGCGGTAGTAGGAGGCGTTGTCGATGCCGCGGAAGCTCGTGGTCGGGCCCATCCGCCCCTCTTCGGCGGTGTGGTTGTAGACCACGTCGAGGATGACCTCGAGCCCGGCCTCGTGCAGCAGCTTGACCATGCCCTTGAACTCGCGGAGCACCGCGCCCGGCCCCTCGGCCTGCGCCGCCCTCGAGGCGTAGAGGCTGTGCGGGGCGAAGAAGCCGAGCGTGTTGTAGCCCCAGTAGTTGGTGAGGCCCTGCTTCTGCAGGCGCTGCTCGCTCACGAAGGCGTGCACGGGGAGGAGCTCGACGGCCGTCACCCCGAGGCTCTTGAGGTAGCCGATGCTCGACTCGTGCGCGAGGCCCGCGTAGGTGCCGCGGAGGTTCTCGGGGATGCGGCTGTTGATCTTCGACAGGCCCTTCACATGGGCCTCGTAGATGACGGTCCGGTCGAGGGGGGTGCGCGGCTTCTCGACCCCGTTCCAGTTGAACTCCTCGTCGACCACGACGCTCCGCCACTGCTCCCGGCCGGAGCGCACGAGGCCCTTGGCGTAGGGGTCGAGGAGGGCGAGCGCCGGATCGAAGGCGTCCATCGGCCCATCGGGCCCGTCGACCCTCAGCGTGTAGCGGCGGCCGGGGGCGAGGGAACGGGTGCGGGCCGTCCAGACGTCGCCCGCGTCCTTGGTCATCGCGACCGTCTTGTAGATCCAGTTCGGATCCTTGTGGTCGTAGAGGCAGAGCTCCATGCTCGTGGCGTTCTGCGACCACACGCGCAGCTCGCCGCCGTGGGAGGTCTGACGCACGCCGAGGCGCGCGAGGGGGTCGGCCGGGGTCATGGGACTTAGAGTAGTTGCAGGGTTCAGCCGCCCTGAAATCCGCTCGATCACCGCCTCTCCGCCCGCCTGGATCGCGAATCACGATGCCCGTCTACCTCGACCACGCCGCCACCACGCCGCTCCTCCCGGCGGCGCGCTCGGCGTACATCGACGCCCTGTCGCTCGTCGGCAATCCGTCGTCGATCCACTCCCAGGGGCAGCAGGCGAAGCGGATGCTCGAGGAGGCTCGCGAGGCGATCGCGGAGTCGGTGGGGGCCGAGCCGGTCGAGGTGATCCTGACCTCCGGGGGGACGGAGTCGATCAACCTCGGGGCGAAGGGGCTGTGGTGGGCTCGGCAGGGTCCTGGGGTTCAGCGGCCCGTCGTGCTCATGCCGGGCGGGGAGCACCACGCCACGGTCGACGCGGTCGAGTGGCTCGCGCGGCACGAGGGAGCCCAGGTGGTGGAGCTGCCGGTGGACTCCGTGGGGCGGCTCGACCCCGCGGTGCTGCGCTCGGCGCTCGAGCTGCACGGCGCATCCGTCGCCCTCGTGACGCTGATCTGGGCCAACAACGAGGTGGGCACGGTGCAGCCGGTGGCCTCGCTCGTCGCGGTCGCCGCGGAGTTCGGGGTGCCCGTGCACGTCGACGCGGTGGCGGCCTACGGGTACCTGCCGATCGACTTCCATGCCGTGGGGGCGGCGGCGCTGAGCGTCTCAGCGCACAAGATCGGCGGGCCCGTGGGCGTCGGCGCGCTCGTGCTCGCGCGGCGGAGCACGGTGGAGCCGCTCATCCACGGCGGCAACCAGCAGCGCGTGCGCTCGGGCACGCAGGATGCGGCGGGGGCGGCGGCGTTCGCGGCGGCGGCGCGCGGGGTGACGCGGGAGTTCTCCGACGGCCCGTCTGCGTTCGTGGCCTCTCTCGCTGCGCTCCGCGACCGGCTGGTGGCCGGGGTGCGGTCGGCGGTGCCCGAGGCCGTGCTGCGGGGCGACGACCCCGCCGCGGACGGCGGGCGGGGGCGGCTGCCGGGCAACGCGCACTTCACGTTCCCGGGCTGCGAGGGCGACTCGCTGCTGTTCCTGCTCGACATGGCGGGCTTCTCGGTGTCGACCGGTTCGGCGTGCCAGGCGGGGGTGCCGGAGGTGTCGCACGTGCTGACGGCGATGGGCGTTCCGGATGACGAGGCGCGCGGCGCCCTGCGGTTCACCCTCGGTCACGGCACCACGGCGGAGGAGATCGACGCGCTCGTGGCGGCGCTGCCCGCGGCCTACTCGTCCGCCCGGCGTGCGGGGTTCGCGGCGCGCGAGGTGGGTCGGTAGCTGTGCCCCGCAGCTGAGCATCCGGGTAGCGCTAACCGCTCCACAACGTCGGTTTTCGAGCGTTCAGCGCTACCGGGGCGAACGGGCCTCCTCTTCCTGTGGAGAACTTCTGCGCGGAGCGCACGGGCAGGGCACCATGGGCGGATGCCTCGACGAGTCGCGCTTCCGGATCCGCTGATCGGGCGCGCCTTCACGGTGGCGGAGGCGCGCTCGGCCGGGCTGGGGGAGGGGAGGCTCCGCTCCGCCGATCTGGTTCGGCCGTATCACGGGGTGCGGGCACGCGCGCCCGATGTCTCGACGACGTCGGCGCTCGCTGCGGCCTACCAGCGACGGGCACCCGCATCCCACTTCTTCAGTCATCTGACGGCGGCCCGCCTCTGGCGGGTGCCCTTGCCGCGGGGCGACGCGGCGCATCCGCTCGACGTCGCGGTGCTCAAACCGGAGGGTCTGCCGCGGTCCGCTGCGGTGCGCGGGCATCGGTTGGTGCCCCAGGGTGTGGAGGTGACCGAGCGCTTCGGCCTCCGCGTGGCCGACGCGGCGAGCACCTGGTGCCAGCTCGGAGCTCTGCTCGGCCATGACGATCTCGTCGCCGCGGCGGATCACCTCGTGCTTCGGCCCGCGTTCCCCGAGGCCGGTGACGCGCGGCCCTACGTCGAGCTGACCGATCTTGCCGAACGGGCGAGCAGCTACCGGTCGCCGGGGGCAGCTCTGCTCCGCCGGGCCATCGGCGACGTGCGTCAAGGAGTCGAGTCCCGCCCGGAGACCCACCTCCGGCTGCTGATCGTGCGCGGAGGGCTGCCGGAACCTGAGCCGGGTGCCGCTGTGCTCGATTCGCGGGGAGCTTTTGTCGCCCGCGTCGACCTCCTCTACCGCGAGCTCCGCGTGATCGTGGAGTACGACGGTGAGCAGCATCGCACCGACGACCGCCAGTACGAGAAGGACCTCCGCCGCCTGGAGCACCTCCGGGAGCTCGGCTGGACGGTGGTCGTGGTGCGTGGCTCGGGCCTCTACCGCCACCCCGCCGAGACCGTCCGCCGCATCGCGGCGGCGCTCGGCTCCGCCGCCGGGTAGCGCTGACTGTGCACACCGCTCGGCGGGCTGCCACCACCCGCGCGCGTCAGACCGGGTAGCGCTCACTGCGCGGGCCGCCGTGCCGGGTAGCGCCAACTGCGCAGACCGTTCATCCGGGTAGCGCTAACTGCTCGAAACGGTGCGGTTTGGAGCGGTTGGCGCTACCCGGGCTCGCATGTGGCCGCGGTGGGGCCAGAGGGAGGCTCGGGCGCGCTAGAGGTTGAGGGTGGTGAGCACCGCGAGGTGGTCGGAGGCGCCGACGCGGAGGGTGGTGTGGGAGACGACCTCCATGCCGCGCTGCAGCACGTGGTCGAGGCGCGTGGCCGGGAAGGCGGCCGGCCAGGTGAAGCCGAGGCCGCCGCCGGACTGGTTGGCCTCGTCGAGGGAGTCGAACAGGCCCGCCATCGAGCGGTCGGTCGAGGCCGCGTTGAAGTCGCCCATCAGCAGCAGGCGCGAGTTCTCGTCGCGCGGCGGGTAGTCGGCGAGGTTCGCGAGCATCTCGTCGCGGGCGGCGTGGTCGCCGGGCCTGGCCGAGGCGGCGTGCACCACGCAGATGCTCACGAGCCCGGACGGCGTCGCGAGGTCGGCCGCGATGCCGCGCTGCCAGCCGAGACCGAGATCGAGCGCCTGGGCGTTCTCGATCGGGTAGGCGCTCCACACCCCGACCGTGCCGATCCCGTAGGTGTAGGGGTAGGCCTCGCCGAGGACTCCGGCGACCTCCTCGCGCCCCGCGTCGTCCATCTCCTGCAGCGCGATGACCTGCGCGCCGGTGTCGGCGAGAGCCCGCGCCGACTCCCCGGCGGTGCCCGAGCCCGCCTCCACGTTCTGGCTCGCCACGGTGAGGGTCGACCCGGATGCCGGCGGTGCCGTCCACGCGAGCGGCACGATCGCGGGCACGAACATCACGGCCCAGACGACGACGGGCACGACGGTGGCGAGGATCGCGCCCCGGCTGCGGCTGACGAACGCCGCGACGACGAGCACCGGGACGATGAGCCCGAGCCACGGCAGCGCGGACTCGACGAGCAGCCCGAAGCCCGCGATGTCCGGCACCAGGAAGTGGAACCCGAGCATGGCTGCGACGACGAGCGACAGCACGCAGACCACGAGGGCGAGCCCGGTGCGGGGCCGCCTCCGCCGGGTGGTGGTGCGCGCGGGTCGGCCGGGCGCCTGGAGCAGTGCAGACATCCCGAACATTCTGCACGCATCGACTGGACGTTGCCCTCATCCCGGGCGCGGACTCCCGGCGCCGAGGAGAGTCCCTTGCCCGCGGGATCGGGCAGGAGCCGGTGTCGGAGGCCCGCCGTATGCTGGAAGCATGAGAGTTCTCGCAGCCATGAGCGGTGGTGTCGACTCCGCGGTCGCCGCGGCCCGCGCGGTCGAAGCGGGGCACGAGGTGGTGGGCGTGCACCTCGCCCTCAGCCGCATGCCGGGAACCCTCCGCACCGGCAGCCGCGGCTGCTGCACGATCGAGGACTCGATGGATGCGCAGCGTGCCGCCAACAAGATCGGCATCCCCTACTACGTGTGGGACTTCTCGGAGCGCTTCAAGGCCGACGTCGTCGACGACTTCATCGCCGAGTACTCCGCGGGCCGCACCCCCAACCCCTGCATGCGCTGCAACGAGCGCATCAAGTTCGCAGCCCTGCTCGAGAAGGCCCTCGACCTCGGCTTCGACGCCGTCTGCACCGGCCACTACGCCACCATCGAGACGGATGCGCAGGGCAACCGCGAGCTGCACCGCGCGGCCGCGTGGGCGAAGGACCAGTCCTACGTGCTGGGGGTGCTGACGGCCGAGCAGATCGCGCACAGCCTCTTCCCGCTCGGAGCGACGCCCTCGAAGGCCGAGGTGCGGGCCGAGGCCGCCGCGCGGGGCTTCTCGGTGGCGGGCAAGCCCGACAGTCACGACATCTGCTTCATCCCCGATGGCGACACGAGCGGCTGGCTCGCCGAGCGCGTCGGCACCGCCACGGGCGAGATCCTCGACCGCGAGGGCGCCGTGGTGGGTTCGCACGAGGGCGCGCACGCCTTCACCGTGGGTCAGCGCCGGGGCCTCAAGCTCGGCATGCCCGCGCCCGACGGGAAGCCCCGGTTCGTGCTCGAGGTGCGGCCGAAGGAGAACACGGTCGTCGTCGGCCCGAAGGAGGCGCTCGACATCGCCGAGATCGCGGGCTCCCGCTTCACCTGGGCGGGCCTCGCTCCCGAGCATCCGGATCTCGACTTCGACTGCCAGGTGCAGATCCGTGCGCACGCCGATCCGGTCGACGCCGTGGCGCGGGTGCGGGCCGACGCCGAGGGGGCTCCCGAGCTCGTCATCACGCCGACGACACCGCTCAACGGAGTGGCGCCCGGCCAGACCGCGGTCGTCTACGTCGGCACCCGCGTGCTCGGCCAGTGCACGATCGACCGCACCGTGAGCGCCGTGCCGGTGGCCGTCTGATGGCCGCCGCGAAAGCGAAGGCCGCCGCCGTCGAGGATGCCGGCACCGAGCCTGACACCGAGCCCGAGGCCCTTCCCGACGAGACGCCCGCGGCCCTCGACGCCGCGCGGGCCGAGGCCGAGCAGCTCACCACGCGCATCCTCGAGCTCAGGGACGAGTACTACGAGAAGAACGCCTCCACGGTCTCCGACAAGGAGTACGACCAGATGGTGCGCCGCCTCGACGAGCTCGAGCGTGCCCACCCCGAGCTCCAGAAGCAGGACAGCCCGACCCAGACCGTCGGCGGTCGCGCGGTCACCACGATGTTCACGCCCGTCACCCACGCCGAGCGCATGCTGAGCCTCGACAACGTGTTCAGCGAGGAGGAGCTCGAGGAGTGGGCGGCCAAGGTGCAGCGCGATGCGGGCACCGGTGTCGTGCGCTTCCTCAGCGAGCTCAAGATCGACGGCCTCGCCATCAACCTCCGCTACGAGAACGGCGTGCTCGTCACCGCCGCCACCCGCGGCGACGGCGTGGTGGGGGAGGACGTGACGGAGAACGTGCTGCAGATCGACTCGATCCCGGAGCGCCTGGCCGGCACGGGGCATCCGCCGCTCGTGGAGGTGCGGGGCGAGATCTTCTTCCCCGTCGCCGCGTTCGACGAGCTCAACGCCGCCCAGGAGGCTGCGGGCGAGCGCCTCTTCGCGAACCCCCGGAACGCGGCCGCCGGATCGCTCCGGCAGAAGACCGAGGGCAAGAACGCCAAGCAGCTCGCCCTCGTGGAGGCGCGGCTGCACCGCCTGCAGATGCTCGTGCACGGAATCGGCGCCTGGCCGAACCCGCCGGTGGCCGCCCAGTCCGAGGTCTACGGGCTGCTGGCCGAGTGGGGACTGCCCACCTCGACCCACTACAAGGTGTTCGACACGGTGGCCGAGGTGGCCGAGTTCATCCGCTACTACGGCGTGCACCGCGCGAGCGTGGAGCACCAGATCGACGGCATCGTGGTGAAGGTCGACGACCTCGCGCTGCACGAGGAGCTCGGCGCCACGAGTCGTGCGCCCCGCTGGGCGACGGCCTACAAGTACCCGCCGGAAGAGGTCAACACGAAGCTCCTCGACATCGTCGTGAGCGTCGGGCGCACGGGCCGTGCCACGCCCTTCGCCGTGATGGAGAAGGTCGAGGTCGCGGGCTCCGAGGTGCGCCAGGCGACCCTGCACAACCAGGATGTCGTGAAGGCCAAGGGCGTGCTGATCGGCGACACGGTCGTGCTCCGCAAGGCGGGCGACGTCATCCCCGAGGTGCTCGGCCCGGTGGTCGAGCTCCGCGACGGCAGCGAGCGCGAGTTCGTGATGCCCGAGGACTGCCCGGAGTGCGGCACGAAGCTCGCTCCCGCCAAGGAGGGCGACGTCGACCTCCGCTGCCCCAACGCCCGCAGCTGCCCCGCCCAGGTGCGTGGGCGGGTCGAGCACGTGGGCTCCCGTGGGGGTCTCGACATCGAGGTGCTGGGCGAGGTCAGCGCCGCCGCGCTCACCCAGCCGCTCGAGCCGGAGGAGCCGCCGCTCGACACCGAGGCCGGCCTGTTCTCTCTGACCATGGCCGACCTCTTCCCCATCCGGGTGATCGTGCGCGACTCCGAGACGGGCATGCCCAAGCTCGACCGAGACGGCGAGTCGCCGAAGGTCGTGGCGCCGTTCCGTCGCAAGCGGCAGAAGAACGACCCGCCGTTCGATCCGGATGCCTCGGGTGCCGACTTCGACGGCGACGCCGACTTCATCGCCAACTCCAACGCGCGGAAGCTCCTCGACGAGATCGAGAAGGCCAAGACCAAGCCGCTCTGGCGCATGCTCGTCTCCCTGAGCATCCGGCACGTCGGCCCCGTGGCCGCCCGGGCGCTCGCCGACTACTTCGGCTCGCTCGACGCCATCCGCGCGGCCACGCGCGACGAGCTCGCCGCGGTCGACGGTGTCGGCGGCATCATCGCCGACGCGCTCATCGCGTGGTTCGAGGTCGACTGGCACGTCGAGATCCTCGACCGCTGGGCAGCCGCGGGCGTGCAGTTCAGCACGCCGGGGCACCCCGGCCCTGGCGCCAACGTGGGCGCGGGCGGTGTGCTCGAGGGCATCACCGTCGTGGCCACCGGCTCGCTCGAAGGCTTCTCGCGTGAGGGCGCCCTCGAGGCGATCATCCAGGCGGGTGGCAAGGCGGCGTCGAGCGTGAGCAAGAAGACCGACTTCGTGGCGGCCGGCCCCGGTGCGGGCTCGAAGCTCGGCAAGGCCGAGGCGCTCGGCCTCCGCATCATCGACGCGGCGCAGTTCGCGCTCCTGGTCACCCAGGGCCCGGATGCGCTCCCGCCCGTCGAGACGGCCGAGCCCGCGGCGGACCCTCAGGATGCGGAGGACGCTCAGGATGCGGCGGACGCTCAGGATGCGCCGGATGCGACCGCCGAGACCGTCGCGGCCGAAACGCCGACGGACGCCACCGAATAGAATCGACGCACACCCCGCGAAGAGAACACCGGAGCACCATGTCCGAAATCACCCAGGAGCAGGTCGCGCATCTCGCGAACCTCGCCCGGATAGCCCTCACGCCCGATGAGATCGAGAGCCTCACGAAAGAGCTCGGCTCGATCGTCGACAACGTCGCGAAGGTGTCCGAGGTGGCCACCGCCGACGTGCCGGCCACAAGCCACCCGATCCCGCTGCAGAACGTCTACCGCGACGACGTGCCCGGGAACACGCTCACCACGGAGCAGGCGCTCGCCGGTGCTCCCGACCACGACGGATCGCGCTTCCGCGTGACCGCGATCCTGGGGGAGGAGCAGTGATGGCCCACCACGAGCACGAGATCGTGCGTCTCTCGGCCTCGGCGCTCGCCGAGCAGCTCGCCGCCGGCGAGGTCACGAGCGTGGAGGCCACCCAGGCCCACCTCGACCGCATCGAGGCCGTCGACGGCGCCGTGCACGCGTTCCTCCACACGAACGCCGAGCTGAGCCTGCGCACAGCCGCCGAGATCGACGCGCGCCGCGCCGCCGGTGAGACCGTGCATCCGCTCGCCGGTGTGCCGATCGCGGTGAAGGACGTCATCGTCACGAACGACATGCCCACCACGAGCGGGTCGAAGATCCTCGAGGGCTGGCTGCCGCCCTACGACGCCACCGTCATGAAGAAGCTCCGCGCCGCCGGCCTCGTGCCGATCGGCAAGACGAACATGGACGAGTTCGCCATGGGCTCCTCCACGGAGCACTCCGCCTACGGGCCCACGCACAACCCGTGGGACCTCGAGCGCATCCCGGGCGGCTCCGGAGGCGGTTCCGCGGCCGCCGTCGCCGCGTTCGAGGCCCCCCTCGCGCTCGGCAGCGACACGGGCGGCTCCATCCGTCAGCCCGCGCACGTGACCGGCACCGTGGGCGTCAAGCCCACCTACGGCGGCGTGAGCCGCTACGGCGCCATCGCACTCGCCTCGAGCCTCGACCAGATCGGCCCCGTGAGCCGCACGGTGCTCGACTCGGCGCTCCTGCACGACATCATCGGCGGTCACGACCCGCTCGACTCCACCTCGCTCACCGACGAGTGGCCGAGCTTCGCCGACGCGGTGCGCCGGGCCGACGTGAAGGGCTTGAAGATCGGCGTCATCCGCGAGCTCGACGGCGAGGGCTTCCAGCCCGGCGTGCTCGAGCGCTTCCGCGAGGCACTCGACCTGCTCGCATCGAACGGCGCCGAGATCACCGAGGTCAGCCTGCCGAGCCTCGAGCACGCCATCTCGGCGTACTACCTGATCATGCCGGCGGAGGCCTCCTCCAACCTGGCCAAGTTCGACTCGGTGCGCTTCGGCCTCCGCGTGAACCCGCCGGGCGGCGGCACGGTCGAAGACGTCATGTCGGCCACCCGCGAGGCCGGCTTCGGCCCCGAGGCCAAGCGCCGCATCATCCTAGGCACCTATGCGCTGAGCGCGGGCTACTACGACGCCTACTACGGCAGCGCGCAGAAGGTGCGCACCCTCGTGCAGCGCGACTTCGCGGCCGCCTTCGCCGGCGTCGACGTGCTCGTCTCGCCCACGGCGCCCACGACCGCGTTCAAGCTCGGCGCGAACGACGGCGATCCCATGGCGATGTACCTCAACGACATCGCCACCATCCCGGCCAATCTTGCGGGCATCCCCGGCATCTCGCTGCCCGTGGGCCTGGCGAAGGAGGACGGCCTGCCCGTCGGCATCCAGTTCCTCGCCCCGGCCCGGGAGGATGCCCGCCTCTACACGGTCGGCGGTGCTCTCGAGCGCCTGCTCGAAGACCGCTGGGGCCACACACTGATCAGTCAGGCACCCGATCTCGCCCCGGGCGAGATGGCCGCCGCAGAAGAAGGAGCCGTCTGATGGCCAAGGCCAAGCTGATGGACTACGACAAGGCCCTCGAGCTGTTCGAGCCCGTGCTCGGCTTCGAGGTGCACGTCGAGCTCTCGACGAAGACCAAGATGTTCTCCTCCGCCCCGAACTACTTCGGCGGCGAGCCCAACACGAACATCACGCCCACCTGCCTCGGCCTCCCCGGCTCGCTGCCGGTGGTGAACGGCCAGGCCGTGCGCTACTCGATCAGCCTCGGGCTCGCGCTCGGCTGCCAGATCGCGCCCTCGAGCCGGTTCGCGCGCAAGAACTACTTCTACCCGGACCTCGCGAAGAACTACCAGATCTCGCAGTTCGACGAGCCCATCGCCTTCGGCGGCTCGGTCGACGTGGAGCTGCCCGACGGCCGCACCTTCACGGTGCCGATCGAGCGCGCGCACATGGAGGAGGACGCGGGCAAGCTCACGCACGTGGGCGGCTCGACCGGTCGCATCCAGGGTGCCGAGTACTCGCTCGTCGACTACAACCGGGCCGGCGTTCCGCTCGTCGAGATCGTCACCGACATCATCTACGGAGCCGAGAAGGATGCGCCGGAGCTGGCGAAGGCGTACGTCGCCACCATCCGCGACATCGTCGTGGCGCTAGGCATCTCGGACGCGAAGATGGAGCGCGGCAACCTCCGCTGCGACGCCAACATCTCGCTGCGCCCGCGGACCGCTCCCGGCGAGCCGCCCGCGAAGCTCGGCACCCGCACCGAGACGAAGAACGTGAACTCGCTGCGCTCGGTGGAGCGCGCGATCCGTTACGAAATCCAGCGCCAGGCGCAGATCCTCGCCGACGGCGGCACGATCACGCAGGAGACCAGGCACTGGCACGAGGACACCGGGACGACCTCCGCGGGCCGGCCGAAGTCGGACGCCGACGACTACCGCTACTTCCCCGAGCCCGACCTGCTGCCCGTGGTCCCCTCGCCCGAACTGATCGAGGAGCTCCGCGCCGCACTGCCCGAGCCGCCGGCCGCGCGCCGTCGCCGCCTCAAGCAGGAGTGGGGCTTCACCGACCTCGAGTTCCAGGACGTGCAGAACGCCGGCCTCCTCGTCGAGGTCTCCGAGACCGTCGCCGCCGGCGCCTCCCCGCAGGCGGCGCGCAAGTGGTGGTCGGGCGAGATCTCGCGCATCGCGAACTCCCGTTCGGCCGAGGCGTCGTCGCTCGTGTCGCCGGCGGATGTCGCGGCGCTCGTGGGGCTCATCGACAGCGGTGCGCTCAACGACCGCCTGGCCCGTCAGGTGCTCGAGGGCGTCATCGACGGAGAGGGCACGCCGCAGGAGGTCGTCGACGCCCGCGGGCTCGCGGTCGTCTCCGACGACGGTCCGCTCATCGCGGCCATCGACGAGGCGCTCGCCGCTCAGCCCGACGTGCTCGCCAAGATCAAGGACGGCAAGGTGCAGGCCGCGGGAGCCGTCATCGGCGCCGTCATGAAGGCCATGAAGGGCCAGGCCGACGCCGCGCGTGTGCGCGAGCTCGTGCTGGAGCGCGCCGCCGCCGAATAGCGGCCTGCTGCGGACAACGACAAACGTCGCGGCAACCGAGCCCCAGAAAGGGCCGGTTGCCGCGACGTTCGTCGTTGTCCGCGCCTCAGACGGGCCGGGCGTCGCGACCGGTGAGGGCGAGCAGGCGCGTCTGCAGCGGTGCGTCCTCCTGCACGGGGACGGGCGAGGCGAAGAGCCCGCTCGCCTCCAGCGCGTCCTTCTGCGGCTCGAACACCGTCCACACCGCCTCCACGAGCTCGAGGTCGATCTGCTCGTCGGCGCCCACCGCGCGAGCGAGGTCCCAGGTGTGGATCGTGACGTCGGAGACCTGCTCCTTGAGGTAGTCGATCACCGTCACCGAGTCCGAGGCGAGCTGCACGCGGGCCTCGGGCGACGCGTCGCGCCAGGCGGTCGTGGCGGCGAGCGAGTAGCGGCGCCATTCGGCCAGGAGGTCGTCCTCGAGCGAGCGCAGGCGGCTGCGGGCGTGGCCCGTGCTGAGGCCGTCGAGCAGCCACGGAACCCACTGCTGCTCCTCGATGACGTGGCTCACGAGGTCGCGCACGTTCCACTCGGTGTCGGGGGTCGCGGCGTCCCAGTCGGTCACGGCCGCCACGCGGGCGGCGAACTCGCGGTGGGCCCGCTGCTGCAGCCGGAGCCAGGTGCGTGCCTCCTGGTCGAGGCCGGTCGAGATGGTGCTGTCGCTCATCGGGTGCTCCTCATGATCACTATTGTCCAATGGCGCAGGGCGCGTTCGCATTCCGCACCCGCGCATCCGCTTCGGTAGTGTCGCGGGGTGAAGACTCTCGTGCGCCCCGTGACCGAAGCCGACCTCGACCGCCTCGTCGAGCTCAACCGGGCGTCGGTGCCCGCGGTGAACGACATCGACGTCGACGAGATGCGCTGGCTCGTGGAGCACGCGGAACTCGCCGTCGCCGTGATCGATGCGAGCAAGGCCGACACAGCGCATCCGGACACAGCGCATCCGGGTGCCGTGCTCGGCTTTGTGCTGGCCCTGCGCCCCGGCCTCGACTACGCGAGCGAGAACTACCGGTGGTTCAGCGAGCGCGGGGCCGACTTCCTCTACGTCGACCGCATCGTGGTGGCCGACGGGCACCGGAGCGCCGGCCTCGGCGCGGCCCTCTACGGCGCGGTCTTCGAGCGCGCTCGGGCGGTGGGCGCCGTGGAGGTGGAGTGCGAGGTCAACGTCGAACCGCCGAACCCCGGCTCGATGGCGTTCCACGCGCGTCTCGGCTTCACCGAGGTCGGCAGGCAGTCGACGAAGGGCGGCGCGGCCGTCGTCGCCCTCCTGGTCTGCCCGCTCGCCGGCTGAGCGACCCAGGGGTCGGTGGTCGGACGTAGGCTCGGAGGGTGCAGAACGTCGAGGAGCCGAGCCCCGGGATCCTGCACGTCGACATGGACGCGTTCTTCGCCTCCGTCGAGCTCCTCGACCGTCCAGACCTCCGTGGCAAGCCCGTGATCGTGGGCGGCAGCTCCGCTCGCGGCGTCGTCACGAGCGCCACCTACGAGGCCCGTGCCTACGGTGTGCACTCCGCCATGCCGATGGGTGCGGCCCTCCGCCTCTGTCCCAAGGCCATCGTGCTCCCGTCGCACATGGAGAAGTACCGGGCGGCGTCGCAGCAGGTCATGGCGCTCTTCCGCGAGGTCACGCCGCTGGTCGAACCGCTCAGCATCGACGAGGCCTTCCTCGACGTGCGCGGGGCCCGGCGGCTGCTCGGCGAGTCGGACGTGATCGCCCAGCGTCTCCGCGCACGCGTGCTCGCCGAGACGGGGCTGCCCTGCTCGGTGGGGGTCGCGGGCACGAAGTTCATGGCCAAGCTCGCCTCGGGGCGGGCCAAGCCCGACGGCATGCTCGTCATCCGGCCGTCCGAGGTGCTCGCCTACCTGCATCCGCTGCCCGTGCGCGCCCTCTGGGGGGTGGGCGCCAAGACCGCCGAGCAGCTCGAGCGCTACGGCCTCCGCACCGTGGGCGACATCGCCACCACGCCGCTCGAGAGCCTCGTGCGCACGGTGGGGGAGGCGGCGGGCACGCGCCTGCACGAGCTGGCGAACGGCATCGACACCCGAGAGATCGTGACCGAGTCGCAGGAGAAGAGCGTGGGCCACGAGCGCACCTTCGACACGGATGAGCGCTCGCCCGAGACGCTGCGGCGGGAGCTGCTGCACCAGTCCAGCCGGGTCGCGTCGCGCCTCCGGGCAGCCGGGCTCGTGGGGCGCACGGTCGCGCTCAAGCTGCGGTTCAGCGACTTCACCACCATCTCGCGCTCCCGCACGCTCGCGGAGCCCACCGACCTCGGCCGACGCATCTACGACGAGGCGACCGCCATCTTCGAGGCCGCCGCGAAGGCGGGCGAGCCGATCCGCCTCATCGGTGTGCGGGTCGAGCAGCTCTCGGAGGCCGACGGCGTGCTCCACCAGCCCGCTCTCTGGGCCGACGAGACGGCGCCCGCCGAGGGCTGGCGAGACGCCGAGCGCACCGTCGACCGGGTCTCGGCGAAGTTCGGCACCGACATCCTGCGCCCGGCCGCTCTGCTCCGCGCGCCCAAGTCGGGCGAGACCGCGGAGCAGAACGGCACGCGGCACTAGGGGAGTCGGGCCACCAGCACCGAGACGGGCGCGGACTCGACGGGCGCCGTCTCGACAGATGCATCGCTGCCCGCAGCCCCTCCCTCGAGCACGGCGCGCGAGTCGAACAGCAGCTCGCCGAAGCGCGGCGCGATGCGCTCGAGCGGGAGCGTCTCGTCCGAGAGATTCACCACCATCACGATGGAGGGCCGCTCGATCGTGATCCAGCGCTCCTCCTCGCTGAAGGAGACGCGCACGTCCGACAGGCGCAGGGCGTCGCCCGGCGGCAGGTCGGCGCGGATCGCGGCGAGGGCGCGGTACACCTCGAGCACGGCCGCGTGCGGCGGCTCGCCCACCTCGCTCCAGTCGAGCTTGGAGTTCGTGAAGGTCGACGGATCCTGCGGGTCGGGCACCACAGCCGGATCCCAGCCCATCTTCGCGAACTCGGCGATCCGGCCCTCAGCCGTGGCCGTGCCGAGCTCCGGCTCGGGGTGGGAGGTGAAGAACTGCCAGGGCGTCGATGCGGCCCACTCCTCGCCCATGAAGAGCATGGGGGTGAACGGCCCGAGGAGCGTGAGGGCGGCCGCGATCGCGAGCTTCTCGGGCGGCAGCGTGGCGGTGAGCCGGTCGCCCACCGCGCGGTTGCCGATCTGGTCGTGGTTCTGGGACGCCACGACGAGCCGCCACGGCGCCGTCGTCGACCGGTCGAGCTCCACGCCGTGCTCGCGCTCGCGGAAGCTCGACCAGGTGCCGTCGTGGAAGAAGCCGCGGGTGAGCACCTTCGCGAGCGCGCCGACGGAGTCGAAGTCGGCGTAGTAGCCGGTCGTCTCGCCCGTGAGGTTGACGTGCACGGCGTGGTGGAAGTCGTCGCTCCACTGACCGTCGAGCCCGTAGCCGGAGCCCGATCCCTCCGCGGATGCCGCGTCGCTCGGCCGGGGCAGGAACATCACCGGGTCGTTGAGGTCGGACTCCGCCACGACGAGGCGCGGGATGCCGGTCTCGGCCTCGAGGCGGTCGACGGCCTCGCCGAGCTCGGCGAGCAGGTGCACGGGGCCGTTGTCGACGAGCGCGTGCACGGCGTCGAGCCGCAGGCCGTCGACGTGGTAGTCGCGGAGCCACATGAGCGCGTTGTCGAGGATGAACCGGCGCACCTCGGCCGACTGCTCGTGGTCGAGGTTGACGGTCGTGCCCCACGTGTTGCTCGAGCGGTCGTCGAGGTAGGGGCCGAACAGCGGCAGGTAGTTGCCGCTCGGGCCGAGGTGGTTGTAGACCACGTCCTGGATCACGGCGAGGCCTGCCGCGTGGCACGCCTCCACGAGGCGCCGGTAGCCGTCCGGCCCGCCGTAGCCCTCGTGCACGGTGAACCACGCGACGCCGTCGTAGCCCCAGTTGTGGGTGCCGTTGAAGCCGTTCACCGGCAGCAGCTCGACGTGGGTGACGCCGATCGAGCGCAGGTGGTCGAGCCGCGTGGCGACCGCGTCGAACGTGCCCTCGGGGGTGAAGGTGCCCACGTGCAGCTCGTAGATGACGGCGGTGTCGACGGGCTTGCCGGCCCAGCCGTCATCGCTCCAGCGGTGCTCGGCCGGGTCGTCGGTGCGGGAGAGGCCGTGCACCCCCTCGGGCTGCCGGCGGGAGCGCGGGTCGGGGTAGGGGCCCTCGCCGTCGAGGAGGTAGCCGTAGTCGATCCCGGCATGCCACGGCACGTCGGTGACGGGTCGCCACCACCCGTCGGCCTCCTGGATCATCGGGTGCACGGTGCGGGTGCCGTCGTCGACCACGACGAGCTCGACGCTCGAGGGGCGCGGGGCCCAGACGGAGAATGCGGTCATCGGTCTTCCACTCTCTGCAGCAGGGCCACGGGGTAGGTCTTCAGGGCATCGGCGATCCGCAGCGTGCCCTCCGGGTGGAGGCGGCCCGTGAGGGCGTCGACGTAGCCGTTGCGGGCGGCGTGCAGCTCGATCGTGGTGTCGTCCCAGCCGCCGCGCCGGGCGAGGCCGAGCGGCAGGCGGGTGGCGAGGGTGACGGCGCCGCCGCGATCGAAGGCCACGAGGTGCTTCGCTGCGGTGCCGCGGGCCTCGAGCGGCGTGTAGCCGTCGAAGAGGTCCGGCCGGTCGCGGCGGAGGCGCAGTGCGCTCGCGACCACGAGGAGCTTCAGGGCCCCGAGGTCGTCGGCGAGGGCGGGCTCGTACGAGGGCGATTCGCCGGAGTCGAGTGCGGTGAGGAGTTCGCTCCGCAGCCCGTAGTCGACCGGGCGCCGGTTGTCCGGATCCACGAGGGAGTGGTCCCAGAGTTCGGTGCCCTGGTAGACGTCGGGCACGCCCGTCGTGGTCAGCTGCACGAGCTTGGCCGAGAGGGAGTTGCTCCGTCCTGCCGCGATCACGGCGTCGAGCTGGCGCGCGACGAGGGCCGCCACCGCCTGGTCGTCGTAGGCGGCGTCGACGGCGGCGTGCATCCGCTCTTCGAAGGCCTCGTTCACGTCGAGCCAGGCTGTGGAGTCGCCGGCCTCACGCGAGGCCTTCTCGGCGTAGGCGTGTGCACGCTCGCGGGTGAGCGGCCAGGCGCCCACGAGGGCCTGCCAGAGCAGGTTGTCGAACGGGCCGTCGCCGGTGGAGACGAGATCACGCAGCGCGTGCAGAGTCGCCGCCCACGCCGCCGGATCCTCCGCGAGCGCCGTGATGCGCGCCCTGGTGTCCTCCGAGCGCTTCGTGTCGTGCGTCGAGAGCGTCGTCATGGTGCCGGGGAGCACCTCGAGCCGGTGCTGCTGCACGCGGTGGAAGGCGTCGACGTCGAGGCTGAAGACATCCGGATCGGCGCCCACCTCGGTGAGGCTCGTGAGCCGCGTGAAGCGGTAGAACGCCGTGTCCTCGACGCCCTTGGCCATCACCATGCCCGAGGTCTGCTGGAAGCGCGCGCTCGGGGCGGTGCCGGTGCGGCCGAGCACCCCGGCGACCTCGGTCAGCACCGGGGCGATGTCCGGGCGGTGGCGCAGGGCGGTCTCGAGTGCGTGGTCGAGGTGCTCGCGGCCGGCGGGCAGGTAGGAGCGGTAGACGGGGAAGCAGGTGAGGAGCTCGGCGACGGCGTCGGTGACGACCGCGGACTCCGTGAGCGTGGGCAGCCCGCCCGCGCGCTCGATGTCGCGGGTCAGGCGGCGCGCCTCGGCCTGCAGGATGCCGTCGGCGATGCCGCGCTTGGTGGTGTGGATGAGCTCGGCGTAGGCCTCGGCCGCGGTCGGAGCAGTGCCGGTGCCGGTGCCGGACTCGGCCTCTGCCGTGTCGCCGCGCAGCTCGCGGTCGAGGGCGTCGAGCCCCGGCTCCCCGTCCGGGTCGACGAACACGCGGTCGATGCCCGCGAGCGCGTCGTACCCCGTGGTGCCGGCCGAGGGCCAGTCGGGCTCGAGCGGCTCGTCGCCCTCGAGGATCTTCTCGATCAGGATGTAGGCGCCTCCCGTGAGCTCGGAGAGTCGCTCGATGTAGCCGCCCGGATCGGCGAGGCCGTCCGGGTGGTCGACCCGCAGGCCGTCGACGAGTCCCTCGCGGAACCAGCGGGCGATCTCGGCGTGCGACTCGTCGAACACCCACGGCTCCTCCACCCGCACGGCCGCGAGCGTCGAGACCGCGAAGAAGCGGCGGTAGTTGAGGTCGGTGCCCTCGCGACGCCAGTTCACGAGCTCGTAGTGCTGACGGGAGTGCACCGTCTGGGCGTCGGCGCCGTCGTCGGCGGTGCCGGGCGCGATCGGGTAGTGGTTGTCGTAATAGGCCAGCACGCGCTCGCCGCGGGCGCGCCCGTCCGTGAGGGTCTCGAGCGTCAGGGCCTCGAGCGAGTCGTCACCGAGCACCGGCAGCAGCAGCCTGCCGCCGCCGGCCTCCCAGTCCACGTCGAACGCCTCGGCGAAGCGGGAGCCGCGCCCGTTCTTCAGCAGGTCCCACCACCACGGGTTCTGCGCCGGGGTCGCGACCCCCACGTGGTTCGGCACGATGTCGACCAGCACGCCCATCCCGGCGTCGTGGGCGGCCTCGGAGAGCGCGCGGAGCGCATCCGGACCACCCCGCGACTCGTCGACGCGCGAGTGATCGGTCACGTCGTAGCCGTGCTGCGACCCCTCCTCCGCCTGCAGGATGGGCGACAGGTAGACCCAGTCGGCGCCGAGGCGCTTCAGGTAGGGCACCAGTCGTGCCGCATCCCACAGGGTGAACTCGGATGTCAGCTGGAGTCGATAGGTCGAGCGGGGGATACGCATCCGATGTGTCCTTCTACGGGTCGTGCTACCCCACGGAGGGCCCGGGGATGTTGATGGCGCCGGTCGCGTCTGCTTGGGCGGTGAGGGATGCGGCCACCGAATGGTCGGGCTCGATCTCGAGCTCGCGGTGAACGCGCAGCACCACCATCGAGCGTGCCCCGACCACGATCTGTCCGCCAGCCTCGAACACCTGGGAATCCGCCGCTTCACCCGCGGTGTCGATCACGACGTCCCACGACTCGGCGTACTCCGACGACGGGAGCGAGAACTCCACGTCCTCGTCGTGGGCGTTGAAGTAGAGCAGGAAGTGAACGTCCGACAGCGGGTTGCCGCGCTGGTCGCGGGCACGGATGCCCTGGCCGTTGAGGAACACGCCGACCGAGCGCGAGAGGCCGGAGTCCCAGTCGTCGGGCTCCATCTCGTTCGCGTCGGTGGTGAGCCACACGATGTCGGGCAGCGGCTCGCCCTTGCCGCGCTTGACGGGCCGGCCGTCGAAGAAGCGGCTGCGCCGGAAGGTCGGGTGCTCCTTGCGGAGTCGGGCCACGGCGGCGGTGAACTCGATCAGCGGCTGGTCCTCGGAGTCCCAGTGCACCCAGCTGAGCGGCGAGTCCTGCGCGTAGGTGTTGTTGTTGCCCTGCTGGGTGCGGCCGAGCTCGTCGCCGTGCAGCAGCATCGGCACGCCCTGCGAGAGCAGCATCGTGGCGATGAAGTTGCGCTGCTGGCGGGCGCGCAGCGTGAGCACCTTGGGGTCGTCGGTGGGGCCCTCGACGCCGCAGTTCCACGAGCGGTTGTGCGATTCGCCGTCGTTGTTGTCCTCGCCGTTGGCGTCGTTGTGCTTCTCGTTGTAGCTCACGAGGTCGCGCAGCGTGAAGCCGTCGTGGGCCGTCACGAAGTTGATGCTCGCGACCGGGCGGCGGCCGGAGTGCTCGTAGAGGTCGGCCGAGCCGGTGAAGCGGCTCGCGAACTCGCCGAGCGTCGAGGGCTCGCCGCGCCAGAAGTCGCGCACGGTGTCGCGGTACTTGCCGTTCCACTCCGTCCACTGCGGCGGGAAGTTGCCCACCTGGTAGCCGCCGGGGCCGACGTCCCACGGCTCGGCGATGAGCTTGACCTGCGAGACCACCGGATCCTGCTGCACGAGCTCGAAGAAGGTCGACAGCCGGTCGACGTCGTAGAACTCGCGGGCGAGGGCGCTCGCGAGGTCGAAGCGGAAGCCGTCGACGTGCATCTCGGTCACCCAGTAGCGCAGGGAGTCCATGATGAGCTGCAGCGAGTGCGGGTGCCTCACGTTGAGCGTGTTGCCGGTGCCGGTGTAGTCCATGTAGTACCGCTGGTCGTCCTCCACCAGGCGGTAGTAGGCGGCGTTGTCGATGCCGCGGAAGCTCAGGGTCGGGCCGAGGTGGTTGCCCTCCGCCGTGTGGTTGTAGACCACGTCGAGGATGACCTCGATGCCGGCGGCGTGCAGCGACTTCACCATGCCCTTGAACTCTTGCACCTGCTGACCGAGGTCGCCCGTGGAGGAGTAGGTGTTCTGGGGAGCGAAGAAGCCGATCGTGTTGTAGCCCCAGTAGTTGCTGAGGCCCTTGTCGATGAGCGTGCTGTCGTTCACGAACTGGTGCACGGGCATGAGCTCGATCGCCGTGACGCCGAGCTTCAGCAGGTGGTCGATGACGGCCGGGTGCGCCACGCCGGCATACGTGCCGCGCTGCTCGTCGGGCACCTCGGGGTGCAGCTCGGTGAGGCCCTTCACGTGGGCCTCGTAGATGACGCTCTCGTTGTAGGGGATGCGGAGCTTGCGGTCGCCCGACCAGTCGAAGAACGGGTTGATGACCACGCCCATCATCATGTGCTTGGCGCTGTCCTCGTCGTTCGTCGAGTCCGGGTCGCCGAAGGTGTAGGAGAAGAGCGACTGGTCCCAGTCGATCGCGCCCGCGGTGGCCTTCGCATAAGGGTCGAGCAGGAGCTTGTTGGGATTGAAGCGCTGGCCGTTCGCGGGGTCGTACGCGCCGTGCACCCGGTAGCCGTAGCGCTGGCCCGGCTGCACCTGCGGGAGGTACGCGTGCCAGACGAAGGCGTCGACCTCATAGAGGTCGATGCAGGTCTCCACCCCCTCGTCGTCGAAGAGGCACAGCTCCACTTTCTCGGCTCCCTCGCTGAAGAGTGCGAAGTTGGTCCCGCTCCCGTCGTAGGTTGCTCCGAGCGGGTAGGCCGATCCTGGCCATGACTGCATCTGGTCTCCTGTCGATTGCAGTGTTCACCGTACCCGGTTCGCGGTAGCGTTGGCCCATGGCGAACCTCGTGGAAACCCTGACCGACGCGACCAAGTCCATCGGAGTGGGTGCCGCCTACGGCGCGCCTGTCACGCTCGATGGCGCGACCATCGTTCCCGTGGCGCTCGTCTGGTCGGGCTTCGGCGGCGGCAACGGCACCGCATCGTCTCCCGGTGCGTCGCAGCAGAAGATCGGCGCGGGCGATGCCGGCGGCGAGGGCTTCGGCGGTGGCGGTGTCGCGATCCCGATCGGCGCGTACGTCACGACCGACGGGAAGGCCCAGTTCGAGCCCAACCTCATCGCGCTCCTCGCGGTCTCGATCCCCGTGATCGTCACGACGGGCTGGGCGCTCTCGAAGTTCGTCCGGGCCCTCAAGAAGTAGCGGCCGGCCCGGCCCCTGCCGGCCCCCGCCCCCTCCTGCCCGCCGCTTTCACCCACTTGACACAAGATGTGCCAAGTCGGCGCTTTTGGGCGCGACTTCTGTCAAGTCGATGCCTCGAGGGCGGGTAGGGGCGGGGCGCGGCGCGGCGGGGTCGAGCGAGGTCGGGGTCGGGCGCGACGGCGCCCCTCAGAGAGCCGAGCGGTCCGGCCAACCGTGCTCGCGCATCCGTGACTCGACGGCTCGAAGTGCCGCGACTCCCGATCCGCTCATCGCGGTCCGCTCCACGCGCACGAGCCCGATGTCGAGCCGCCGCAGCTGCTCCACCCGCTCGCCGTCCCGCGCGAACTGCCGGTCGCTCGTGCGGTGCTGCTGCCCGTCGTACTCGACGGCCAGCCTCAGCCCGGGGTAGAACATGTCGAGCCACGTGACGACCCCGCCGGACTCGTCGGTGACCCTGACATCGGTGAGCGGTTCCGGAAGTCCGCCGTCGGCGAGGAGCAGTCGGAGCCGCGTCTCCTGCGGCGAGTCGACCCCGTCGCGCACCCGCCCGAGCGCGAGCACGGCGGCCCGGCGGCCACGCCCGCGATGGCCGTCGAGCCGTGCCGCGAGCTCTGCACGGGTGCAGAACGGGCGCAGCTCCTCGGGATCAGGGACGCGGGGCACCCGCACGAGATGATCGCCCACTGCGACCAGCCGACCGTGGTCGACCGCCCGGGCGAGATGCAGGAACGTCGACACGGGGTCGGCGACGCGCAGCCCGTGGCGTTCGAGCACGCGCACCCGAACGTCTTCGAACTGGTGGCCCCGCACCCCGGCGACCCTGGGTGCCCTCAGCGGTGCGGGCTCGGCCACGTCGAGGAGCTCCTCGGGTGACCACGGCGGCACGGGGAGGCCCCACAGCCGTGCCGCGGTCACGTGGCTGAAGAACTGGCTCGATCGCATGATCGTGGCGTAGGCGTGGCACCGTGCGAGCAGCGGGACGAGGTCTGCGCCCGCACGCGCATCCGAGCCGTCGTCCACGCTCTCGAAGACCCCCGGCGGCACGCGCACGGCCCGGTGGGGCCTCCGGAGGTCTCGGCCCCGCATCCGCTGGTCGGTGACACCGGATGCGCGACCGGCGTCGACGGAGAACGGCCGCCACCGCAGGTCGCTCGGAAGTTCGGACGGGGTGCGCATCGCCCTATGGTGCCCGCCCGCCGAAGCCCCGAACGGGTTATCCACAGGACCCGACCCGACCCCCGCCATCGACTTGACACAAGGTGCGCCTAAGTACGCCGACTTGGCACATCTTGTGTCAAGTGGGCGAGGCGGGCGGCGGGAGGGGCGGGGCTATAGTGGAGCCACACGGGAGTCCGGTGAGCCGGGCTGAGAGGAAGGTTCTCAACCTTCGACCGTCGAACCTGATCTGGATCATGCCAGCGCAGGGAGGCATCTCAGGCCCCGCGGCCGAGGCCCGCGTCACGGGCCGCGAGCGCGTGGTCACCCGTGCCCCTTCCTCCGGACGAAAGGGCACGTCAGTGCATTCCACCATCGAGAACCAGGGCGCCAAGCCCTTCACCCGCCGCCGCGGAAGCCTCCGCTGGCGCGTCGTCGACATCGTCGTGGCCGCGGTCATCGGCGTGGCCGCCGGACTCATCTTCTGGGTCTGGAACCTCACCTACACCCCCCTCAGCGCGCCGCTCGAGGCCCTGCTCCCCGGCGCCCAGTCGCTGCTCTACGGCGTCTGGCTCTTCGCCGGCGTGCTCGGCGGCCTCATCATCCGGAAGCCCGGCGCCGCGCTCTTCACCGAACTCGTCGCCGCCACCGTGTCGGCCCTCGTCGGAACCCAGTGGGGCCCGCTCACCCTGGTCTCCGGCCTCGTGCAGGGACTCGGCGCGGAGCTCGTCTTCGCGATCTTCCTCTACGCCAACTACCGCGTCTACGTCGCCGTGCTCGCGGGTGCGGGCGCCGGACTCGCGATGGGCATCAACGACTCCATCCTCTGGTACGCCGGCACCGGCGCCGACTTCAAGACGATCTACATCGTCTGCGCCGTGATCGGCGGCGCACTGGTGGCGGGCCTGCTCTCCTGGGTCGTGGTGCGGGCGCTCGCGAGAACGGGGGCGCTCAGCCGCTTCGCCGCCGGCCGCGAGGTCACGGCCCGGAGCTAGGAGTGCCGATCGGGACCCACGGGGAGGACACCGCTGCCGCGCGCGACGAACGCGCGGCAGCGGGCCTTCGCGCCGAGAACTGGGGCTGGCGCCACGCGGGCCGCTCCTCGTGGGCGCTGCGCGGACTCGACCTCGTGATCGAGCCGGGCGAGCGGGTGCTCCTGCTCGGCGCATCCGGAGCGGGCAAGTCGACCCTCATGCACGCCTTCGCGGGAGTCCTCGGCGGCGCCGACGAGGGCGAGGAGGAGGGCGAGCTGCTCGTGGGCGGCCGCCGGCCGGAGGAGACCCGTGGGCGGGTGGGCCTCGTGCTGCAGGATCCCGACTCCCAGATCGTGCTCGCGCGCGTGGGCGACGACGTGGCGTTCGGATGCGAGAACCTCGGAGTGCCGAGAGACGAGATCTGGCCACGGGTCGGCAAGGCCCTCGCCGAGGTGGGGCTCGACCTCGCCCTCGACCGACCCACCTCGGCGCTCTCGGGCGGGCAGAAGCAGCGGGTCGCGCTCGCCGGTGTCATCGCCATGCGCCCCGACGTGGTGCTGCTCGACGAGCCCACGGCGAACCTCGACCCCGCGGGGGTCGTCGAGGTGCGGGATGCCGTGGCCGGCGTCGTGCGGGCCTCGAACGCCACCTTCGTGGTGATCGAGCACCGGGTCGACGTCTGGCTCGACGTCGTGGACCGCGTGATCGTGCTCGAACCCGGCGGGGGAGTGCTCGCCGACGGCGATCCGGCGACCGTGCTGAGGGAGCGCGGGGAGGAGCTGGCGGCCGGCGGCGTGTGGGTGCCCGGGGCGGATCCGCTCGGCGGCGGGCCCGCCCGCGAGCGGCCCGTCCTCGAGCGTGCCGTCACGCACCCGCTGCTCCTCGAGGCGGCCGCGCTCGCCGTGGAGCGTGTGCCGGGCACAGTTGTGGCCGACTGCATCGACGTGCGCGTCCGGGCGGGCGAGGCCACCGCCGTGACGGGCCCGAACGGCGCGGGCAAGTCGACGCTCGCGCTCACCCTGGCCGGCCTCATCCCGCGCGCCGGGGGCACGCTGGTGGCGACGCCCGAGCTGTCGGGCGTCGATCCCGCCGACGGAGTCCCGCCGCGTCCGCGCCTGCTGCGCCTCGGCCGCTGGCGACACGACGTCACCCCGGCCGCCGATCCGGCCCGCTGGACGTCCCGCGCGCTCCTGACACGCATCGGCACCGTCTTCCAGGATCCGGAGCACCAGTTCGTCTCCGGCTCCGTGCGCGGAGAGCTGGAGGTCTCCCTCAGAGCCCTCCGTCTCCCGCCCGAGGAGATCGCGGAGAGAGTCGCCGACGTCGCAGGACGGCTCCGCCTCGAGGAGCTCCTCGACGCCAACCCCTACACGCTCTCCGGCGGCGAGAAGCGGCGCCTCTCGGTGGCGTCGGCGCTCGTGGCCCGGCCCCGCATCCTCGTGCTCGACGAACCCACGTTCGGCCAGGACTCCCGCACCTGGGCCGAGCTCGTGCGCCTCCTCGGCGAGCAGCTCGACCGTGGCACCGCCGTCGTGGCCGTCACCCACGACCGCGCCTTCATCGAGGCCCTCGCTGACCAGGTGCTCGAGGTGGGTGGCTCATGAGCATCCTCACGCCGATCCGGGGCACGGCCCGCATCTACACTGTCAACCCGGTCGCGAAGCTCGCGGCGGCGCTGCTGCTCAGCGGGTTCCTCATCGTCACCATCGACTGGGTGTCGGCGGCGGTGGCACTCGTGCTCGAGAGCCTTCTGTTCGCGAACGCCGGCCTGGATGGGCGCGCCTTCTTCCGCCGCACGGCCGCGATCTGGATCGCCGCCCCCCTCGCCGGCCTCACCACGCTGCTCTACGGCGTGCAGGACGGCCGGACGTACGTCGAGCTCTGGCTCATCCACATCAGCGACGGCTCGATCGTGCTCGCCATCGCCACCGTGCTCCGCATCCTCGCCATCGGGCTGCCGGCCGTGGTGCTCTTCGCCACGATCGACCCGACCGACCTCGCCGACGGCCTCGCCCAGGTCTGGCACCTCCCGAGCCGGTTCGTGCTCGGAGCGCTCGCGGGACTCCGCCTGATCAGCCTGTTCCTCGACGACTGGCGCCAGCTCGAGCTCGCCCGCCGCGCGAGGGGGCTCGGCGACACCGGCCGCGTGCGCCGCTTCGCCGGGCAGGCCTTCGCGCTGCTCGTGCTGTCGCTCCGCCGCGGCAGCAAGCTCGCCACCGCGATGGAGGCGCGCGGCTTCGGCGGCTCCATCACCCGCACCTGGGCTCGCGAGTCGGTCTTCGGCTCCCGCGAGTGGCTGCTCGTCGCGATCGGTGCCTCGATCGGCGCCATCGCGCTCGCCACCTCCATCGCGACCGGCGCCGTGCGCTTCGTGGTCGGGTGAGAGGCGTGAACGGTGTGAGCGGCGTGAGCGACGTGAACGGCGTGAACGGCGTGAGCGTCATCCTCATCGACGGCCCGAGCGGATCGGGCAAGACCGACTACGCCGAGCGTCTCGTCGCCGAGTGGGCGGGCCCCGTGCCCCTGACCCTCGTGCAGCTCGACAGCATCTACCCGGGCTGGGACGGCCTCGAGGCCGCGAGCGCCCAGATCACCGAGCACCTGCTGCGGCCCTACCGCACAGGAGCCCTGGCGCGCTGGCGCCGCTACGACTGGGCGGAGGAGCGGCAGGCCGAGTGGCACGTGGTCGATCCCGCGGCCCCCCTGGTCGTCGAGGGCTGCGGTGCGCTCAGCCGGGCCAACGCGGCCCTCGCCGACCGCACGATCTGGGTCGAGACCGACGACGCGGAGCGGAAGCGCCGGGCACTCCTCCGCGACGGCGACCTCTACGCGCGGGAGTGGGATCGCTGGGAGCGGCAGTGGAGCGCCTTCGTCGAGCGGGAGCGGCCCCGGGAGCTCGCCGACGTCTTGGTGCCGACCTGACGTTCCAGGACCAGGCCGCGGCGTCGAGCGGCGTCAGTCGGTCCGCGACTCGATGAAGGCCGTGATCACGGGCACGGGGTTGCCGAGCCGCCACATGGGGCCCGGATCGCCGAGCCGGGCGTCGAGCTCGAGCAGCACGGTGACGTCGCCGTCGGGCGTCGACACGGTCACGCTGCCCACGTCGCGGCCGGCGGATGCGGTGCTCAGCTCCTCGGCGTCGACCCGGTACTCCAGGGGCGACGTCACCCACAGCATCCGCGTCTCGGTCGAGCGGGCGACGCCCTGCGCGGTCTCGCCCCAGGCGGTCGTGTAGGTCACGAAGGGCTGCCCCGCGGTGATCACGGGGGTCTGCCGAATGGTGGTCGCCGCCGTCGAGGCGAGCGTCTCGAGGTCGGCGTCGACGGTGTCCCAGTCGGGCTCGCGGAGCAGCGCGCCGTAGAGGGTGACGGTCTCGCCGGCATCGGCCACCGGCACCTGGAGGGCGAAGAGGAAGCAGATGCCCGCCTGGTCGGTGTAGCTCCGCGAGAGGCCGAGGTAGCCGAGGTCGGGCAGGTAGCCCGAGAGGTTCTCGACGGATCGCCCGCCGGTGAGCTTCGCGCCGTCCTCTGCCATCACCTCGGCGATCGCGGGCTCGGCGAAGGCGAGGGCCGTGATGCGGGCGAGATCCGAGGCCGTGCCGATGTCGCCCTCGTCGAGGCCCGTGGCGTCGACGAGCTCGACGCTCGAGAGCCCGCGCTCGGCGAGCCAGGCGTCGGCGGCCGCGAGATAGCCCTCGATCGAGCCGAAGGCCCAGCGCGCGAGCGCGTCGGCGTGGTTGTTGCTCGAGCCGAGCAGGGCGGCCTGCAGCATCTCGCGCTGCGTCCAGGTCTCGCCGGCGATGAAGGGCACGGCTCGGGCGCTCTCGGAGATGTAGCGCACGAAGCCGTCGTAGTCCTCGCGCGAGATCGTGACGGAGCCACCGGGGGAGCCGGCCTCCATGGGCTTCGCGTCGAGCACGACGAGCGCCGTGATGACCTTCGCCGAGCCGCCGATGGGCACCGCCTCGGGAAGACCCGCCGTGGCCAGCACCTGGTCGGAGCCCTCGGCCACGAGGGCGCTCGCGCCCGTCGTGGGCAGCGTGGGTGTGCCGGTGACCCCCGCATCGGCGGAGGTCTCGAGGAGCGTCGCCGTGGCCGGCGGCAGAGGGCCCACGAGCGTGGCGGGGCCGTAGAGCCCGATGGCGAGGATGACGAACACGCCGATCACGATCACGACCGCGCGGATCGCCTTGCGTCCAGCTGAACCTGCCATGCCCCCAGGCTATGGTGCGGTGGGTGCCGATCCCGGCATCGACCCGGCGCGCTCAGCCCCAGCCGAGCTCGTGCAGCTTCTCGTCGTCGATCCCGTAGTAGTGGGCGATCTCGTGCACGAGGGTGACGTGCACCTGGTCGCGCAGCTCGTCGAGGGTCTCCACCATCGCCAGCAGCGGCTCCCGGTAGATCGTGATGCGGTCGGGCATCTCGCCGAAGCCGTACTGGCCGCGTTCGGTGAGCGCGACGCCGTCGTAGAGCCCCAGCAGGTCGAGGGTGCCGTCCTCGGGTCGGTCCTCCACCACGATCACGACGTTGTCGAGACCGTCGACCATCTCGTCGGGCAGTTCGTCGAGCTCGTCGCCCACGAGCTGCTCGAACGCATCGGCGTCCATCTCGACCATCTGCACCTCGCCGTAGACGACGATGGCCCGGCGTGAACCGGGCCATCGTGTGTGTTGGGGTGAATAACGGGACTCGAACCCGCGACATCCGGCACCACAAGCCAGCGCTCTACCAACTGAGCTATATCCACCATGTTCACCTCATGATCATGATCACGGGGCGACGAAGAAAGATTCTATTACATCCGGGCGGCGAATTCTTCCACCACGCTCGAAGAGATGGTTTTCAGCTCTGCGGAGGTGGGGCCGGGCTCGGCGATGAAGACCGCTTTGCGGTAGTACTCGAGCTCGCGGATCGACTCCAGGATGTCGGCGAGGGCACGGTGCCCGCCCGCCTTCTCCGGGGCGTTGAAGTAGACGCGGGGGAACCAGCGGCGCGAGAGCTCCTTGATGGAGGAGACGTCGATGCTGCGGTAGTGCAGGTGACCGTCGACCCGCGGCATGAACTTGGCGAGGAACGCCCGGTCGGTGCCGATGGTGTTGCCCGCGAGGGGGGCCTGCTGCGCAGTGGGGACGTGCTTCAGGATGTACTCGAGCACCTGGTACTCGGCATCCGCGAGACTCACCCCGTGCGGGATCTCGTCGGCGAGGCCGCTCGAGGCGTGCATGTTCGTGACGAACTCGTTCATGTGCGCCAGCGCGGAGTCGTCGGGCTTGATGACGATGCTGAAACCGGGGTCGACGAGGTTCAGGTCGAAGTCGGTCACGACCACCGCGACCTCCACCAGCTCGTCTACCTCCAGGTCGAGCCCCGTCATCTCGCAGTCGATCCAGACGAGGCGGTCGGAGGAAGAACTCATGGTCCGAGTCTAGAGCGCCTCCTAGAATGGCCGGGATGATTACCGCACTCGCCATCCTGCTCATCGTCAACGCCGCGTGGAACGCGATCGTCTGGCCCCAGTTCTACCGTCGGGTCAGTCGCGACGAGCGTGCGAGGGATGCCCTGGGCAAGCCCACGAAGTTCCTCGTCGTGCACGCGGTGCTGATCGCGATCTCGCTGGCCATCGCGCTCGCGTCGCTGATCGCCGCGATCGCGGCTCTCGCCGGCGCCTGGTAGAGGTGCCCCTGGCTGGATTCGAACCAGCGACAAACGGATTAGAAGGCCGGTGCTCTATCCACTGAGCTACAGGGGCGACCCCGAAAGCGTACTACTCCGAGCCGACCTTGCGCGGAGGGAAGGCGTTGACCGGCGGCGGGATCTCGCCCGCGGCCCTGGCCTCGCCGGGGTCGGTCGTGAGCTCGAGATCTCCGAGCGACGACGCCTCCGCCGTGGCCACCGAGCCCGAGGCCTGGGCGGCGCCGCGGCTGCCGGTACCCGCGGCGACCTGCTGCACGGTGGGCCGTGGCTCGTGCGTGGGGGGCAGGGGCGCGGCCGGCGCGATGACCGTCGAGGCCGTGGGAAGGCGCGGAGATTCGTAGGCCCCGGCGCTGGCGGCCGGGATCCCGGATGCCTGCTGCGGCTTCGCGTAGGGCGATGCAGATGCGGATGATGCAGATGCCTTCCCGGCGGCGGGCGCGGAGACGGAGTCCGACGGAGCCCCGAACTGGTTGTGGTGCTGCTGCGCCACCCACGCGTCCTGCTGCGCGAGCAGCTCGCGCTCGCTCGACTCGTCTTCGGCGGCCCAGCGCTCGAGGTCGCTCTGGAAGACGCGCTTGGCGCGGCCCGGCTTCTGCTGCCATTCGATCAGGCGGTCGCGGAACTCGAACACCGCGGGCTCCACCTGGTAGCCGAAGGTGGCGGAGTCGCGCTTCATCTGCGCGAGCGCGTGAGCCGCCCAGTTCGCGGCCACGTCTGCGCCCTTGATCGGCAGCAGGCGCACCTGGATGTCGGACTGCCCGGTGGCGCGATCGGCGAGGATCTGCTCCTGGGGCGTGAGCGAGTTCCAGACGGAGGCCTGCTCGGCGGCGTCGATGAGTGCGGCGATGGCCGAGATCTTGAGCTCGCGATCGTGCTTCGCGAGCAGCTGCTTCACGGCACCGCGGGCGATCCAGGCCGCGAGCAGGCCGGCCACGATGATGGCGACGGCCGGCACGACGATGTTGGAGATGACGGCCTCGCCGTCTGACGAGGAGAGCCACCGGACGAGATCATTCCACCATTCCATGGCGGCACCCTAACCCCGGCCGCGCACGATAGGAGGGAGGGGGAGCCGGTGTGTCAGCGCAGGCTCTGCATCAGCGCAGTCTCGTCATCACCACAGTCTCTTTCAGCGCAGGCACTCGACGGCCTCGGACACGTCGCCGAACTCGCCGACCTCCGCGATGCGCGTGGCGGCGAACAGCCTCTTCGCCCGGAACCGGATGCCTGCTCCCTCTCCCACCTCCTCGACGTAGCCGAGGACGACGCCGGATGCGGCCGTCACCCTCCAGTAGCCGTCGCGGACGCGACGGAGGGCCGGGTGTGCGCTGGCGGTACGTGCGATCGTGGACATGTCCCGACGGTACGGCGAGCCACCGACATCGGACCCGCGTGCCCATTCCGACGCAGTAGAATCCGGACATGGAAACTTTCGTACTCGCAGGCGGCTGCTTCTGGTGCCTCGACGCCGTCTACCGCACCCTCGAGGGCGTGCACGACGTGGTCTCGGGCTACACCGGCGGAACGGTCGAGAACCCCAGCTACGAGGAGGTCTGCACCGGCACGACCGGCCAGGCCGAGGCCGTGGCCGTGACGTTCGACCCCGAGGTCATCCCGGCCGAGGTCATCCTCGACGTGTTCTTCACGCTGCACGACCCGCGCCAGCTCAACCGTCAGGGCAACGACGTGGGCACCCAGTACCGCTCGGCCATGTTCTATGACGGTGACGAGCAGCAGGCCCTCTTCGAAGCGGCCCTCGAGCGGGCCGCGGATCTCTGGGACGGCGGGATCGTGACCACCCTCGAGCCGCTCGGCGCCTACTACCCGGCCGAGGAGTACCACCAGGACTTCTTCGCCAAGAACCCGGGCCAGGGCTACTGCATGGCCGTCGCGGTCCCGAAGGTCAACAAGGTGCGGAAGGCCTACGCGAAGTACATCAAGGCGGCCTGAAGCCGCCTCTCGCTTCCTGCACAGCCATGAACGGCCGGGCACCTCTCCACAGATGAGGCGCCCGGCCGTTCCGTGTCCGGCCCGCCGCGCAGTCTTGGGGGCACGACCGATCGCGTCGTCCCACCTCGACCGCAAGGAGCCCGCAATGCCCGACTTTCTGACCCTCACCGGCGTCGTCGCCACCCCGCCCCGCCACGTCGTCACCAACTCGGGCCTCGACATCGTGAGCTTCCGGCTCGCCTCCGCCCAGCGCCGCTACGACAAGTCGGCGTCGAAGTGGATCGATGCCGACACGAACTGGTACACGGTCTCCGCTTTCCGCCAGCTCGCCCAGAACGTGCTCGTCTCGATCGAGCGGGGTCAGCACGTGGTCGTCACCGGGAGGCTCCGCATCCGCTCGTGGGAGGCGGGTGAGAAGACCGGCATCACCGTCGAGGTCGATGCGGATGCCATCGGGCACGACCTCAGCTGGGGCACGACGGCGCTCACGAGGTCGTTGCATTCGCCGTCGGGGTCGCTGCTCGGGCAGCCGGGTCGGGAGGCCGAGGAGTTCCCCTCCGGCCTGCCGCTCGAGCCCGAGGAGCCCGATCAGGCGGCTCGGGCGGGCTCCGAAGCGCTGATCCCGTTCTGATGACGGCGGGCGGTGGCAAGGGAGTCTCCCAGGCGGCGACGGCGCGCACGCCCTAAACTCAGGGAGGTTTCAGGAGCCGCCGCACCGGGGGGACCGCGATCGAGAGGACGCTGCGAGGCATGCAGAGAGCGACATCGAGGCTGGGGCGTTCACGCGCGAGCGAGACGACCGGAACGCGGGGCACGGGCAGCGCCACCGGCATGGGCGAGGCCACCGCGACCGCTGCGGGCACGCCCACGGCGGCACGGGGGTCGCTGCGCTGGGCGGCGGCCGCACTCGTGCCGGCAGCGCTCCTCGTGGTGCTCACGGGCTGCGTGCCGAGTGACGGCGGTGCCACCCCCGCGGCCACGACCGCTCCTCCCACCTCGGCGGCCCCCACCCCGCCGCCCGCTCCCGACCCCACGCTGCAGCTCCTCCCCGAGGGCACGGCGCTCGAGAACCAGCCGTTCTTCGACTCGGTCAACCGCACGCTCATCGCGGCGAATCCGGCCGCAGGCGGCGTGGAGTTCACGAGCACCCTCCGCGACAACGGCTTCGACCTGGCGGCGATGCAGGTCACGCCCGACATCACGACGGTCGGCGTCGCGGCCGACGCGGTGCAGTTCTCCGTGCGGTGGAAGGACAACAACTGCCTGATCGGCCAGTACGGCCACGGCATCTACACGAGCACGGTCGTGCCCGCGCTCGGAACCGGGGCGTGCCTCGTGGGGCAGACCCGGCCAATAGACTGGTAACCATGGCCGAATACATTTACTCGATGGTGCGCGCCCGCAAAGCGGTGGGCGACAAGGTGATCCTCGACGACGTCACGATGGCGTTCATCCCGGGAGCCAAGATCGGGGTCGTCGGGCCGAACGGCGCCGGCAAGTCCACCATCCTCAAGATCATGGCGGGGCTCGACACCCCGTCCAACGGCGAGGCGAAGCTCACGCCGGGCTTCACCGTGGGCATCCTCATGCAGGAGCCCGAGCTCGACGAGTCGAAGACCGTCCTCGAGAACGTGCAGGAGGGCGTCGGCCCGATCAAGGGCAAGCTCGACCGCTTCAACGAGATCAGCGCCCTGATGGCCGAGCCCGACGCCGACTTCGACGCACTGCTCGAAGAGATGGGCACGCTCCAGGAGGCCATCGACGCGGCCGATGCGTGGGATCTCGACTCCCAGCTCGAGCAGGCGATGGACGCCCTGCGCACCCCGCCAGGCGACTACGAGGTCGCGAACCTCTCCGGTGGTGAGAAGCGCCGCGTCGCGCTCTGCAAGCTCCTGCTGCAGAAGCCCGACCTGCTGCTGCTCGACGAGCCCACCAACCACCTCGACGCCGAGAGCGTGCTCTGGCTCGAGCAGCACCTGGCCCAGTACCACGGCGCCGTGCTCGCCGTCACGCACGACCGGTACTTCCTCGACCACGTGGCCGAGTGGATCGCGGAGGTCGACCGCGGCCGCCTCTACCCCTACGAGGGCAACTACTCCACCTACCTCGAGAAGAAGCGCGAGCGGCTCGCGGTGCAGGGCAAGAAAGACGCCAAGCTCTCCAAGCGCCTCGCCGAGGAGCTCGACTGGGTGCGCAGCAACGCCAAGGGCCGCCAGGCCAAGTCGAAGGCCCGACTCGCACGCTACGAGGAGATGGTCACCGAGGCCGAGCGTACCAAGAAGCTCGACTTCGAGGAGATCCAGATCCCGGTGGGCCCGCGCCTGGGTTCCCAGGTGATCGACGCCAAGAAGCTCCGCAAGGGCTTCGGCGAGCGCGTGCTCATCGACAACCTCTCCTTCACCCTCCCGCGGAACGGCATCGTCGGGGTCATCGGCCCGAACGGTGTCGGCAAGTCGACGCTCTTCAAGACGATCGTGGGGCTCGAGCCGCTCGACGGCGGTGACCTCAAGATCGGTGAGACGGTCGACATCTCCTACGTCGACCAGTCGCGTGGCGGGATCGACCCGAACAAGACACTGTTCGAGGTCGTGTCGGACGGATTCGACTACATCCAGGTGGGCAAGACCGAGATCCCCGCTCGCGCCTACGTGGGCACCTTCGGCTTCAAGGGCCCCGACCAGCAGAAGAAGGCCGGTGTGCTCTCCGGTGGTGAGCGCAACCGTCTCAACCTCGCGCTCACGCTCAAGCAGGGCGGCAACCTGCTGCTGCTCGACGAGCCCACGAACGACCTCGACGTCGAGACCCTCTCGAGCCTCGAGAACGCGCTGCTCGAGTACCCCGGCTGCGCCGTGGTCATCACGCACGACCGGTGGTTCCTCGACCGCATCGCCACCCACATCCTCGCCTACGAGGGCACGGAGGACGACCCGGCCAACTGGTACTGGTTCGAGGGCAACTTCGAGTCCTACGAGGAGAACAAGATCGAGCGGCTCGGGCCCGATGCGGCCAAGCCGAACCGGTCGGCCTACCGCAAGCTCACCCGCGACTAGCGCACGGGCCCCGATGCGACTGCACGTGCCGATCCAGCTCCGCTGGTCGGACCTCGACGCCTACGGGCACGTCAACAACGCCTCGATGCTGAAGATCCTCGAGGAGGCACGCGTCTTCGCGTTCTGGGTCGACGGCGATGTCGCCGACCCGGCGCAGGCGGAGTGGACCACGGCGGTCATCGACGCGAGCCCCACGACCGACACCAAGAGCGTGATCTCCCGCCAGGAGATTGAGTACGTACGGTCGATGCCCTACATCCGGCAGCCGATCGACGTCGAGCTCTGGATCGGGCACCTGGGCGGCGCGAGCCTCGACGTGTACTACGAGATCAAGAGCCCGCTCGGCGGCGAGCCCCAGATCACCTACGTCAAGGCCTCGACCACGCTCGTGCTCGTCGATGCGGCCACCGACCGGCCCCGTCGCATCCTGCCGCACGAGCGGGCGGCCTGGGAGCCGTACCTCGACGAGCCGCTGACCTTCCGCCGCCGCAGCTAGTCGCCGACGCGGATCATGCCCTCCTGGGCGACCGTGGCGATCAGCCGTCCCTCGCGGTCGAAGATGGTGCCGCGCGAGAGCCCGCGCCCTCCGCTCGCGCTCGGGGATTCCTGCACGTAGAGCAGCCACTCGTCGGCGCGCGCGAACCGGTGCCACCACATCGCATGGTCGAGGCTCGCCATCTTGAAGTTCGGCCGCGCCCAGGCCACACCGTGCCGCCGCATGACGGGCTCGAGGATGCTGTAGTCGCTCGCGTAGGCGAGGGCCGCGCGGTGCACGGCCGGGTCGTCGGGCAGGCGTCCGAGGGCCCGGATCCACACGGCCTGCTTTGCCTCGCGCGGGCCGTCGACCGACATGTAGACCGACGACGGGATGTGCCGCATGTCGAAGGCCCGCTCGCGGGCCCAGACCGCGGCGACCGGGTGCGAGAACGCCGACAGCACCTCGACAGCACTCGGCAGCTCCTCCGGCTGGGGCAGGTCGGTCGGCATCTCGGCCTGGTGCTCGAGCCCCTCGTCCTCGGTCTGGAACGACATGATCGCCGAGAGGATGGGGACCCCGCTCTGGTAGGCCTGCGTACGCCTGGTCGAGAACGAGCGGCCGTCGTGGATCCGGTCGACCCCGAAGGTGATGCCCGCCGACGCGTCGCCCGGGCGCAGGAAGTAGCCGTGCAGGGAGTGCACCGAGCGGTCGTCATCGACCGTGCGGGTGGCGGCGATCAGCGCCTGCGCGAGCACCTGGCCGCCGAAGACCCGGCCGTTCGGCATCCACTGCGAGGGTCCGGTGAAGATGTCCTCATCGGTGCGGGCTCCCGTGTCGACGAGGTCGAGGGTGGTGAGGAAGCCGGCGAGGGGGTCGGACATGGATCCTCCGGTGTGGTTCGGTGGGCGGCGGGCTCGCTGTGAAGTAGTTTAGACAGCACAGATGGTCCAGTCCTTCAGCCTCATCGACGCCGCGTCGCTCGGCGACCTCAAGGTGTACCTGGGGCGCGCAGCCCGGGTCGAGAACGGGTCGGTGCGCCTCATCGGCGGCCTCGGCGTGCTCGCCGCGTACACCGCCACCCTCACACCGAAGGGCCTGCTCGACCGCACGCCCACGGTGCTCGGCCTCCGCACGTTCGCGCTCGCGGTGTCGGACGGCTTCGACGTGGTCGTGCCGATCCGTGCGATGCTCGACCGCCTGGCGCAGCTCTCGCTCCAGGCCAACTCCAACGAGGGGCCGCTCGAGGTGTCCCTCCCGCCGGCCGAGACGGGCGTCGCCTGGGCGGGCATCAGCCCCCCGCGGGGCGGCTGGCAGGCTGCGGGAACGCTCGAGGCGAACGTGCTCGAGCACATCGCGCGCGCGGGCATCGCCGAGGTGGCCGAGACCGTGGGCTCCGAGACGGGGGAGCAGCTCGTGCACCGTGTGCGCTCCGAGGTCTGGGGCCGCGACATCGAGACCCCGGATGCCGTGGACGTCGTCATCCCCGCCGGCGCCGCCTTCGCCGCCGACAGCCTCGGCTTCATCAAGCGCGACGACATCGTGATGATCTACTCCTCCGGCCCGTGGGTGCGCCTCACCACCCGCCGGGGCCACGTGCTGGTCCGTCGCTAGCCGCCACGACCTCCCCGGAGACTGCACGGCCGCTACACGGACTCCGCGGCCGCCCGTCCCGCCACGCGCCCGGAGAACAGGCACCCGCCGAGGAACGTGCCCTCGAGCGCCCGGTAGCCGTGGATGCCACCTCCGCCGAAGCCGCTCGCCTCGCCCGCCGCGTAGAGGCCGGGCACCGGCTGCCCGGCGGCATCGAGCGCGCGCCCTGACAGGTCGGTCTGCACCCCGCCGAGCGACTTGCGCGTGAGCACGTGCAGCTTCACGGCGATCAGGGGCCCGGCTTTCGGATCGAGCAGCCGGTGCGGCTTCGCCACCCGGATGAGCTTGTCGCCGAGGTACTTCCGTGCGCCGCGGAGAGCCGTGATCTGCGAGTCCTTGCTGAACGGATTCGCGAGCTCGCGATCCCGGGCGAACACCTCGCGCGTCACCTGGGCGGCGTCGAGCACGGGTGACTCCTCGAGCGCCCTCATGCCCCGCACGAGCTCCGGCAGCGAGTCGGCCACCACGAAGTCGGCGCCCTTCTCCTTGAACGCCTCCACCGGCCCCGGGGCGCCGGGACGGATGCGCTGGGCGAGCAACCGCAGGTCGCGGCCGGTGAGGTCCGGGTTCTGCTCGCTGCCCGAGAGGGCGAACTCCTTCTCGATGATCGCCTGCGTCAGCACGAACCAGCTGTGGTCGTGGCCGGTCGAGAGGATGTGCTCGAGGGTGCCGAGCGTGTCGAAGCCGGGGAACAGCGGCACCGGCAGGCGCTTCCCGGTGGCGTCGAGCCAGAGCGACGAGGGGCCGGGGAGGATGCGGATGCCGTGCCGCGCCCACACCGGAGCATGGTTGGCGATGCCCTCCGTGTAGTGCCACATGCGGTCGGTGTTCACGAGGCGCGCGCCGGCCCGCTCGGTGATGCCGAGCATCCGCCCGTCGACGTGCGCAGGAACGCCCGAGAGCATCGAGGCCGGGGGAGTGCCGAGACGCTCGGGCCAGAGCGAGCGCACGAGGTCGTGGTCGCCGCCGATGCCGCCTGAGGCGACCACGACGGCGCCCGCCTCGAGCGAGAACGAGCCCGCCGCATCCCGGCTGCTCGCCTCGCCGCGGCCGACGGCGCTCGCGGCGAGCACGGTGCCTCGCGCACCTGTGACGCGCCCCGCGGAGACGATCAGCTCGTCCACGCGATGCCGGTGCAGGATGCGCGCCCGGCCCTCCGCGACGCCCGCGGCGAACCGTGCGAGGAACGGGTCGAGCACGCCCGGTCCGGTGCCCCACGTGATGTGGAAGCGCGGGACCGAGTTGCCGTGCCCCATCGCCACGCCGCCCCCGCGCTCGGCCCAGCCGACCACCGGGAAGAAGCGCACCCCGAGCCCGTGCAGCCACGACCGCTTCTCGCCCGCGGCGAACTCGAGGTAGGCATCCGCCCAGCGGCGTCCCCACTCGTCCTCCGGCCGGTCGAACCCGGCGCTGCCGAACCAGTCTTGGCGGGCGAGGTCGATCGAGTCCCGCACGCGCATACGACGCTGCTCAGGGCTGTCGATGAGGAAGAGCCCGCCGAACGACCACCAGGCCTGACCGCCCAGAGACGCCGCGGGCTCCTGCTCGAGCACGGTCACGTGCCGTCCGGCATCGAGCACCTCGCAGGCGGCCACGAGGCCCGAGAGGCCGCCCCCCACCACGATCACGTCGGTCTGGGCAGGGCTCATGCGGCAACTCCCTCGTCGCGGCTACTCGTCGAACGTATTCACCATGGCATGTGCGGCGCGCTCGAGATAGTCCCAGATCAGATCGCGGTCGGCCGGGGCGAGCTCGAGCGAGTCGACGGCCACGCGCATGTGCGAGAGCCAGCGGTCCCGCGCATCCGGGTTCACCTTGAAGGGGTTGTGGCGCATCCGGAGTCGCGGGTGGCCGCGCTGCTCGCTGTAGGTGCCCGGGCCGCCCCAGTACTGCTCGAGGAAGGCGGTGAGGCGCCAGACCGCGCCGTCCCAGTCGTCGGCCGGGTACATCGGCGCGAGCACCTCGTCGTCGCGGATGCCGGCGTAGAAGGTCTCGACGAGCTTCACGAACGTCTCGTGGCCGCCGACCTGCTCGTAGAACGGGTTGCGGTCGGGGACCTTGGGGGTGAGCTCGATCATGGGACTATCTTCCGCTGTTCGGCGTCTGCGGGGTGTTCGTGGGGATGGGGCGGGTGCCGGGCGGGCGGGCGCCCTTGACGCTCGCGGCGCCGTCGAAGCCCGAGAGCACGACGGTGTTGAGCGAGGGCAGGGTCACCTCGAGCTCGTCGAGGGAGCGCTTCAGGCGCATGCGGAGCTCGCGCGCCACGTCGTCCTTCGCCGAGGTGCGGGTCTTCACCACGAGGCGGATGACGAGCGCCTCGGCCGAGATCGACTCGAGCCCCCAGATCTCGGGCCGCTCCACGATGCGCGAGCGCCACTTCGGCTCGGTCGACATGGCGACGGCGGTGTCGAGCATCTTCTCCTGCACCGTGTCGAGGTCGGAGTCGTAGGGGATGGCGAGGTCGATGATGACCCGCGACCAGCCCTGCGACATGTTCCCGACGCGCAGGATCTCGCCGTTCCGCACGAACCAGAGCGTGCCGTTCACGTCGCGCACCTGGGTGATGCGGATGCCGACGGCCTCGACCACGCCCGTGGCCGGCCCCAGGTCGACGACGTCGCCCACACCGAGCTGATCCTCGAACACCATGAAGAGGCCGTTCAGCACGTCTTTCACGATGTTCTGGGCGCCGAAGCCGAGGCCGGCGCCGAGAGCCGCGGTGAGCAGCGCGAGCGAGCCGATGATGTTCGGATCGATCGTGGTGACGATGAGGATGATCGCCACGATCACCACGGTCACGTTGATGACGTTCGTCGAGACGGTGCCGATCGTGCGGGTGCGCTGCACGATCCGCACGGCTGCGAGCGGCGAGGCGACGAGCGCCTGCGTGTCGGTGACGTTCTGCTTCTTCTTGACGCCGTTGACAACCTGGTCGACGAGTCGTCGCACCAGGAACAGCAGCACCGCGCGCGCGATGAACGCGACGATGATGATCGTCAGGATGCCGATGGGGATGCGGTAGTCGTGCATGAACGACCCGAGGTTCGCCCAAAAAGTGTTCCAGTCCATAGGTGGAAGATCTTAGGCGGGCACGCTTAGTACACCCTGAGGTGACCTCCTGGGGGAGACGAACGCAACGGGCCGTACTCGACGACCCAGGGTGGGGTCCCGGCCGCGAAGCGACCGGAACCCCACATGTCGCGCTGCGCCGCAGAGGCGGCGGCGCAGCCTGCGGGGGCCGCGCGAAGCACGGCCCCCGCAGCAGCCAGCATCTGTTACTTGCTGCCTGCGTCCTTCTTCTGTGCCGCCAGGGCCCGATCCACACCCGCGAGGTTCTCGATCACGATCCTCCGGAGGGCCGGGGGCTCGGGGTTCGCGTCGAGCCAGGCGGCCGTCGCGTCGCGGAGCGCCTGGTTCGCGAGGGCGCCAGGGTAGAGGCCGTTGATCACGGAGGCGGCGATCGCGTAGCTGCGGGTCTCCCAGAGGGACTGCAGCGAGGCGAAGTAGCGCTCCACGAGCGGCTCGAACAGGGCGGGATCGGTGCCGCGCTGGAAGCCGAGGCCCGTGGCGCGCACGATCGCGTTCGGTGCCGCATCGCTCTCGACGAGTGAGGCGAACGCCGCCGCCTTGCCCTCCGGGGTGGCGATGGCGGCGCGGGCGTGCGCGGCCGACTGCTGGCCCGAGGCCGTGCTGTCGGCGGCGAGCGTCGCGTCGATCTCGGCGTCCCCGGCCTTGCCGCCCGCCACGAGCGAGATGAGCAGCTCCCAGGTGAGGTCGGTGTCGATGTCGAGACCCTCGAGCACGACGGTGCCGTTCAGCAGGTGCGACACGTTCTCGAGCTGCTCCTCGGTGCCCGCGAGGGCGGCGAAGAACTTCACGAACTGGAACTGCGCGTCGCTGCCGGGGGCGGCGTCGAGGGCGAGTCTCCACAGCGCGTCCGCGGCCGTCCGCACGGTCTCGTCGCGCGCATCCGGAGCCACGTACGAGGTGGCGGCGAGCACGAGCTGCCCGAGCACGGTGCGGATCGTGGTCGACTCGGTCTCGCTCGCGATGTTGCCGAGAACGAGCCGCACGAAGTCGCGGGCCGGTGTCTCGGCGTCGCGCGTCGCATCCCACGCCGAACCCCACACGAGAGAGCGGGCGAGGGGGCTCTCGATGCCGGCGAGGCGCTCGATCGCCACGTCGAGCGAGTACGCGTCGAGGCGGATCTTGGCGTAGGCGAGGTCGTCGTCGTTCAGCAGCACGAGCGCCGGGCGGGCGCGGCCCACGAGGGCGGGCACCGGGGTGGAGGTGCCGTCGACGTCGAGCTCGACGCGGTAGGTGCGCACGAGCGAGTCGCCCTCGAGGTCGTAGAAGCCGATCGCCAGGCGGTGCGGGCGGATCGTCGGGTAGTCGAGCGGAGCCTCCTGCAGCACCTCGAACGAGGTGATGACGTCGTTCTCGTCGAACTCGATGGCCGGCCGCAGGGTGTTGACGCCCGCGGTCTCGAGCCAGAGCTGCGACCACTCGGTGAGGTCGCGGCCGCTCGTGGTCTCGAGCTCGGTGAGCAGGTCGACGAGCTCGGTGTTGGCGAACTGGTGCTTGTTCACGTAGGCCGCGACGCCCTTCATGAACTCCTCCTGGCCCACCCACGCCACGAGCTGCTTGAGCACCGAGGCGCCCTTGGCGTAGGTGATGCCGTCGAAGTTCACCTGCACGTCTTCGAGGTCGTTGATCTGCGCCACGATCGGGTGGGTCGAGGGCAGCTGGTCCTGGCGGTAGGCCCAGCTCTTCTCCATGGCGGCGAAGGTGGTCCAGGCCTCCTTCCACTCCGTGGCCTCGGCGGCGGCGAGGGTCGACATGTACTCGGCGAACGACTCGTTCAGCCACAGGTCGTTCCACCAGCGCATGGTCACCAGGTCGCCGAACCACATGTGGGCGAGCTCGTGCAGGATCGTGATGACCCGGCGCTCGCGCACCGCCTCGGTGACCTTGGAGCGGAACACGTAGGTCTCGGTGAAGGTCACCGCTCCCGCGTTCTCCATCGCGCCCGCGTTGAACTCGGGCACGAAGAGCTGGTCGTACTTCTCGAACGGGTAGGGGAAGTCGTACTGCTTCTCGTAGAACTCGAAGCCCTCGCGGGTCTTCTCGAAGATGTAGTCGGCGTCCATGTACTGCGAGAGCGAGGCGCGGCTGAAGACGCCGAGCGGGATCTCGCGGCCGTCGGCGCTCGTGAGGCTCGAGCGCTCCACGATGTAGGGGCCGGCCACGAGAGCGGTGATGTAGCTCGAGATGCGCGGGGTGGGGGCGAAGGTCCAGGTGGCCGACTCGCCCTCGACCGCGGTGATGGGCTCGGGGGTGGGGGAGTTCGACACGACCTCCCAGTAGTCGGGGGCCGTGACCGTGAAGGCGAACGTGGCCTTGAGGTCGGGCTGCTCGAACACCGCGAACATACGGCGCGAGTCCGGCACCTCGAACTGGCTGTAGAGGTAGACCTCGTCGTCGACGGGGTCGACGAAGCGGTGCAGGCCCTCTCCGGTGTTGGTGTAGATCATGTCGGCGTCGACCACGAGCTCGTTCTCGGCCGCGAGGGAGGGCAGCTGGATGCGCACACCGTCGCTCACCTCCGCGGGGTCGAGCGACTCGCCGTTCAGCGTCACCGCGTGCACCGTGCGGGTGATGGCGTCGACGAAGGTCGAGGCTCCCGGGGTGGCGGTGAAGCGGATCGTGGTGGTGCTGCGGAACGTCTCGGGACCCGTCGTGAGGTCGAGGGCCACGTCGTAGCTCGTGGTGGCCACGATCGAGGCGCGTTCGCGGGCTTCTGCGCGGGTGAGGTTTTCTCCAGGCACTGAATGCTCTCCTTCTTCGATTGCCCGATCAGCCTAGTTCGGGTGCGAGGATGGCCGTATGACTTCTGAGAAGACGCTGGTGGATTTCTGGTTCGACCCCTCGTGCCCCTGGGCCTGGATGACCTCGCGCTGGGTCGACGAGGTCGCCGCGCACCGCGACCTCGAGGTGACGTGGCACATCATGTCGCTCGCCGTGCTCAACGAGGACAACCACGACCTCCCCGAGGAGTACAAGGCCTTCTTCCCGCGCGCCCTCCGCTACACGCGGCTCGTGGCCGCGGCCCAGGAGCGCCATGGCAAGGAGGTCGTGAAGCCCCTCTACGACGCGCTCGGCACGCGCATCCACCCGGGCGGCAGCCTCGACCCCGACGAGGTCATCCCCGCGGCGCTCGCCGAGGTGGGCCTGCCCGCCGACCTCGCCGCCTTCTCGCTCTCGGACGAGTACGACGACGCCATGCGCGCCTCCCACTTCGACGGCATCGGCCGTGTGGGTCAGGACGTCGGCACCCCCGTCATCGCCGTCAACGGCACGGCCTTCTTCGGCCCGGTCATCAGCCCGGCCCCCACGGGCGAGATCGCCCTCACCCTCTGGGACGGCATCGTGGCGGCGGCCTCCTACGACGGCTTCTTCGAACTGAAGCGGTCGCGCACGCGCGAGCCGCAGTTCTAAATAAACTCATTCCCATGCGCATCCACATCGGCACCGATCACGCCGGGCTCGAGTTCAGTCGGCACATCCAGGATCACCTGACGGCGAAGGGGCACGAGGTCGTCGACCACGGCCCCGAGAGCTATGACCCCGTCGACGACTACCCCTCGTTCTGCATCAACGCCGCGCACGCGGTGGTTCAGGACCAGCAGGCCGGGGTGGAGTCGCTCGGCGTGGTGTTCGGCGGCTCCGGCAACGGCGAGCAGATCTCGGCGAACAAGGTGAAGGGCGTGCGCGCGGCGCTCGCCTGGAACGAGGCCACCGCGAAGCTCGCCCGCGAGCACAACGACGCGAACGTCATCTCGATCGGCGCCCGCCAGCACACCCTCGAGGAGGCCACGGCCCTCATCGACTGGTTCATCGAGGAGCCCTTCTCGTTCGAGGAGCGGCACGTGCGCCGGATCGCCCAGATGGCCGAGTACGAGACCACCGGCACCATCGCCGACCGCGTCGTCGACGCCTAGCCGGCGCGGCCGTTCCATGCCCGAGGGTCATTCCGTCCATCGCATCGCGCGCCAGTTCGCCCGCAACTTCGTGGGGCGACGGATCGCGGTGAGCTCGCCGCAGGCCCGCTTCGTCGACGGCGCGGCGATGCTCGACGGCAAGACGATGACGGCGTCGCGCGCCGTGGGCAAGCAGATGTTCCTCGAGTTCGACGGCGTGCTGTGGCTCCGCGTGCACCTCGGCATCTACGGCGCGTGGGACTTCGCGGGCGAGATCACCACCGACGCCACCATCCGCTCGGCGGGCGGCCGGATGGGCCAGACGAACCAGCGCGGCACCGACGAGCCGGCCGGTCTCGGCGAGCAGGCGGAGGGGGCCCTCGCCGACATCGCACCCGGAGCCATGGGCGTCGACGATGCCGACGGTGAGGACTCCGTGCGCTCCATCGGCGCCCCGCGGCTCGCCCGCGTGCGGATGGCCGAGCAGGAGAAGGAGGGCGAGCTCGAGACGTTCCCGCCCGAGCCCGTCGGCGCCGTGCGCGTGCGCCTGCTCACCGAGACCGCCGTCGCCGACCTCCGCGGCCCCACCGCCTGCCAGGTGCTCGAACCGGCCGAGGTCGACGCCGTGATCGCGAAGCTCGGCCCCGATCCGCTGCTCGACGACTCCGCCGAGGCCGAGCAGCGCTTCGTCGACGTCGTGCGCCGGAAGCCCACCCCCATCGGTCTGCTGCTCATGGACCAGTCGGTCGTGAGCGGCATCGGCAACGTCTACCGGGCCGAGATGCTCTTCCGCGCGAGGCTCAACCCGCACACCCCCGGCAAGCTCGTGCCCGAGGAGACGGCGCGGGCGCTCTGGCGCGACTGGGCCTACCTGCTCGACCTCGGGGTGCGCACCGGGCAGATGATGACGATGGACGACCTCGATCCGGATGCCTACGCCAAGGCGATGGCCAAGCGCGAGGACCGGCACTGGGTCTACAAGCGCGAGGGCCTGCCCTGCCGGCTCTGCGGCACCCACATCGTGCTCGAGGAGTTCGGTGCCCGCAAGCTCTACTGGTGCCCGAAGGACCAGGCCTGACGTGACGGGCTCCCTGCTTCTCCTGGGTGCCCGCCTGCCCGGATCCGGCGCCCCGGTCGACGTGCGGATCGACGACGGCGTCGTGACCGGGATCGGCCCGGCCGGGGTGGTGGAGACGAGCTCGGCCACCGAGCGCATCCGCCTCGACGGCCGGTGGCTCGTACCCGGCCTCTGGGACAACCACGTGCACTTCACCCAGTGGGCGTCGTCGGCCCGGCGGCTCGATGTCTCGACCGCGCGCTCGGCCGCGGAGACGGTGGCGCTGGTGGCGGCCGCAACGGCCGCAACGACGGCGTCGGCCGAGTCAGCAGCACGAGAGAGGCAGGCCGGCTCTCCCGCCCTCCTCGTGGGCATCGGCTTCCGCGACGGCCTCTGGAGCGACGCCCCCACGGCCGCCGCCCTCGACGCCGTCACGGGCGACCGCCCGGTGGTGCTCATCAGCGCCGACCTGCACTGCTGCTGGCTCAACACGGCCGCGCTCGCCTCGTTCGGCGTCACGGGGCATCCGGATGGCGTGCTGCGCGAGGAGGACGCCTTCGCGGTGCACCGCGCCCTCGACGACGTGCCCACCACCACGAGCGACGCCTGGGCCCAGGATGCGGCCCGCGCCGCCGCCGCGCGCGGTGTCGTGGGCGTCGTCGACCTCGAGATGGCCTGGAACCACGAGGTCTGGCAGCGGCGTTCCGCCGCCGGCCACGACCTCCTGCGGGTGGAGTTCGGCGTCTACCCGCAGCACCTCGAGCGCGCGATCGCCGAGGGCCTGCAGACGGGCGACGCGGTGACCGATCTCGTGACGGTGGGCCCGTTCAAGGTCATCACCGACGGATCGCTCAACACCCGCACCGCCTTCTGCTTCGACGAGTACCCGGGGCTCGAGGGCCTCCCGGCGTCCCGCGGCGTCCTCACCGTCGAGCCCCACGAGCTCGAACCCCTGCTCGCCCGTGCGAGCGCCGCCGGGTTCACGGTGGCCGTGCACGCGATCGGCGACCACGCCAACCGCCTCGCGCTCGACGCCTTCGCGGCCACGGGCAGCACGGGATCGATCGAGCACGCGCAGCTGCTCGCGCCCGAGGAGTTCCCGCGCTTCGCCGCGCTCGGCGCGGTCGCGAGCGTGCAGCCCGAGCACGCGCTCGACGACCGCGACGTGGCCGACCGCTTCTGGGCGGGTCGCACCGGGCGGGCCTTCGCCCTCGGTGCCCTGCTCGAGGCGGGGGCGCAGCTCGCGCTCGGCTCGGACGCCCCCGTGGCGCCGCTCGACCCCTGGGTCACGATCGCCGCCGCCGTGGGTCGAGAGCGCGACGGCCGGGCTCCCTGGCACCCCGAGCAGCGCATCCCGGTGTCAGCGGCCCTCGCAGCGTCGGCACGGGGACGCGAGGGCGTCGCGGTGGGCGACGTGGCCGACCTCGTGGCGGTCGACCGCGATCCGCTCGCCGCCTCGCCCGCGGAGCTCCGCTCGATGCCGGTCGCGCTGACGCTCCTCGCCGGCCGCCCCACGCACACGAGCCTCTGACCCCGACCGGCCCCGAACGACGCCGCGCGGCCGCGAACGCCGAACGGCGGGTGCGCCCCGAAGGGTGCACCCGCCGTTCGCGAGGGGAAGAGGCTCTACTCGGAGATGTGAGCGAAGAGGAACCAGCGGTCCTTGTCGAGGCCGCGGGCGATCTCGATCGCCACGTCCTGGCTGGAGGCGTCGATCTCGGCGAGCTCCTTGACGGCCTTGTTGACCACGGCGAGCGCCACGTCGATCTGACCGATGATGGTCGCGATCGTCGCATCCGACTTCTGGAAGCCGGCGGGCATCGGGGCGGTGCCGGTCTTGGCGGCGACCGTCTGGATGCGGGCGTCGATCGGCAGTCCCAGGGCGACGACGCGCTCGGCGGCGGTGTCGGCGTAGTCCTGGGCGTGCTCGACCACGGTGTCGAGGAGCTCGTGGACACCGATGAAGTTCGATCCGCGCACGTGCCAGTGCGCCTGCTTGCCGTTGACCGCGAGGGCCTGCAGCTCGATGACCACGGGGCTCAGGAACTGGGCTGCCGCGGCGGCCACATCGGGGCTCGTGGTGCTGGTGGGGGTGGTGATGACTTCAGTCATGGTCGGTGTCCTTTCGTCCCTACTGACAGCAACGCTACTCAGCTGGAAATCTTCCGCAAGCAAGCTGAGGCTGGGCTAACCGCCGCTACTTGGCGGGGAAAGGGGCCCGGAAGTAGGCGTTCGAGTTGGGCAGGAACATCGTGATGAGGGCCACCACGAGCACGAGCGCGTGGGCGATCGCGACGGCCGGGTTGGCCTGGAACTCGAGGATGATGCCGAAGAGTCCGAGCACACCGAGGATCGTGAGGGTGTTGCGGGCCCAGACGCGGCCCCGCAGCATGAGCACGGTGGCCACGATCCGGAACACGGCCACGAGGATGAGCACGACGCCGATCACGGTCATGATGGCGAGCGTCGCCTCGGCGGCAGCGCCGTCGGCACCGGCCACGGCCAGCACGAGGCCGGCGGCGGCGATCACGAGCACACCGTTCACGATGCCGAGGATGGCCTCTGCGAGCCACAGGGCGAACGAGAGCTTGAGCTCCCACGGCGCGGCCTGCAGTGCGGTTTCTCCGGTGAATTCCGGGCCGGAGAGTTCTGAACGAGACATGCGTCGGCGCCTTTCGTCGAGCGGGTGTGATTCAGAGACTAGGGGATCCGGGTGCCTCGTCCTCGTCCCAGCCGGTCTCCGGAGTGGCGCAGGTGTTGCGGAAGACGTACTGCGACGGCAGCTTGCGTTCGTGGCTCGACCAGTCGATCGCGGGCCGCTTCGCGTCGTGCGGGAGGTAGCCGAGGCGGTAGACGGCCATCAGCTCGAGGTCGTCGGGCACGCCGAGCAGCTCCTCGATCTGCGCCCAGCGGCCCGGCACCTCCATGGGGAAGGACACGAACTGGATGCCCATGCCGAGCTCCACCGTGGTCAGCCAGATGTTCTCCATCGCGGCGCCCATGCTGAAGACGGAGTAGAAGGAACTCAGTTCGCCGGGCCGGTACTCCGAGCGGTCGAGCATGACGCCGATCAGGAGCGGTGACCCCGCCACGAGTGCACGGTTCTCCTCGCCGAGGGTCTGCGGCACGCGGAAGGTGTTCATGAGCTTCTGCCCGCGGGGCGTGAAGACCTGCTTGGTGAAGGGCCTGAGCGCCGCCGGGAGCTTGTCGAAGAGCATGCCGCTGCGCTTCTGCCGCATCTCGTCGGCGCTGAACCGGAAGTAGGGCTTGTAGCGCTCGAAGAAGGTGCCGTTCGACATCGCCTCCGTCATGCTCTCGCCGCTGATGCCGGCGATCCGCTCGATCACGGCGCGGTCGTCCACGAGCACGAACCGCCACGGCTGGCTGTTCAGCTGCGAGGGTGCTCGCCCGGCCACCTCCATGAGGAGGCGCTGGTGCTCCCGGCTCACCGCGTCCGGGCGGAAGGGCCCGTTGGTGGTCTTCCGTCGTCGCACGACGTCGAGGAACTCCATGTCACTTCCCTCCAGGGCGGCGGCGAGCGGATGCGGGGCGCGCCGAGAGCAGGAGCCCGGCGACGAAGAAGGGTGCGGCCGTGAGCGCGAGCTTCACGTGCCCGCTCGAGCGGGCGCTGATGCGGGGGATGAGCGCCAAGGGCACCGCGGCCGGTGCCAGGGCGAGGGCGGCGAGCGCGGTGCGCGGATGCGGCGCCCTGCCTCGCCTGCCCGGGCCGCTCGGCACGAACGGCGTCAGAGCAGCGGATGCGGCGAGCACGCAGGTGGCGATGTAGACGGCGTGGTGCAGCCACCGGAATCCGCTCGTGTCGACCAGGCGGAGGGCCACGGATGCGCCCAGCGCGCAGTTCGCCGTATAGCTCGCGGCGGCTGCGACGAAGAGCGGCTGCGGTCCCATGCGGCCAGACTACGCGGGCCGGTGCCCGGGCCGCACCGGGCCGTGACACACTGAATCCGATGACGAACGCGCCACCGCCCTCCGACCTCCCGCCGGTCCCGGAGCTCCCGTCGGGATACTCGACCGGAGCGGTCGAGGCGGCCCCGGCGTCGCCGGCCGGTGCTCCCGCGGTTGCGGCGCCGAAGAACCCCGCACTGCCCCCGCTGCCGCGCGGGGTCGACCCGGATGCGCCGCCGGCGAGCCCGCTGGAGGGCGTCCCACCTGTAGGCACGGGGTGGCCTGTGCCCAGCCTTCCTCCGGTGAATGCTCCGACAACCGCCGCTGCACGGCCCGCCCCTGCACAGACTCCGTACGTCAAGACGGTCCGCAGCCGCCACGAGCCCCGCCGTGGTTCCTCCCGCCCGCCGGAGCCTGCTCGCGGCAGCCGGGTGAGCCCACTGGTCGTCGCCGCCGTCGTGGTGGGGATCGTCGCCCTGGCCCTCGCGTTCGTCCCGATCGTCAACTACGGGGCCTGGCTGCTCGCGGTCGCGGGAGTCGTGCTCGGTGCGGTCGCCCTCATCCGTCGGCGTCGGCCCCGGACGCTCGCTCTCGCGGGCACCGTCATCTCCGGCCTCGCGTTCGTGCTCTCGATCGTGCTCGCCCTCGTCTACACGGCGGGCCTCCTCTCATCCGTCGGTGGCGGCGGAGTCGCGCCTGCTCCCGCGCCCACGGACCAGGCTCCGGATGCGACGGCCGTCGAGTCGGTCCCCGCGACCTTCGGCCAGACCGTCACCTACGACGACGGCATGCAGATCGCCGTGAGCGAGCCGCTGCCGTTCACCCCCTCGGCCGACGCCGCCGGGCTCGAGGGCGACCTCGCCCTCTCGTTCACGGTCACGATCTACAACGGCACCGAGGCCGACTACGAGCTCTTCCCGTTCACGCTCGTGACAGCCGACGGCCAGCCGGGCAGCGTGGTCGTCGACGAGGCCAACTCGATGCCCGGTGTCCCGCCGGTCGCCACGATCGCCGCGGGCCAGACGGTCACCTCGATCGAGGGCTACTCGTTCCCGGCCGCCGCCGACGCCTCCGCCGCGGTCGTCTACCAGGTGGCTCCCGGGCCGGAGTACCTGCCCTCGCGCTTCACGCAGTAGAGCGTCGTCTGTCTGGAGGGGATGACGGGAATCGAACCCGCGTGATCAGTTTGGAAGACTGAGGCTCTACCATTGAGCTACATCCCCGGGCACGGCGTGAGCCGGGCACTCGCAACATCGTAGTACAGCTTCGAAGGCGCTGTGTGACCAGTGTCGGGCGTGCGGTAGAGTTGCCGAGGCCATTTCGCCACCGGGGCGTAGCTCAGCTTGGCTAGAGCGCCCGCTTTGGGAGCGGGAGGTCGCAGGTTCGAATCCTGTCGCCCCGACACGACACCGAACCACAGAAACCATCAGGAGAGACCCAACGTGAAGACCTCGGTCGAAAAGCTCAGCCCCACCCGCGTGAAGATCCAGATCTTCGTCACCCCCGATGAGCTGAAGCCCAGCATCGATCACGCCTACAGCCACATCGCTGAGCAGATCAACATCCCCGGCTTCCGCAAGGGCAAGGTTCCGCCGCCCATCATCAACCAGCGCGTCGGCAAGGAAGCCGTGCTCGAGCACGCCGTCAACGACGGCCTCGACCGCTTCTACCGCGAGGCCGTGACCGAGAACGAGCTGCGCCCGCTCGGCCGCCCGCAGGCCGACATCGTCGAGTGGCCCAAGGCCGCCGACTTCTCCGGTGACCTCGAACTCGCCATCGAGGTCGACGTGCGCCCCGAGATCGAGCTGCCCGACTACGAGGGCTTCGAGGTGGCCGTGGAGCCCGCCGTCGTCGCCGACAGCGACGTCGACGACGAGCTCGAGCGCCTGCGCAGCCGCTTCGGCACCCTCGTCACGGTCGAGCGCCCCGCCAAGAAGGGCGACTTCGCCCAGCTCGACCTCGTGGCCACGGTCGACGACGTCGAGGTCGACACCGCCTCCGGCATCTCCTACGAGATCGGCTCGGGAGAGCTGCTCGAGGGCATCGACGAGGCCCTCGACACCCTCACCGCCGGTGAGACCACTACGTTCGAGGCCCCGCTGCTCGGCGGCGAGTACGCCGGACGCGACGCCCTCGTGACCGTCACCCTCAACGCCGTCAAGGAGCGCGAGCTCCCCGAGGCCGACGACGACTTCGCCCAGATCGCGAGCGAGTTCGACACGCTCGACGAGCTGAAGAAGTCGCTCAAGGAGCAGGTCGAGAAGCAGAAGGCGTTCGGCCAGGCCTCCGAGGCCCGCACCAAGATCGTGGAGTCGCTCCTCGAGAAGGTGGAGATCCCGGTTCCGCCCGCGCTCATCGAAGACGAGGTGCACCGCCACCTCGAGGGCGAGAACCGCCTCGAGGACGACGAGCACCGCGCCGAGGTCACCGAGTCGTCGACGAACACCTTCAAGACCCAGATCCTGCTCGACGCGGTCGTCGACAAGGAGCAGGTCAAGGTCTCGCAGGACGAGCTGACCCAGTACCTCGTGCAGTCCGCCGCCCAGTACGGCATGGAGCCCAACGAGTTCGTCAAGATCCTCTCCGAGTCCAACCAGATCCCGGCGATGGTGGCCGAGGTGGCCCGCAACAAGGCCCTCGCCATCGTGCTGTCGAAGGCCAAGGTCGTCGACACCGACGGCAAGGCCGTCGACATCTCCGAGTTCACGACCCTCGCGGCCGACGACGAAGAGGGCGACAACCTCCTCGACGCCGCCGACGAGCCGGCCGGTCACGACCACGACGACCACGAGGGCCACTCGCACTAGTCGCGACACCCCGTTCCGAAAGGGCCTGCATCCAGCGGATGCGGGCCCTTTCGCGTGAGGGCGTGCGGGATGCTCCCGACACCGTCACACTGGGGGCATGGCCGCGCCGACGAAAGACGCCCCCGCCCATCCCCACGCGCTCGACGACGGTGATCGCCGCTGGGCGAACTGGGGGCTCGTGCCGGCCTTCCTCGTGTGCGCGGCGGCGTTCTTCATCTTCGCGCTGCTGACACCGATCCCGGGCTACACGATGCTCGTGCTGGGTGTCGGCCTCGCCTTCCTGCTCGAGCGGCGCGGGCTCACCACGGCCGGGCTCGGCCGCGACCTCTTCCTGGTGGCGCTCGGCCAGAGCATCGTGAGCACCATCTCGGTCAAGGCTGACATCGGCTGGGGCAACATGGTGCTGATGGGCTCGGTGCTCGCGGTCGCGGTGGCCGCGCCCTACCTCATCTCGCGCTTCGTCTTCAAGGACCACGCCATCCGCTTCCCGTGGCGTGGAGGCGGCCGGTGGGGCCGGTTCCACTGGGGCTACATCGCCCTCGTGATCGGTCTGGGCTGGTTCATCCTGCCGTTCTACTTCATCACCTCGGGCGTCTACCTCAACTGGCCCACCGTGGCCGAGCCCTCGGAGCTCGCCCGGCTCTTCGTGGGCGTGAACGCCGTGGGCACCTGGGACGAGCTCTTCTTCATCTGCACGATCTTCGCCCTGCTGCGCCGCCACTTCCCGTTCTGGGCCGCGAACCTGCTGCAGACCATCGTGTTCGTCTCGTTCCTCTGGGAGCTCGGCTACCAGGCCTGGGGCCCCCTCCTCACCATCCCGTTCGCCCTGCTGCAGGGCTTCATCTTCGTGCGCACGAGGTCGCTCGCCTACGTGGTCACGGTGCACCTGCTGTTCGACGCGGTGGTCTTCCTCGTCATCGCGCGGGCCCACAATCCGAGCTGGCCGCCGTTCTTCCTGGTCGGCTGAGAGGCGGCCGATCCGGCGCCGGACTCTGCCGACGGCGAACACGGGCGCCGAGGCGGGACGGCTCCAGTAGATTCAAACCACTGCAAGCGAATTGGAGCGACACACATGGCCGAACAGGCTCTCCCATCCAGCGTCTTCGACCGACTGCTGAAGGACCGCATCATCTGGCTCGGATCCGAGGTGCGTGACGACAACGCCAACGAGATCTGCGCCAAGATCCTGCTCCTGGCGGCCGAGGACCCCGAGCGCGACATCTACCTCTACATCAACTCGCCCGGCGGCTCGATCACGGCCGGCATGGCGATCTACGACACGATGAAGTTCGTGCCGAACGACATCGTGACCGTGGGCATCGGGATGGCGGCCTCCATGGGCCAGTTCCTCCTCACGAGCGGCACCAAGGGCAAGCGCTACATCACGCCCAACGCCCGCGTGCTCCTGCACCAGCCGCACGGCGGCTTCGGCGGCACCGCGAGCGACATCCAGACCCAGGCCCAGCTCATCCTGAGCATGAAGAACACCCTCGCCCAGATCACCGCAGACCAGACGGGCAAGACCGTCGAGCAGGTCAACGAAGACGGCGACCGCGACCGCTGGTTCAGCGCGCAGGAGGCCCTCGAGTACGGCTTCGTCGACCACGTGCGCGAGTTCGCCACCGACGTCGTCGGCGGCGGCGGCACCATCGAAGCAGACAACTAGCACCGGATCTTTCGAGAGAACAGGTAAAGAGAACTCATGGAAACCCCCACTTTCGGTGCGAGCGCCTACGGCAACGGCACCATGCCGACCGACCGCTACATCCTGCCGAGCTTCGAGGAGCGCACGGCCTACGGCTTCAAGCGCCAGGACCCGTACGCGAAGCTGTTCGAGGATCGCATCATCTTCCTCGGCGTGCAGATCGACGACGCGTCGGCCGATGACGTGATGGCCCAGCTGCTCGTGCTCGAGTCGCAGGATCCCGACCGCGACATCGAGATGTACATCAACTCGCCCGGTGGCTCCTTCACCGCGATGACCGCGATCTACGACACGATGCAGTACGTGCGCCCGCAGATCCAGACCGTGTGCCTCGGCCAGGCGGCCTCCGCCGCCGCCGTGCTGCTCGCGGCCGGCAGCCCCGGCAAGCGTCTCGCCCTCCCGAACGCCCGCATCCTCATCCACCAGCCGGCCACCGGCCAGGGCGGCGGCCAGGCGTCGGACATCGAGATCCAGGCGCGCGAGATCCTGCGCATGCGCTCGTGGCTCGAGACCACCCTCTCGCACCACTCCAAGCGCAGCCCCGAAGAGGTCAACAAGGACATCGACCGCGACAAGATCCTGTCGGCGAACGAGGCCCTCGAGTACGGCCTCATCGACCAGGTGCTCTCGTCGCGCAAGAACGTGCCGGCACTGGTCGGCTGACCCGCCGCCGCACCGACATGGGCGACCAGGACTGGTTGCACGACAGCCGGGCCATCCGCGAGATCTCCTTCTTCGCGGATGCCCCGGCTGTCGCCGGTTCGTGGCCCATGACGGTCCCCGCGGTCGCGCAGCTCGGCCGCGGGCTCGAGCTGCCCGCCGGCGTCACGTTCCTGGTGGGCGAGAACGGCAGCGGCAAGTCGACGGTGCTCGAGGGCATCGCCATGGCCTTCGGCTTCCCCGCCGAGGGCGGCAGCCGCAACGGCGGTGCCGCCACGCGCTCGAGCGAGTCGCCGCTGGGGGAGTGGCTGAAGCTCCGGCGCGGCCTGGTGTCACCGAAGTGGGGCTTCTTCCTCCGCGCCGAGACCATGCACGGCTACTACAGCTACCTCGAGTCGCTCGGCTACCAGGACGCCGATCTGCACGAGATGAGTCACGGCGAGTCATTCCTCGCCCTGCTCGAGCGCAAGATCGACTCGCCGGGCTTCTTCTGTCTCGACGAGCCGGAGGCGGCCCTGTCGTTCCAGTCGACGCTGCGCTACATGGCCCAGCTCGACTCCCTCGCGAAGGCGGGCGCGCAGATCGTCTGCGCCACGCACTCGCCAGTGCTGGCGTCGCTCCCGGGCGCCACGATCCTCGAGCTCGGGGAGTGGGGCATCCGCGAGACCACGTGGGAGCAGCTCGAGATCGTGCAGCACTGGCGGAGCTTCCTCGAGGCTCCGGGCCGCTACCTGCGCCACCTTCTCGAGTGACGACGGGTGTCGGCCCAATCCTGCGTGGTTGTCGAGCAGTGTCGGGCGTTCGGGTTAGGCTCGTGAGAAGACAGCGTTTAGGAGGCTGGGCATGGCACGCATAGGTGAGAGCGCCGATCTGCTCAAGTGCTCGTTCTGCGGAAAGAGCCAGAAGCAGGTGCAGCAGCTCATCGCCGGGCCCGGCGTCTACATCTGCGACGAGTGCGTCGAGCTCTGCAACGAGATCATCGAGGAGCGTCTCTCCGAGGCCAGCGAAGAAGCGGCCGGCGAGTTCGAGCTCCCGAAGCCCAAAGAGATCTACTCCTTCCTCGAGGAGTACGTCATCGGTCAGGATGCCGCGAAGCGCGCCCTGAGCGTGGCCGTCTACAACCACTACAAGCGCACGAAGGCCCGCACGGCCATCGTCTCGGCCGAGGCGCAGGCCTCCGAGGTCGAGATCGCCAAGAGCAACATCCTGCTCATCGGCCCCACCGGCTGCGGCAAGACCTATCTGGCGCAGACCCTGGCGAAGCGGCTCAACGTGCCGTTCGCGGTGGCGGATGCGACGGCGCTCACCGAGGCCGGCTACGTCGGCGAAGACGTCGAGAACATCCTGCTGAAACTCATCCAGGCCGCCGACTACGACGTGAAGCGCGCCGAGACCGGCATCATCTACATCGACGAGGTCGACAAGATCGCCCGCAAGGCCGAGAACCCGTCGATCACGCGCGACGTGTCGGGCGAGGGCGTGCAGCAGGCGCTGCTGAAGATCCTCGAGGGCACCGTGGCGAGCGTGCCGCCGCAGGGCGGGCGCAAGCACCCGCACCAGGAGTTCATCCAGATCGACACCACGAACGTGCTCTTCATCGTGGCGGGCGCCTTCTCGGGGCTCGAGGAGATCATCTCCCAGCGTGCGGGCCGTCGCGGCATCGGCTTCAACTCCCCGCTCTACAGCAAGAAGGCCGAAGCCAACCTCTTCGGCGAGGTGCTGCCGGAAGACCTGCACAAGTTCGGCCTCATCCCCGAGTTCATCGGCCGTCTCCCCGTGGTCACCACGGTCACCCCGCTCGACCAGGCCGCGCTCATGCAGATCCTCACGGAGCCGCGCAACGCCCTCGTGCGCCAGTACCAGCGCATGTTCGAGCTCGACGGTGTGGAGCTCGAGTTCGAGACCGACGCCCTCGAGGCCATCGCCGATCTCGCGGTGCTCCGCCAGACCGGTGCTCGCGGCCTCCGCGCCATCATGGAGGAGGTGCTCGGCCCCATCATGTTCGAGGTGCCCTCCACCGACGAGGTGGCAGGCGTGATCGTCACCCGCGAGGCCGTGCTCGAGAACGCAGCTCCCACGATCGTGCCGCGCAAGGCACGTCGCGAGGAGAAGTCGGCCTAGCCATCATCCAGCCGATCTCGGCGGGGATCGTCTCCGCCCTCACCGGGTTCGCCAGTTCGTTCGTGCTGGTCGTCGCGGGCCTCAGGGCCGTCGGGGCCAGCGAGCAGCAGGCCTCGAGCGGCCTGCTCGCGGTGTGCGTCATCAGCGGACTGTGCTGCATCCTGCTCGCGTGGCGGTTCCGGATGCCGATCTCGTTCGCGTGGTCGACTCCCGGAGCGGCCCTCCTCGTCGCCGCGGCCGCCACCACCGACGACTTCGGCGCGGCGGTGGGCGCGTTCCTCGTCTGCGGCACGCTCATCCTCCTCTGCGGGCTGTGGCCGGCGCTCGGCCGCGCCATCACGCGCATCCCGAAGCCGCTCGCGAGCGCGATGCTCGCCGGCATCCTGTTCCCCATCTGTCTCGCGCCCATCACGGCGGCGGTCGAGATCCCGTGGCTCGCGCTGCCGGTCATCCTCACCTGGCTCGTGCTCTTCCGGTCCGCCCCGCGCTGGGCGGTGCCGGCCGCCATGGTCGTGGCGCTCGTGGGCATCGGCGTGAGTGCGGGCCCGAACGCGCTCACCGGCGCGAGCCTGCTGCCGCAGGTCACGTTCGTGGTGCCGCAGTTCGACCCGCTCGTGATCGTGAGCCTCGGGCTGCCGCTCTTCATCGTCACGATGGCGGGGCAGAACGTGCCGGGCTTCGCCGTGATGTCGACCTTCGGCTACACGGTGCCGCCTCGGCCGGCACTCCTGGCCTCGGGCCTCGGCACGATGGCGGGCTCGTTCTTCGGCGGGCACCCGGTCAACCTCGCCGCGATCACGGCGGCGCTCATGGCCGGTCCCGACTCGCATCCCGACAAGTCGAAGCGGTGGGTCGCGACCGTCACCTCCGGCATCCTGTTCATCGTGCTGGGCCTGGCGGCGGGCGTCGCCACGGCGCTCATCTCGGCCGCCCCTCCCGTGCTCATCACCGCCGTGGCCGGGCTGGCTCTGCTCGGGGCGCTCGTCACCGCCGTCGTCTCGGCGCTGGAGGACCCGGCCCATCGCATCCCGGCCATCGCCACGTTCCTCGTCACCGCCTCCGGCATCGTCATCGTCAGCATCGGCTCCGCCTTCTGGGGTCTGCTGGTGGGCGGCGTCGTCATGCTCTGGAGCGCCTTCCCCGGGCGCCGGAGCACTCCCCGCACCGTCGCGAAAGGATGAACACCATGGAACCCGTCCGTCTGGGCCGCTCAGGCCTGAAGATCTCGCCCGTGGTCCTCGGCTGCATGAGCTACGGCGAGCCCCTCCGCGGGCCGCACTCGTGGACCATGCCCGAGGCCGAGTCCCGGCCCTTCTTCGAGCGCGCGCTCGAGGCCGGCATCACGACCTTCGACACCGCCGACATGTACTCCGACGGCACGAGCGAGGAGATCGTGGGCCGTGTGCTCGGCGAGATCGCGCAGCGCGAAGAGATCGAGATCGCCACGAAGGTGTTCTTCCCCTCGCGCCCCTCGGCCAACGGGGGCGGGCTCTCGCGCCGGCACATCCTCACCGCGATCGACGACAGTCTGCGCCGACTCGGAACGGACTACGTCGACCTCTACCAGATCCACCGGTTCGACCCGGAGACGCCGGTGGAGGAGACGATGGAGGCGCTGCACGACGTCGTGAAGTCGGGCAAGGCGCGCTACATCGGGGCCTCGTCGATGTGGGCGTGGCAGTTCGCCACGATGCAGCACGCGGCCGACCTCGGGGGCTGGACGAGGTTCGTCTCGATGCAGGACCAGTACAACCTGCTTCAGCGCGAGGAGGAGCGGGAGATGCACCCGTATGCCCTCGACCAGGGCGTGGGCGTGCTGCCCTGGAGCCCACTCGCCCGCGGCCGCCTCGCCCGCCCCTGGGGCGAGGAGACGTCGCGCACCGGCACCGACCTCGTGACCCAGTCGATGTACAACCAGGCCGAAGACGCCGACCGCGCCATCACCGAGGCGGTCGCCCAGGTGGCCGAGGCCCGTGGCATCCCACGCGCCCAGGTGGCCCTCGCCTGGGCGCGCCAGCAGCCGGCGGTCACGTCCCCCATCGTCGGCGCCACGAAACCCCACCACATCGACGACGCGGTAGCCAGCGTCGCCCTCACCCTCACCCCCGACGAGCTCGCGTCCCTAGAGTCCCCCTACACCCCCCGAAACCCCGAGGGCTTCGAGTAGGGGAGGGCAGACCCCGGTTTTCAGGAACCGGGGGTGACGACCGCCGCGTCGTTCTCCGCGTCGTACTCCACCACGGTCTCGTCGTCGAGCTCGACGACGGGCCGCCCCTCGAGCCACGTCAGCGTCCAGCTCCAGTCGGAGGCGTCGACGCCCTGTTCGGCGAGCTCGCCCTCGACCTCGTAGATCGCGTCGATCACGGCCTGCGGGAGCCTGGAGGGCGGCTCGTCGCCGACGAGCCAGCGGGTGCCGAGCTGGATCATCATCAGAGCGCCTTGTCGTAGGTGACCCACTTGGTCTTCTCGGCGACCTGGTCGTAGAGGGCGCGGGCGGCCTCGTTGTCCTTCGCCGTGATCCAGCGCAGGATGGTGGCCTTGCGGGCGCGCCCCACGTCGGCCACGCCCTCGATCAGGGCCCGGCCGACTCCGTGCTTGCGGGCCTCGGGCAGCACGAAGAGGTCGTCGATGTAGATGCCCTTCGAGCCGTCGAGCGGGCGGCTGAACGAGCGGTAGTGGGCGACCCCCACGAGGGAGCCCTCCTCGTCGACGGCCACGAGGCACTCGAGCTCGTGCGCGTCGTCGATGATCCAGCTCCACACGAGCACGGCCTTCTTGTCGTGCAGCGGCGTCTCGTAGAACTCGCCGTAGCCCGTGTACACCGCGTGCCAGGGGAAGAACTCTCCCGCCGCCACCGGTCTGACCTCGATCGGCATCGTCGCCTCCTGGCTCATGCTGTCGCCTCCGGCTTGTCCTCGGGCGCTAGAACTACATCCTGCACCACGAGCTCGTCGCCCGTGGCGAACGACAGCCCGGCGATCCGGCCCACCGCCTGCAGGTCGGCGGCGGCGAGCTCGAGCAGTGCGATCTCCTCGCCGGGGCCGGCGATCACCGCGGTCCCGACCGGGGTCTTCTGCGAGGCCTTGGCGTCGGTCTTGGCGCGACGGATGCCCACGAGGGCCCGCGAGGCCAGCGGCAAGAGCCCGGCGTGCTGCGGCAGCTCGGCGACCACGCCCGAGGGCAGGGCCGACGAGACCGTCGTGGGCCACGCGGCGGTGTGCACCGAGCCGTCGTGGGTCCACGACCAGACCTCCTCGGTGGCGAAGGGCAGGTAGGGCGCGAACAGGCGCAGCAGCACGTCGACCGCGGCCTGCAGCGCGAGCACGGCCGAGGCCTTGCCGGCCGGGTCGGACTCGGCGCGGTAGGCGCGCTCCTTGACGAGCTCGAGGTAGTCGTCGCAGAAGGTCCAGAAGAACGTCTCCGCGACCTCGAGGGCGCGTGCGTGGTCGTACTTGTCGAGCGCGGCGGTCGCGGTGCGCACCACGTCGTCGAGCTCGGTGAGCATGCTCACGTCGAGCGCCTCCGAGACGGTCGAGTGCCCCTCGGGCAGCTCGAAGCCGTAGACGAACTTCGCCGCGTTCAGGATCTTGATGGCCAGTCGCCGCCCGATCTTGATCTGGGTGGGGTTCTTCTCGTCGAAGGCCGCGTCGGTGCCGAGGCGCGACGAGGCGGCCCAGTAGCGCACCGCATCCGAGCCGTGGCTGGCCAGGATGTCGGCGGGTGTGACGACGTTGCCCTTCGACTTCGACATCTTCTTGCGGTCGGGGTCGACGATGAAGCCGGAGAGCGCGGCGTGAGCCCAGGGCTTCTCGTTCGTCTCGAGCGTCGAGCGCAGCATGGTGGAGAAGAGCCAGGTGCGGATGATGTCCTGCCCCTGGGGCCGCAGGTCGAACGGGAACACGGTCTCCCAGAGCTCCTGATCGCGCTCCCAGCCGCCCGCGAGCTGCGGGGTGAGCGAGGAGGTCGCCCAGGTGTCCATGACGTCGACCTCGCCCTGGAAGCCGCCGGGCACTCCCCGCTGCGACTCGTCGTAGCCGGGTGCGGCATCCGAGGAGGGATCGACGGGCAGGATGTCCTGGGTCGCCACGATCGGCCGGTCGAACACGGGGTTGCCGTCGCCGTCGAGCGGGTACCAGACGGGCAGGGGCACGCCGAAGAAGCGCTGGCGCGAGATGAGCCAGTCGCCGGTGAGCCCGCCCACCCAGTTCTCGTAGCGCACCCGCATGAAGTCGGGGTGCCACTCGAGTTCGGCGCCGAGCTCGAGCAGGCGCGCGCGCAGCTCCTCGTCGCGGGCGCCGTTCCGGATGTACCACTGGCGGGTCGACACGATCTCGAGGGGCCGGTCGCCCTTCTCGAAGAACTTCACGGGGTGGGTGATGGGCTTGGGCTCGCCGATCAGCTCGCCGGTGCCCCTCAGCAGCTCCACCACGGCCTGCTTGGCCGAGAAGACGGTCTTGCCGGCGAGCTGCGCGTACGCCTCGCGTCCGGCCTCGGAGGTGATCGCACCCGGAGCCTCGCTCACCACGCGGCCGTCGAAGCCGATGATCGCGCGGTTGGGCAGGTCGAGGTCGCGCCACCAGATCACGTCGTTGAGGTCGCCGAAGGTGCAGACCATGGCGATGCCCGAGCCCTTGTCGGGCTGGGCGAGGTGGTGGGCCACCACGGGCACCTCGACGCCGAACACGGGGGTCGTGACGGTGGTGCCGAACAGCGCCTTGTAGCGCTCGTCGTCCGGATGCGCCACGAGCGCCACGCAGGCGGGGAGCAGCTCCGGCCGGGTCGTCTCGATGAAGACGGGGGAGCCGTCGGCGCCGTGGAACTCGAGCCGGTGGTAGGCGCCCGGCTGCTCCTTGTCCTCGAGCTCGGCCTGGGCCACCGCGGTGCGGAACGTCACGTCCCAGAGCGTGGGCGCCATGGCCTGGTAGGCCTCGCCGCGCTCGATGTTGCGGAGGAAGGCGAGCTGGGAGGCGGCCTGGGACTCCCGCGAGATGGTGCGGTAGGTCTGGGTCCAGTCGACCGAGAGGCCGAGGTCGCGCCAGAGCGACTCGAACTGCTTCTCGTCCTCGACCGTGAGCACCTCGCAGAGCTCGATGAAGTTGCGGCGCGAGATGGGGATCTGGTCGGCGGCCTTCGACGACTTGTTGTCGCCGCCCTCGAACGGCGGCGTGAAGTCGGGGTCGTAGGGGAGCGTGGGGTCGCAGCGCACGCCGTAGTAGTTCTGCACCCGGCGCTCGGTCGGCAGGCCGTTGTCGTCCCAGCCGATGGGGTAGAACACGCGCTTGCCCGTCATGCGCTGGTAGCGGGCGATCACATCCGTGTGCGTGTAGGAGAAGACGTGCCCGATGTGCAGCGATCCGGAGGCGGTGGGCGGCGGGGTGTCGATCGAGTAGACCGTCTCGCGGGTGGCGCCGTCGCGCGGGAAGAGGTAGGTGCCCTTCTCCGTCCACTCGGCGTCCCACTTGGCTTCGAGGCCTTCAAGGGCGGGCTTGTCGGGCACGTGCGCGGTCATGGGACCTCCAGGTATGGGCGGCACCGTGTCAGTGGTGAGGTGCCTCGATGCGTCTCACCAGAATACAGTTCGGCAGGATGCCGAACGGCCGCCACCCGGTGGGCGACGGCCGTTCTGGTCGGGCAGAGCGCGTCAGCGGATGTTCGACCGCAGCGTCGAGAGCTCGCGCTGCAGGCGGTCGGGGACCGCGGATCCGCTGCCCTCGGAGAGCTCGTCGAAGTAGCGGGCGACCTCGTCGACCTCGCGGTTCCAGGCCGGCCGGTCGACCGCGAGGATGGCCTGCAGCTGCTCGTAGGGCAGGTCGAGGCCGTCGACGTTGAAGTCGCGCACCTTGGGCAGCTTGCCGATGGGCGTCTCGACCACCTCGACGTCGCCCTCGAGCCGGCGCACGATCCACTCGAGCACACGTGCGTTCTCGGAGAAGCCGGGCCAGATGAACTTCCCGTCCGCGTCCTTCCGGAACCAGTTGACCGAGAACACCGGGGGAGCGTCGTCGCCGAGCGAGTCGCCGATCTCGAGCCAGTGGGCGAAGTAGTCGGTGATGTTGTAGCCGCAGAACGGCAGCATCGCGAACGGGTCGTGGCGGAGGCGCCCCACGGCGCCCTCGGCGGCCGCGGTGGTCTCAGAGGCCATTGTGGCCCCCATGAACACGCCGTGGGTCCAGTCGCGGGCCTGGGAGACGAGCGGAACCGTGGAGGGCCGGCGTCCGCCGAAGAGGATCGCGTCGATCTGCACGCCGTCCGGGGAGTCCCAGTCAGAGGCGATCGAGGGGCACTGGTCGGCCGTCACCGTGAAGCGCGAGTTCGGGTGCGCCGCGGGCGTCGACGACGCGGGGGTCCAGTCGTTGCCCTGCCAGTCGATGAGGTGCGCGGGCGCCTTCGGGGTGAGGCCCTCCCACCAGATGTCGCCGTCGTCGCGGAGCGCGACGTTGGTGAAGATCGAGTTGCCCCACACGGTGTCGACCGCGGTGGGGTTCGTCGTGATGCCCGTGCCCGGAGCCACACCGAAGAAGCCGCGCTCGGGGTTGATGGCCCGGAGCTTGCCGTCGGGGCCCTGACGCATCCAGGCGATGTCGTCGCCGATGGTCTCGACCTTCCAGCCCGGGATCGACGGGTTCAGCATGGCGAGGTTCGTCTTGCCGCACGCCGAGGGGAACGCGGCGGCCACGTGGTAGACCTTGCCGGCGGGCGAGGTGATCTTGATGATGAGCATGTGCTCGGCGAGCCAGCCCTCGTCGCGGGCCATGACGCTCGCGATGCGCAGGGCGAAGCACTTCTTGCCGAGCAGGGCGTTTCCGCCGTAGCCGGAGCCGAACGACCAGATCTCGCGCGTCTCGGGGAAGTGGCTGATGTACTTCGTGGGGTTGTGCGGCCAGGCCACGTCGTCGCGGCGGGTGCCGTCGGCGTCGACGAGGGGCGCTCCGACCGAGTGCACGGCGGGCACCCAGGGGGTCTCCTCCTCGATCAGGTCGAGGGCGGCCTTGCCCATGCGGGTCATCAGCTGCATGCTGATGACGACGTAGGGGGAGTCGGTGACCTGCACGCCGAGCTGCGAGATCGGCCCGCCGAGGGGGCCCATCGAGAAGGGCACGACGTACATCGTGCGGCCGCGCATGCTGCCGGCGAAGAGGGTGTCGAGCTCCTCGCGCATGGCGAAGGGGCTCTTCCAGTTGTTGGTGGGGCCGGCATCCGCCTCGCGCTCGGAGCAGATGAACGTGCGGTCCTCGACGCGCGCCACGTCGGCCGGGTCGCTGCGGGCGAGGAAGCTGTTGGGGCGCCACTCGGGGTTCAGCCGGATGAGGGTGCCCTGGGCGACCATCATCTTGGTGAGGTCGTCCCACTCGCGGGTCGAGCCGTCGCACCAGACCACGCTGTCGGGCTTCGTGAGCCGCGCGATGTCGCGCACCCACTCGTTGACCGCACTGTTGCGGCTGGGACCGTCGATATCGACCATGCTGCTCGTCTCGAGGATGCTCATCTGTGACCTTCTTCTCATCAACTGCGGGTCTGTTCTTCTACTATTCGCGATATTTCGGCTCGATCCGCGGTACTTTGATGTAAAGATCGGCACTTCTTGACAAGGAGACAAAATGGACGAGGCGAGCGACCTCATCACGCTGGGGCGGCGCATCCGGCACCATCGAAAGCTCCACGGGCTCACGCTCGACCAGCTCGGTGCGAAGGTGGGGGTCGTGGGCAGCCAGCTCTCGCTGATCGAGAACGGCCGGCGCGAGCCCAAGCTGTCTCTCCTGCAGGCGATCAGCGCCCAGCTCGGGGTGCCCGTGCCCGACCTCCTCAGCGCTGAGGCCCCGGATGCGCGAACGGCTCTCGAGATCGAGCTCGCGAAGGCGCAGCAGAGCCCGCTCTACGCCTCGCTCGGCCTGCCCGCGGTGCCGCCGAGTCGCTCGTTGCCGCTCGAGACCCTCGAGTCGCTCGTGGGCCTCCACCGGGAGCTGCGCCGCCGGGCGAGCGAGTCGATCGCCACCCCCGAGGAGGCTCGCCGTGCCAACACGGAGAACCGCCTCGCGATGCGCACGAGGAGCAACCATCTGCCGGATCTCGAGCGGCTGGCCGAGGAGACGCTCGCGACCGTGGGCCACACCTCGGGGGCGCTCACCCACCGCAGCGTCTCGCTCCTGGCCGAGAAGCTCGGCTTCACCCTGATCTACGTCGACGACCTACCGCACTCGGCCCGCTCGGTCACCGACCTCGCCAACGGCCGCATCTACCTGCCGCCGGCCTCCATCCCCGGAGGCCACGGCCTGCGGTCGATGGCGCTGCAGGCGATGGCGCACCGCCTGCTCGGGCACACGCCGCCCTCGAGCTACGCCGAGTTCCTGCAGCAGCGGCTCGAGATCAACTACTTCGCCGCCGCCTGCCTCATGCCCGAGACGGCCTCCGCCGCCTTCCTGCAGGCGGCCAAGCAGCGCAAGGACCTCTCGGTGGAGGACTTCCGTGACGCCTTCGGCGTGACCCACGAGGCCGCGGCTCTGCGCCTGACGAACCTGTCGACCGTGCACCTGGACATGCAGGTGCACTTCCTGCGCGTGGGGGAGGACGGCGCCATCTACAAGGCCTACGAGAACGACGGCCTGCCGCTCCCCGTCGACGTCACCGGGGCCGTGGAGGGACAGCTGGTGTGCCGCAAGTGGGCGGCCCGCGGTGCGCTCGGCCGAACCAACCGCACGACGGAGTTCTACCAGTACACCGACACCCCGGCCGGCACCTTCTGGTGCGCCACCCAGACCGGCAAGACCGACGCGGGGGAGTTCTCGATCTCGTTCGGCGTGCCGTTCGCCGACGCGAAGTGGTTCCGGGGCCGCGACACCCAGATGCGCCAGCGCTCCTACTGCCCCGACGAGTCGTGCTGCCGGAAGCCGGCCAGCGACCTCGCCGAGCGCTGGGGCGACGCGGCCTGGCCGAGTGCCAAGCTGCATGCCCACATCCTGTCGCCGCTGCCCTCGGGCAAGTTCCCGGGGGTCGACGAGAACGAGGTGTTCCAGTTCCTCGAGGCGCATTCGGCCAGTTGACGCGCGGCTAGAGGGCCTTGAGCTTGTCCGCCAGGCCGGCGCCGTCGGGGGCGTAGACCTTGGGGGTGCCGGGGGCGGCGGCGGCCTGCTCCGACTTCGAGCGGCCACCCGCGAGCACGGCCTCGCTCGGCGAGAGCTGGCGGATGGCGATCGCCCGCACGCTCTCGGGGTGCTCGAGCGCGAACTCCCCGTAGATCTCCTCGTCGTGCTGACCGTCGTCGCCGATCAGCACCCAGCGGATGTCGGGGAACTCCTTGGCGAGCCGCCGGAGGTTCGTCTCCTTGTGCTCGCGCCCGCTGCGGAAGAAGCGGTCGTGCGTGGGGCCCCAGTCGGTGAGGAGGAGGGGACCGCGCGGGTAGAGGTTGCGGCCGAGGAACCGGGTGAGCGTGGGCGCGACGTTCCAGGCGCCCGTCGAGAGGTAGATGAAGGGCGACCCCGGATGATCGGCCGTGAGGCGCTCGAGGAAGACGGCCATGCCGGGGGTCGGGGTGCGGGCGTGCTCGTCGAGCACGAACGTGTTCCAGAACGCCAGGAAGGGGCGGGGCAGCGCCGTCACCATCACGGTGTCGTCGATGTCGCACACGACGCCGAACGAGGTGTCGGGGTCGACGATGAAGACGGGGGCCTCGACGGCATCCGAGTCGTGCGTGCGCATCGTGATGGTGTGCCAACCCGGCTCGAGCTCGACATCCACCGAGGTGTCGACCACGCCGCCTCGATCGGCACGAACGGTGCGCACGGTGCCCTCGATCTCGATGGTCACCTCGATGTCGCCGACCGGCACGCTCGTGAAGCTGCGCCAGCCCCGCACGCGCTCCTCGCGCCGCTGCATGGAACGAGAGGACTCGCCCTCGCGAGGCGGCTTCGTGAGGAGCACACGGCCGAGCACCCGGATCCGCTCGGTCGAGCCGTACCCGGCGTAGGGAATGACCGTCGGCAGGTGCCCCCAGCGCCTGACCACCTTCTCCCGGAAGTCGTGGATCGCGTCGTCGATACGGGCGGCACGGTGCAGCCGTGATGCCGCGGCTGGTTTCTTGGGCACGCCCCCAGTCTGTCACGATGCGGGAGCCCAACTACACTGGGGGTCTGGGAACTGCGGAAGGAACGGTCTGAAGTGACATTCAACGATCTCATCAGCGGTGCGATGACGTCGACCGGCCAGGTGCGCAACGAACCCGTGCAGGCCAGGAGCAGCGAGCGCATCGACGCCCTGCTCGACGCGGCGTCGGCCGTCGTGGCCGAGGTCGGCATCGAGCGCCTCACCACCGCCATGGTGGCCGAGCGGGCCGGTGCGTCCATCGGCACCGTCTACCGCTACTTCCCCGACCGCATCGCCGTGCTGGCGGCCATGAGCCTCCGCGGCTTCGAGCGGTTCCTCCGCAAGAGCGTCGAGAAGCTCGAGGAGCATCCCCCCGCGACGGTCGACGACGTCTTCTCCGCCCTCATCGACGCGGGAGTGCAGATGCACCGCGATGAGCCGGGCTTCACGTCCATCCGGCTGGGCGACCAGATCGCCCTCCCCGCCGTCGACGGCGGCACCGCGGCCTCGGCGCGCATCGCGGCCTCGCTCGCCACCATCGTCTCCGCCGAGCTCGGTGTGGCCGACGACGGGTCGCTCGCCGGCCGCTTCGACATCGCGCTCACCGTGCTCGACGCGCTGCTCGTGCGGGCGTTCGTGATCGACTCCTCGGGAGACGAGCAGGCGATCGCCGCCTGCCGGACCGTGGTGGCCGGCTACCTCGCCGAGGCGCCGATCGCCGCCTGACGGACCTCCTGATCCTCACGATTGTGTGACGTCTTCTGACGTGAGGGTTTGCGTTTGCCCGAAGTGATGTTTGGGTAGGGCGAAGGGCCGCATCCCGCGACCCGACGACTGATAGGGCCCCGCGATGATCGAGTTCCGATCGGTGACGAAGCAGTTCCCCGACGGGACGGTGGCGGTCGACTCCTTCGATCTCGTCATACCGCCCCGCAAGACCACGGTGCTCGTGGGCTCCTCCGGCTGCGGCAAGACCACGCTGCTCCGCATGATCAACCGGATGATCGACCCGTCCTCCGGCAGCATCCTCATCGACGGCGAGGACACCGGATCGCTCGAGCCCGTGAAGCTCCGGCGACGGATCGGCTACGTCATGCAGAACTCGGGCCTGATGCCGCACCGCAAGGTCATCGACAACGTGGCCACCGTGCCGATCCTGAGCGGCGTGCCGAAGAAGAAGGCGCGCGACGACGCGATGGCGCTCCTCGACACCGTGGGCCTCGACCGCTCCCTCGCCCTGAAGTATCCGCGCCAGCTCTCCGGCGGTCAGCAGCAGCGTGTGGGCGTGGCGCGCGGGCTCGCCGCCGACCCCAACATCCTGCTCATGGACGAGCCGTTCGGTGCCGTCGACCCGATCGTGCGGGCGGAGCTGCAGCAGGAGACGATCCGGCTGCAGGACGGCCTCGGCAAGACCGTCGTGTTCGTGACCCACGACATCGACGAGGCGTTCCTGCTCGGCCACCAGGTCGTCATCCTGCAGAAGGGCGGACACATTGCCCAGGTAGGCACACCGGCCGAGATCCTCGCCCACCCGGCCAACGACTTCGTGGCCTCGTTCGTGGGCGCCGACAGGGGCAAGCGGGCTCTCCGCATCCAGCGCGTCGGCGACCGCGACGTGGTGGTCGATGAGAACGGCACGCCCACGGGGGTCCTCCAGCCGTGAACTGGGTCTCCTCCAACCTCGACCTGGTCTGGGAGCTGACGCTCGCGCACATCGCGCTGAGCGTTCCTCCGATCGTGGTCGGCTTCCTCCTCTCGGTGCCGATCGGCTGGATCGCCAACCGCTTCCGGCTGACGCGCGGCACCATCCTCGTGGTGCTGGGGCTGCTCTACACGATCCCGTCGCTGCCGCTGTTCATCTTCATGCCCCTCATCCTCGGCACGCCGCTGCTCTCCTCGCTCAACGTCAGCGTCGCGCTCACGATCTACGCCGTCGCCCTCATGGTGCGCACGGCCGCCGACGGGCTCGCCTCGGTCGACAAGGACGTGCTCCAGGCCGCGAGCGCCATGGGGTACTCCGGCTGGCAGCGGTTCTGGCGGGTCGAGCTGCCCTTGTCGGGCCCCGTGCTGCTCGCCGGGCTCCGCGTGGTGTCGGCGAGCACGGTGAGCCTCGCCACCATCGGTTCGGTCGTGGGGGTCACGAGCCTCGGCTACCTCTTCATCAACGGCTTCCAGCGCAACATCCCGGCCGAGGTGGTGAGCGGCATCGTGGCGGTGCTCCTCATCGCCGTCGTGTTCGACCTGCTGCTCGTGCTGCTCGGCAGGGTCACCCTCCCGTGGAGCCGCCGTGAGCGCACGGGCAGCCCGCGCTCGGCCAGGCAGCGCACCGCCCTCCTCGCGGGAGGCGTGTCGTGAACCTCCTCCTCGACGGGATCGCCTGGATCCTGGATCCCGCCAACCAGACCGGCCCGTCAGGCTGGTTCGCCCGTCTCGGCGAGCAGCTCGCCTACACGTTCGGGGCCGTGGCGATCGCCGCGCTGATCGCCGTTCCGCTCGGCTACCTCGTCGGCCACACCGGCCGAGGCCGTGACATCGCGGTCTCGCTGTCCGGCGGGTTCCGTGCCCTGCCGAGCCTGGGTGTGCTGATCCTGCTGGGGCTCGGCCTCGGCATCGGGTTCAAGGCACCGCTGCTCACCTTCGTCGTCCTCGCCGTCCCGCCCATCCTCGCCGGCGCGTACGCCGGCTTCGAGGCCGTCGACCGCCGGACCATCGACGCGGCGAGGGCCGTGGGCATGACCGAGTCGCAGGTCATCCGCAAGGTCGAGGTGCCGCTCGGCCTTCCGCTCCTGATCGGCGGGCTCCGCTCGGCCGTGCTGCAGGTCGTGGCCACCGCGACGCTCGCCGCCTACGTGAGCGGCGGTGCGCTCGGCGCCTTCATCTTCGCGGGTGTGGCGACCAGGGACTACGCCCAGACTCTCGGTGCGTCGATCCTCGTGACCACGCTCGCGCTGGTCCTCGAGGGAATCTTCGCGCTGCTGCAGAAGTTGGTCGTTCCACGCGGCGTCGTCGCGAAGGAGCTGAAAGACGTCCGTGCGCGGTCATCCCGAACGCGTGCGGTGATGGGGACTCCCATCCGAGAAGGGAAATGAATCACATGTTCACAGCAATCAAGAAAGGCCGGCTCCTCACTGGGCTAGTCGCGGTCGGCGCTGTGGTGGCGCTGGCAGGGTGTGCGTCGGGCGATCCGCTCGACACCTCGTCGACATCCGGCGGAGACGCCGCCGAGGGTGGCGCGATCGTCATCGGCTCGCAGGCCTACTACTCCAACGAGATCATCGCCGAGATCTACGCCCAGGCGCTCGAGGCGAACGACATCGAGGTGGAGCGCCAGTTCAACATCGGCCAGCGCGACGCCTACCTGCCGGCGCTCGAGTCGGGCGAGGTGCAGCTGTTCCCGGAGTACACCGGCAACCTGCTGCAGTACTACGACCCCGAGACCACCGCCAAGACGAGCGACGACGTCTACTCGGCGCTCGCCGGAGCCCTCCCCGAGGGCCTCGAGGTGCTCGACCAGGCGCCCGCGACCGACCAGGACTCCTACAACGTCACCAAGGAGTTCTCCGAGTCGAACGGCGTCACGAGCCTCAGCGACCTCGCCTCGGTCACGACCCCGCTCACGCTCGGCGGCAACTCCGAGCTGCAGACCCGCCCCTACGGCCCCGAGGGACTCCTCGCGACCTACGGCGTGACCGTCGGCTTCACTCCCATCGAGGACTCGGGCGGACCGCTGACGCTGCAGGCTCTGAAGGACAACCAGGTGCAGCTCGTCAACATCTACTCGGCTGACCCGAACATCGCGGCCGCCGGGCTCGTGACGCTCGAGGACCCGGAGGGACTGTTCCTCGCCTCGAACGTCGTGCCGCTCATCAACACCGACGCCGCGACCCCCGAGGTCTCCGACGTCATCAACAAGGTCAGCGCGGCGCTCACCGCCGAAGACCTGGTCGAGCTCAACTCGCAGAGCCAGAACGACCAGGAGTCGGCCGACACCATCGCGAAGAACTGGCTGGAGAAGGTCGCGCTCTTCTAAGAGCGGATCCCTCCTAGCGGGCCCCGTCCTCCTCCGCCTCGGCGGCGGCGGGCGGGGCCTCTTCCATGTGCCGGCGCTCGAGCCGCTGCAGCACCTTCTTGACCACGAAGACCAGGACGCCGAAGAGCACGATCACGCCCACGAAGACGTAGCCGGCCCAGTGCAGCTCCTTCGAGAGCTCCCGGTAGCCGCCCGCGGCGAAGGTGCCGACGGAGACGTACGCGAAGGCCCAGATGACGCACGCGGGCACGGTCCAGGCCATGAAACGCCGGTAGCGCATGGGGCTCATGCCCACCGTGAGCGGGATGAGCGAGTGCAGCACCGGCAGGAAGCGCGACAGGAACACGGCGATGCCGCCGCGCCGCGCGAGGTAGTTCTCGGCCTTCACCCAGTTCTTCTCGCCGACGCGACGGCCGAGCCTTGACGCGCGGAGCCTCGGCCCGAAGAACCGGCCGAGGGCGAAGCCGATGCTCTCGCCGGAGAGGGCTCCGATGATCACCACGGCCACGAGACACATGTATTCAAGTGGTGTCGACACGCCTGTCGACGCCACGATGACCACGGTGTCTCCCGGCACGATCAGCCCGACGAGCACGCTCGTCTCGAGCAGGATCGCGACTCCGGCCAAAAGAGTCCTGACCAGGGGATCCACCGACGAGACGGTATCCAGGAGCCAGGACAGCGCCTCGTTCATGGATGTATTCCACAGAGCATGCAGCAAACCCTATCGTGGGCTGTATGAGATTCCCTGAATGGGCGGAATGCTTGTATACAAGCAGGTAGCATGGAGGTGTCGCACACCCCCGCGATGGCAGCGTGGCCCCGTTTCCCACAAGGAGTTCCGCGTGAACGAGTTCCTCGATCCTCTGCTGCTGTCACGGTGGCAGTTCGGTCTCACCACCATCTACCACTTCCTCTTCGTGCCCCTCACGATCGGGCTCGTCACGACGGTCGCGATCTTCCAGACCGCGTGGGTGCGCACCGGGTCGCTGAAGTACCTGCAGCTCACGCGCTTCTTCGGCAAGATCTTCCTCATCAACTTTGCGATGGGCGTTGTCACGGGCATCGTGCAGGAGTTCCAGTTCGGCATGAACTGGAGCGACTACTCGCGCTTCGTCGGCGACGTCTTCGGCGCACCGCTCGCGCTCGAGGGGCTCCTCGCATTCTTCCTCGAGGCCACGTTCATCGGGCTGTGGATCTTCGGCTGGGACAAGCTGCCCAAGAAGCTGCACCTCGCGAGCATCTGGGCTGCCACGGTGGGCAGCATCCTCTCGGCCTACTTCATCATCGCCGCGAACTCGTTCATGCAGAACCCGGTCGCCTTCCGCATCAACGAGGAGAAGGGCCGCGCAGAGCTCACGAACATCTGGGAGCTGCTCACCAACAAGGTCGCGCTCGCCGCGTTCCCGCACACGATCTTCGCCTGCTTCATGGTCACGGCCGGCCTCATCATCGCCACGGCCGCCTGGCACCTCTACCGCAACCAGCACCTCGAGACCATGCGCCCGGCGCTGAAGTTCGGGCTCTGGATGATGGTGGGCGCGGGTGCGCTGACCGTGCTCACGGGCGACCAGCTCGGCCTCGCGATGGTCGAGACGCAGCCCATGAAGATGGCGGCCGCCGAGGCGCTCTACCACACGGCCACGGGGGCGAACGCGTCGTTCTCGGTCTTCACGCTCGGCACGCCCGACGGTGTGCACGAGCTGTTCTCGATCCGCATCCCGTACCTGCTGTCGTTCCTCTCGACGCACACCTTCGACGGCACGGTCGAGGGCATCAACAACCTGCAGGAGCAGTACGTGCAGCTCTACGGCCCCGGCGACTACTCGCCGACCATCTGGATCACCTACTGGTCGTTCCGCTGGATGATCGGGCTCGGCATGTCGCACGTGCTCATCGCGGTCGCGGGCCTCTGGCTCACCCGCCGCGGCCGCTCGCCGCGCTGGCGCTGGATGTGGCGGGTGGCGGTGTGGGCGTTCCCGCTCTCGCTCGGCGCCATGATCGTGGGCTGGATCTTCACCGAGATGGGCCGGCAGCCCTGGATCGTGTTCGGTCTTCTGAAGACCCAGGATGCGGTGTCGCCCGGCGTCACCGGTGTCGAGGTCCTGATCTCGCTGATCGCCTTCACCCTCATCTACGGCACGCTCGCCGTGGTCGAGTTCAAGCTCATCAAGAAGGCCATCCAGAAGGGCCCGGATGACGCACCCGAGGAGGACCCGGAGACGGGGAAGCTCCAGCACACGGCCACGGTCTACTAGGAGACGCTCATGGACCTCCCCACCCTCTGGTTCTTCATCGTCGGCTTCCTCTTCGTCGGCTACTTCGTGCTCGACGGCTTCGACTTCGGCGTGGGCATGTCGCTGCCCTTCCTCAGCAAGGACGACACAGACCGGCGCGTGCTCATCAACACGATCGGCCCGGTCTGGGATCTCAACGAGACCTGGGTGATCGTGGCGGGCGCCTCGCTGTTCGCCGCGTTCCCCGAGTGGTACGCGACGCTGTTCAGCGGGTTCTACCTGCCGCTCCTGCTCATCCTGCTCGCGCTCATCCTCCGGGGAGTCTCGTTCGAGTACCGGCACCAGCGGCCCGAGAGGGTCTGGAAGGCGCGCTTCGACCGGATGATCGTGGTCGGCTCGGCCGTGCCCGCGTTCCTCTGGGGCGTGGCGTTCGCCAACATCGTGGCGGGCGTGCCGCTCGACGCGAACCACGACTACATCGGCACCTTCTTCGGGCTGCTGAACCCGTACGCGCTCCTCGGCGGGCTCACGACGCTGCTGCTGTTCTTCACGCACGGCGTGGTGTTCGTGGCGCTCAAGACCGACGGCGAGATCCGGGGCCGTGCACGCCGGCTCGCGGTGCGGGCCGGGGCGCTCACGATCGTGGTCGCCGCGTCGTTCCTCGTCTGGACCTCGGTGGCGTTCGGCACGCCGGCGTCGATCCTGCTCTCGGCGGGCGCCGCTGTGGTGCTGGTCGGCTCGTTCCTGGCCAACCTCCGCGGCCGCGAGCGACTGGCGTTCGGCCTCATGGCCGCCACGATCGGGCTCGCGGTGCTGAGCCTGTTCCTCGCCCTGTTCCCGGGCGTCATGCCCGCCTCGAACGATCCCGCGAACAGCCTCACCATCGTCAACGCGTCGTCGTCGCAGTACACGCTCGAGATCATGAGCTGGGTCGCGCTGATCTTCCTGCCGCTCATCCTCGCCTACCAGGGCTGGACCTACTGGATCTTCCGCAAGCGCGTGACGCGCGAGCAGATCCCCGTCGAGGCCGCACACTAGTACGGTGCGACCCGTCGATCCCAGGCTCCTGAAGTACGCCGCCTCCGCTCGCGCGTTCTTCGTGGCCGGTGGCCTCCTGGCCGTGCTGCAGACGGCGGCGGTGGTCGGGTTCGCCTACCTCGTGACGCAGCTGATCGTGCAGGCGATCGACGGCGCACCGTTGTCGTCGCTCGTGCCGCTCCTCGTGGCCCTCGCGGTCGTGGTCGCGGTGCGGTTCGTCGTGAACTGGATCGCCGACGTGAACGCGGCGCGCGGAGCCGCCGTGGTCAAGAGCGAGCTGCGGCAGCGCGTGGTCGGGGCGGTCTCGGCCCTCGGGCCGGGCTGGCTGGGCGGTCGGAGCGCCACGGCGGTGGGGGTCACGGTGGGCCCGGGGCTCGATCTGCTCGACACCTACTTCTCCAAGTACCTGCCCCAGCTCATCCTCACGGCCGTCGCGACGCCCGTCATCGTGGTCGTCATCTGGTGGCAGGACTGGATCTCGGGGCTGACCATCGCGCTCACGCTCCCGCTCATCCCGGTGTTCATGATCCTCATCGGGTGGGCCACGCGCGCGGTGCAGCAGAGGCAGTGGGAGAAGCTCTCGCGGCTGTCGACCGCCTTCCTCGACGTGGTGGGCGGGCTCTCAACGCTCAAGATCTACGGCCGCCAGGAGCGGCAGTCGGCGCGCATCCGCGCCGTCACCGAGGACTACCGCGGCCAGACCATGAAGGTGCTCCGGGTGTCGTTCCTCAGCGGCTTCGCGCTCGAGCTCGCGGCGAGCCTGTCGGTGGCACTCGTGGCGGTGTCGATCGGCATCCGGCTGATCGAGGGCGGGCTCGGGCTCGGCGTCGGGCTGTTCGTGCTGCTGCTCGCGCCGGAGGCGTTCCTGCCCATCCGGAACGTGGGGGCGCAGTTCCATGCCGCGGCCGATGGGGTGGCGGCGTCGACCGAGGTGTTCGAGATCCTGGATGCGGGGGCCGGGGTGGGTGCGAGCGCTGCGGCGGTAACCGGTGCCGGCGCGGGGGCGGTGACCGGTGCGGCCGAGCGGCTCTCGGCGTCGGTCGCTGTCGCTGGTTCTGCGTCGGGCGACGGGCTCGTGCTCGACGGGCTCGTGCTCGACGGGCTCGGGGTCCGCTACGGCGACGACGTCGTGCTCTCCGGGCTCCACGCACGGTTCGAGGCGGGGGCTGTGACGGCGGTGACGGGGCCGAGCGGCAGCGGCAAGTCGTCGCTCGTGGCCGCGCTCGTGGGCTTCGTGCCTGCCGACGGCCGCATCCTCGTCGACGGGGTCGACGCATCCGGTGCCCCTGCGCCCCGTGGGTGGATCGCGTGGGCGGGGCAGCGTTCGACCCTCGTCTCCGGGAGCGTGCTCGGCAACGTGGCGCTCGGCGACGATGCGCCCGACGCCTCGCTAGCCCGAGAGTCGCTCGACCTCGCTGGTGCCGTCGACGTCGATCTGGCGGTGGCGATCGACGCGCGCGGTGAGGGGCTCTCGGGCGGTCAGGCCCAGCGGGTCGCGAGTTCGCGCGCCGTCTACCGTGCGCGGCGGCTCGACTGCCGGGTCGTGGTCTTCGACGAGCCGACGTCGGCGCTGGACGCCGAGACGGAGCAGGCGTTCATCCGGTGCCTGCGGGCGCTCGCCGACGAGGGGCGGGTCGTGGTGGTGGTGAGCCACCGGCGGCCGGTGATCGCGGCGGCCGATGCGGTTCTGGCGCTCGCCGGGGCATCCGCCCTGCATGTTCGGGCAGGGCGCTCATGAGGCGCGCGGAGGTGCTGCGACTCGCGCAGCCACGGCTGCGGCGGTTCCTGCCGGGAATCGTGTTCGGGCTGCTGAGTGCGCTCTGCGCCGTGGGGCTCCTCGCCACCTCGGCCTACCTCATCACGCGGGCGGCCGAGCAGCCGCCCATCCTCTACCTCTCGATGGCCATGGTCGGGGTGCGGGCGTTCGCGCTCGGTCGCGCCGCGTTCCGCTACGTGGAGCGCCTTTTCGCCCACGACGCCGCATTCGCGACGCTGCCCGACCTGCGGGTCGGTGTCTACGAGCGTCTCGTCCCCGTGTCGCCCGACGGTCTGGGCCGGAGCCGCAGGGGCGACCTCCTCAGCCGCCTCGTCTCGGATGTCGACGAGCAGCAGAACCTGCCGCTCCGAGTCGTGTCACCGCTCGTGGTCTCGGGGCTCACGGCCGGGGCGGCGGTCGTGGTGGTGTGGCTGCTGCTCCCCGCGGCCGGTCTCGTGCTGCTGCTCGGACTCGCGCTCGCCGCGGTGCTCGGCACCCTCGTCAACGCGGCGGTGTCGGGGCGCCAGGAGCGAGCGGTCGCGGGCCTTCGCGGCGACTACCAGGCCGAGCTCGCCGACCACCTCGAGAACCTCGACGTGCTCGTGGCCTACGGGGCCGACGCCGCCCACCGCGAGCAGCTCGCCCGCCGCGACGAGACCCTCACCCGCGCGCTCGTGCGCCGTGCGGCCGGTTCGAGCGTCACGGCCGCGCTCGTGGCCTCGGTCTCGGGAATCGTGACGGTCGTCTCCCTCGCGGTCGGCATCCCGCAGCTCGGAACGGGAGGTTTTGAGGGCCCGGCGCTCGCCGTGATCGCCCTCGTGCCGCTCGCGGTCTTCGAGGTCTTCGCCATGGTGCCCCTCGCCCTCGGAGCCTGGCGCCAGGTGGCGGCCAGCGCCACCCGCATCGCCGAGGTCGTCCCCGACGAGGTGCCCCGCGGCATCCCGGTCGATGCCACGGCCCCGGACGCCTCCACCTCGGGCGGTCCCGCCGCCAGCGCTGCCTCCACCTCGGCCGGTCCCACCGCGCCCGCGGCCTCCACCACCACCTCCGCCGTCGCGGGCGCACGGGTG
>NZ_JAHFUY010000023.1 GCF_023264895.1 Herbiconiux sp. | reverse complement strand
CTGAGCTCGTACAGCCGCCGTCTCGGCCCGCTCCGCTCGGTATCGGGCTCCCAGCTCGACGACACCCACCCGGCGCCCTCGAGCCGTTCGAGGATGGGGTAGACGCTCCCGGCGGGGCGGGCGGTGCGCTTGATGACGAGCATCCCCCAGATGCCGTCCTCCTCGAGCAGCACCCGGAGCACGTCGACGGTGGCGGGAGTGACGCGGGCCAGTGGCTTCATCCCCCAAGTCTACCTATATAGAGATAGACCAACCATCGACAGGAGACCTCCGGCGCAAGGCATGAGTGCGGCCCTGGGACGAGCGGTGGGGTGACCCGCCCATGCGGCCGGGCCGCCGTGCTGCCGGGGAGCCGCTAGTCTTCTGGCGACGCTCGGGCACCGCCGGCGCACGGTCGAGAAGGATGCCACGAGATGTCACGCGACGGATGGGCCGCGCCCGCCTCCTCCCACGATCGACGACGGTCGGACGACGGGTTCGGTCGGGGCCTCGCGCACTCCCTGCTCGTGATCCCTGTGGCCGTTCCGGTCTGGCTCATCCTCTGGCAGTTCGGCTGGATCGCGGGCGTCGTGGCGTTCGGTGTGGCCTTCGGGGCCGCCGCGCTCTACCGCTACGGCGCGAAGGGCCGGATCGGGACCCGAGGCGCCGTGGCCATCTCGCTCGTCACCTTCGGCACCATCCTCCTCTGCGTCATCGCGGCCGCCCTCCTCGACGCCAGCACGACCTTCGCCCCGAACGAGAAGCCCTTCGCCGCCCTGGCCGATCCGGAATTCTGGCCGTGGCTCACCTCCACCTACCTCGCCGACACCGGAGTGCAGGCGGCCGTGGCATGGAACGCCGCCCTCAGCCTCTTCCTCGCGGCCCTCGGCGCGCTGCCCACGCTCATCGCGCTGCTCCGGGGACGCTCGGCGGGCAGCCGCCTCGCCATGCTCTTCGCCCCGATCGGCGTCGCCGTGACGGCCGTGGCCGTCCTCGGCATCCTCGCCTCGAACGGGTACGCCGCGGGAACCGGCGGCCTCACCGCAGCCGCCGCTCCTCGGCCGGCCACCTTCGAGCCCGCCATCCCGGTCGGGACCTGCCTCACCGACGTCGACTACGACGTCGCCGAGGTGCAGGAGATGTCACCTCCCACCGAGACCCCCTGCGACCAGCCTCACGACGCGGAGGTCGTGTACGTCGGGGCCGTCGACGAGACGGTTTCCGGCTCCGGGTATCCGACGCCGGACTGGCTCGTCTCGCACACGATGGACCAGTGCACCGGTGCGGTCTCGGACTTCCTGGGCACCCCGTGGGACCAGTCGGGCTACGGGCTGCAGACCGTCCACCCCTCCGAGGGCTCCTGGAGAGCCGGCGATCGGGCCGTCTCGTGCTGGCTGATGACCCCGACCGGGCCCACGACGGGCACCCTCAGAGGCGCCGGAGTGCTCGAGGCAGGGGCGTAGCAGCCCGCTGAAGCGGGGAGCTAGAGCGGGGGGAGCTTCGCGAGGGCCTCGTCGGCGGCGGACTCGGAGACGCCGAGGTCGTCGATCAGCAGGCGGCGGGCCGGCTGCGAGTCGCCGCGGCGGAGCGCCTGGTAGGCGGCGTCGGCGTCGGCCGCGAGGGCCGGGGTCGGCTGCTTCGTGACGCCGATGCTGTCGGCGAGCTCCTGCGCGGTCGTGACGCCGTAGGCGGTGCGGATCGCCGCGGGCAGGCGGTAGCCGCCCAGAGTTCCGAGGTCCATGGTGGGTTCCTTCCGTCGTTCCGCCCCACCGTACGACGATCGCGCCGGCCCGCCCCCGGCTCGACAGCGATGACGCGACGGTGTAGGGCTGCCGCCCCGAGACGGCCCGCATTGTGCGCTTCATCGACCCGGAAAACAAGGCCCCTGGAAGAACGGCGATCGGTCGGAGGCTGACAGTGGCGGCAGTCCGCCGCCTGACGCGAAGGAGACCAGTCCGTGCACGAGCACCTCCAGGGACAGATCGACGACCTTTCACCGTAGGCACGGATCGAACGTGAAAGGAACCCGCCTGCGCCCACTCGGGTACCGCGCATTGATGGAAGAACCCGGCCGGACGGCCGGAGATGGAAAGGGATGACCATGACGGACAGCTACGCACCCGTACCGCCGAACGGTTTCGCACCCCCCGCGACCGCGTCGGACGACGACCAGCAGGGAAAGGTCGACACCGCCAAGCAGGAGGCGGCGAATCTGAAGGACACCGCCACCGAGCAGGCCGGCAACGTCGCGGGCACCGCGAAGGACGAGGCGAAGAACGTCGCCCACGAAGCGAAGTCGCAGGCCAAGGATCTGTACGCCCAGACGCAGTCGGAGTTGAAGGAGCAGGCGGGCGCCCAGCAGCAGCGCGTCGCCTCCGGCCTCCGCTCGCTCGGCGACGAGCTCGGCTCGATGGCCAGCGGCTCCGAGCAGCAGGGCCTCGCCTCCGACCTGGTGCGCCAGGTCGCCGATCGCGCCGGCAGCGCCGCATCCTGGCTCGACGCCCGTGACCCGGGCTCGCTGCTGAACGAGGTCAAGTCGTACGCCCGCCGCAAGCCCGGCACGTTCATCGCCGCCGCCGCCATCGCGGGTGTCGTCGCCGGCCGGCTCACCCGGGCTCTCGCAGGCAACGCGGCCGACGAGAAGGCGGCCGAGGCCTCGGCGCCCGCCACCCCTTCAACGACGACGTCGACGACCACCCCGGCCCCGGCCGTCTCGACGCCGGTGCCCGCCACCGCCCCGGTGCCGCCGGTCGTGGACACGCCGACGACCACCCCCGGCCTCGTCGAGGACACGCCGGTCTACAACCAGCGGGCGGCGACGCTCGGCGACGACGGGTACACGCTTCCCGGGGATGAGTATCCGCGATGACCGACGACTACACACCCTCGGAGCAGAAAGCCGCGACGACATCGTTGGGCGATCTGCTCGGAGAGGTCACGAAGGACCTCTCCACCCTGATGCGCCAGGAGCTCGAACTCGCCAAGGCCGAGCTGAAGCAGTCCGCGACCCGCGCCGGCAAGGGCGCAGGCATGCTCGGCGGCGCCGGATACGCGGCGTCCATGGCGGTGCTGTTCCTGTCGATCGCCTGCTGGTGGGCGCTCGGCACCCTGATCGGCAACGGCTGGTCGGGCCTCGTGGTGATGGCCGTCTGGGCGATCATCGCGCTGATCCTGTTCCTGATCGGCAAGAAGCAGCTCAAGGAGGTCAACGGGGTACCGAAGACCGTCGATTCCTTGAAGAAGATCCCCGAGACACTGAAGCGAAATGAGGAGAACCGATGACTGATTCACCCGAAGAGATCCGCGCCCGCATCGAGCAGACCCGCTCCGAGCTCGGCGGCGACGTCGACGCGCTGGCCGACAAGGTCACCCCGTCGAAGATCGTCGGCCGCCAGACCGACAAGGTCAAGGGCGCCGTGGGCTCGGTGAAGGACCGCGTGTTCGGCGTCGCCGACGACGTCAAGTTGTCGGTGTCGAGCCACGGCAGCGACGCGACCGGCGCCCTGTCGGACGCCAAGAACACCGTGCAGGCCAAGGCCGAGGGCAACCCGCTCGCCGTGGGCCTGATCGCGTTCGGCGTCGGTCTTCTCGCCGCCTCGCTGATCCCGGCGTCGACCAAGGAGAAGGATGTCGCATCCGATCTGAAGGAGAAGGCGCAGCCGCTCGTCGAGCAGGTGACGGATGCCGCCAAGGAGGTCGGGCAGAACCTCAAGGAGCCCGCCCAGGACGCCGCCACCGCTGTGAAGGATGCCGCCACCGGCGCCGTCGACAGCGTGAAGTCCGAGGCGACCTCCGCGGCCGGCGAGGTCAAGGACCAGGCCCAGCAGTCGAGGGACACCGTCCAGAACGGCTGATCACCGATTCACCCCGCGAACGGCGGTGGCCACGGCTCACGCCGGCCACCGCCGTTCGGCTTCCCCCACCCCCAGCAGCTTCGACAAGAGGACGATGATGAGCACGCAATCCGCCACCGAGCGGGCGAACAAGAACGCACCCGACCCGGACGACAGCCGGAAGCCCGACGACCCCACCGACCTGAAGAAGCGCTCCTGGGGCTACGTGCTGAAGAAGACCGCCCGCGAGTTCTCGGCCGACCAGTGCACCGACATCGCCGCGAGCCTCACCTACTACGCCGTGCTGGCCCTGTTCCCCGCGCTCATCGCGATCTTCTCGCTGCTCGGAGTGGTCGGTCAGGGGCAGGCCGCCTCGGATGCGATCCTCGGCATCGTCGACGACGTCGCGCCGGGCGGCGCCGCCGACGTCATCCGGGGCCCCATCGAGCAGTTCGCCTCCTCCCCCGCCGCCGGCTTCGCACTCGTCAGCGGTCTCGTCGTGGCCATCTGGTCGGCCTCGGGCTACGTGACGGCGTTCAGCCGCGCCATGAACCGCATCTACGAGATCGAGGAGGGCCGGCCGTTCTGGAAGCTCAAGCCGGTGCAGCTTCTCGTGACCGTCATCTCCCTCGTGCTGATCGTGATCGCCGCGATCATCCTCGTCGTCTCCGGGCCGGTCGCGGATGCCGTCGGCTCGGCCCTCGGCATCGGTGAGACCGCGACGACGGTGTGGTCGATCGCGAAGTGGCCGGTGCTGGCCTTCGTGCTCGTGCTGATCCTCGCGATCCTCTACTACGCGACCCCGAACGCCAAGCAGCCGAAGTTCCGCTGGATGAGCATGGGAGCGTTCGTCGCCCTCATCGTCCTCGCGATCGCCACCGTCGCGTTCGGCTTCTACGTGGCGAACTTCGCCAACTACGACAAGAACTACGGCTCTCTCGCCGGTGTGGTGATCTTCCTGCTGTGGCTCTGGATCCTGAACAACGCGCTGCTGTTCGGCGCCGAGTTCGACGCCGAGCTCGAGCGCGGTCGCCAGCTGCAGGCGGGCATCGCCGCCGAGGAGGACATCCAGCTGCCGCCGCGCGACACGAAGAAGAGCGACAAGGCCGCGGCCAAGGAGCAGAAGGACGTCGAGGAGGGACGACGGATCCGTGAGCAGCACGGGGGCGACGGATCCGGTGGTTCAGCAGAGCGCTGATGTCCTAGCGGTCGCGTGGCCGGAAATCAATCCCGGAGCGTTGTCCGGAGAGCAGAACTAGCGTGTGCCGCATGAAGCACATCACCTACTCCGACAAGTCCCTCCTGGTCGGCGACGCAGCAGCAGATGCGATCGTCGAGTACGCAGCTCTGCTCGCGAGGCACGGCTCGGCGGACACCGTCACCCTCAACGCCTACGGCGCCGACGGTGGAGATGTGGAGGCGACGTTCGTGCTCGACACCGGCACCGTGCTGATGGCCGAGACCACGGAGTCGTCGATCCCCGAGCCCGACAACTCGCGGGCGGTGCAGGAGATGCAGGAGAAGACGCGGCAGCTGGAGTGCCCTGCTTCGGTGCGGCCGGACGCCGATGCGGACGCCGGCGGGGACGGCGGCGATCCGGCCGCGCTGCGCTACTTCGACGAGCTCTGATCCTCGGGGGTCTTCCGCTCCGGTTCGGGCACGAGCTGGAGTCCCTGGGGCGTGTTGGCGGTGAGCATGAGCGCTTCGATCCAGGCCCGGTTGATCAGGGGCGGGCGGCCGCCGTGGAACGTGAACACGAGCGAGATCGTCGGATGGATCCACAGCGTCGTGCGGCCGTCGCCCGATGCCGGGTCGTCCTTCCAGCTGAAGAAGAAGGCCTCGCCCCGACGCAGCTTCGCCGCCATCACCTGCTGGATGTGCGCGAGCGTGCGGTCGTCGAAGTCGACGACCACCGTGGAATCGTAGGTGAGCTTTCCCATGCGGTCCTCAGGCCTCCTGTCGTGCGACGGGTGCCGGATCGGTCTTCTCCAGCACCAGGATGACGGCGTCGTCGAGAGCGGCCGTCCGGATCGCCCGGTGGGGCGGCTCGGCGTCGACGACCTCGAACCCGTCGCCACGCGCGACGACGAACCCGAGGCACGTGCGATCCGAGGCGAGGTAGACGCCCCACACCGAGTCCGAGGTCTGCACGATCACGACGTCGAAGTCGTCGGCGACGGTCTTTTCCCTCTCCATGTGGGGGAACCTACGACCCGCCTGACCGTGGCCGAGGGGCTGGACACAGCGGGGAGGGTGTGCTGGGATCCGCCGGGGTCGCGCGCGTCTTCTAGAATCCAGCCATGGCAATCACGGTCGGTGTGGGGATCAACGATCCGGTGGTGTTCTCCGATTTCGGCGAGCGACGGCGACTCCTCGACCTGGTCGAGACAAGCGGCGTCGACTTCGTGTCGACCGGTGACCACCTCGGCTTCCACGGAGGGTCGGGCTTCGACGGTCTGGTCTCGTCCGCCGTGCTGCTCGGCTCCCATCCCTCGGTGCGGATGCAGATCGGCGTGTACCTGCTCGGGCTCCGTCACCCGATGCCCACCGCGAGGGCGCTCGCCACTCTCGCCGAACTCGCTCCCGGCCGGCTCACCCTCGGCGTCGGCGTGGCCGGCGAGGATCGCCGCGAGGTCTTCAACGCCGGAGTGGATCCGCGCACGCGAGGGCGCCGACTCGACGAGGCGCTCGACCTCGTGCAGCGACTGCTCCGCGGAGACGTCATCGACCACACGGGAGAGTTCTTCGAGCTCGACCAGGCACAGATCCTGCCGAGCCCCGACCCTCGCATCCCGATCCTGATCGGCGGCAAGGGCGACGCCGCCGTGCAGCGGACCGTGCGCTTCGGCGACGGCTGGCTCGGCATCTTCTGCTCCGCCCGCCGCTTCGGTGCCACCGTCGACGCCATCGCGACGGCGGCCGCCGAGGCCGGCCGACCGGTGCCCGCCCGCATGGGCTTCACGTCGTGGGTCGGGCTCGATCCGGATCGCGCCGCGGCCCGTGAGCACATCGCCGCCCGGATGTTCGACCTCTACCGTCTTCCCTACGAGAAGTTCCAGTGGGTGACCGCCTCGGGAACACCGGCCGACGTCGCCGACTTCCTCGCGCCCTACGTGGAGGCGGGGGCCCGGGAGTTCACCCTCATCCCCGCCTCCGCATCCCCCGCCGCGGGCATCGAGCTCGTGGGCGAGACGGCGGCGCTCCTGCGGGACCGGTTCCCCGACCCCTCCTGAGCCGCACGGGCCGTGCGCTCAGTCCGGCGCCGAGCCTCCACCCGCTTCAGACGGAGCGGAGGCGCGACGTCAGCGCCGCGATCCGGCGGCTGATGAGGTCGAAGGCGCGCTCGAAGGCCTCCGGGGTGCCGGAGCGGGCCGGGTCGGGGATCGACCAGTGTAGGTCGTCGCGGCCCGTCATCCGCTCGTGGGCGCTGTCGCAGACGGTCACGACGAGGTCGCGCTCGAGCAGCACCTCCTCCACGGGGAGGGGCCGCGCGTCGCGGTCGATCCGGAGCCCGTGACGCTCGGCGACGGCGACCGCGCCGGGGTTGACCGTCGACCCCGGATGCGTTCCCGCCGAGGCGGCGGGGATCTCGCTGGATCCGCGCCAGATGGTCTCGGCGAGCTGGGAGCGCGCGGAGTTGGCGGTGCACACGAACACCACCCGCTCCGGCACGGAGACGTGGACGGGCGTGAGGGTGTCGAACACCTCCGGCTGCAGGGAGAGGTAGCTGCGTCGCCTGTCCGACTCCGACCGGGTGCGGGAGACGATCTTCGCCTCCTCCAGCACGCGGAGGTGGTGGGCCACGAGGTTCGACCGGAGCCCCAGCAGGAGCTCGATCTCCGACGGCGAGAGGTCGCCGAGCGTGAGCAGATCGATGATCTGGAGCCGGGAGGGATCGGCGAGCGCGGCGAAGACCGCGACCCTGCGCTTCAGCTCGGTCATGACGGCTCCCGTCCGGAATCGACTCAATCGTTCTTGACTCAATCATGGTAGGCATGAGCGAAGACGGCTCGGCCGGGAACTGATCATCAGCCGATTGTCAGACCGCGTCAGCCACGGCGGTGAGACGTTCACCCTGGAGAGGATCATCATGGGTATCGGAACCGGGATCGCGCTTTTCGTGATCGGAGCCATTCTGGCGTTCGCAGTCAACGTCGACCTCGGCGGGGTCATCAACCTCGCACTCATCGGCTACATCCTCATGGGTGCCGGTGTCGTCGTGTTCCTGATCAGCCTCGTGCTCATGCTCCGTCGCCGCCAGTCGACCGCCACCACCCGCACCGCCGTCGACCCGGCCAGCGGCGAGCAGGTCACCCGCAGCACCCGCGACACCAACGACCCGCTGGTCTGAGCGCTGTGACACTGTCCGACGTCGTGCCGGAGCCGAGCACCGGCGAACTGCTCGATGGCCGCTACCTCCTCGATTCCCGGATCGGGTCGGGCGGCATGGGCGTGGTCTACCGCGCCCGAGATGAGACGCTCGGGCGCACCGTCGCGGTCAAGGTCTTCCGCGACTCCGCCGGCGAGGCCGCCCGCACGACGTCGGAGACTCGCCTGCTCGCGAGCCTCAACCACTCGTCCCTCGTGACGCTGTTCGACGCCCGCATCGGCGAGACCGAACCGAACTACCTCGTGATGGAGCACGTCGACGGGCCGACCCTCCGTGATCGCATCACCGAAGGGCCGCTGACACCCGAGGAGGCGGCCGTGATGGCCCGCGACCTCGCCGAAGCACTGCACGTGGTGCACGGTGCCGGTGTGGTGCACCGCGACATCAAGCCCTCGAACATCCTGCTGCGCCGATCCCACGTGCCCGGCGAGCGGTATCGCGCCAAGCTGGCGGACTTCGGCATCGCCTACCTCATCGACTCCACCCGGCTCACGACGCCCGGCACGCTCATCGGCACGGCCGCCTACCTCAGCCCGGAACAGGTGCAGGGCGCCGAACCGGCACCCGCGTCGGACATCTACGCGCTCGGACTCGTGCTCGTCGAGGCCCTCACCGGGCAGCGGGCGTATCCCCAGACCGGCACGCATGAGGCCGCCCTCGCCCGGCTGACCCGGGACCCCGAGATCCCCGGAGCCTACGGCTACGCGTGGAGGTCGCTGCTGACCGCCATGACCGCCCGCGATCCTGCCGAGCGGCCCTCGGCGATCGACGTGGTCGTGGCCGCCCGGCATCTCGGCGAGCCCAACCCGCTCGATGCGACGGCGCAGCTGGAGCTGCCGACCGAGCTTCCGACCGAGCGGATGACGGCGGCGGATGCGGTGCCGGGTGACACCGCGGGATCGCACGCCGCGCTTCTTGCCCCGTCCCCGCAGGAGACCCAGGCCACCGCCCCACTGGACGCAGCGCACCTCGCGTCTCCACCGCTGCCGACCCGAGCCACCGATCAGCGGGACCCGGCCCGACCTTCCCCCTCGCATCCGGTGGCCCCCGCGCCGGCGCACTCCTCCGCGCCGTCGGGACCGCCCCGGTGGCTCGTCGTCGTCGCCATTCTCGCGGTGGTCGTGGTGGCCGTCATCGTGGGCGTGCTGCTGTGGTCGGTGGGGGCTTCGAGCCCGGGTGACGTGCCGAGCCTGCCCACGCTCGAGGAGCCGCTCGGCACCCACATGAACGACCTGTTGGAGGCGGTGAGCCCGTGACATCCGTGTCGACCCGTCTCCGCGGCGCCACTGCCGCGCTCGCCCTCACCGCCGCTCTCGCCGGGGCCCTCGCTCTGAGCGGATGCGCCGCCGACTCGAGCGGGATCGCCGCCGCCACCAGCGAACAGCTGCAGTCGAGCGTCGTGACCGCCGCGGAGCAGGCAGCTGCCGGCGACCCGGCGGCCGCTCTCGGAACCCTCGACTCGCTGCAGGCCCAACTGACAGAGGGGTCCGCCTCCGGCGCGATCCCCGCCGACCGCACGGCCTCGATCCAGGCCGCGATCGACGCGGTGCGGGCCGATCTGCAGGCTGCGGTGGCGCCGGTGGCTCCCTTCGAGCCGGTGGCGCCCGCCGAGCCCAGCGTCGCTCCCGAGCCGACCGCCCCCATCGACGACTCGGACGAGGGCGACGACGGCGAGGACGACAGCAGCGGGAACGGGAACAACGGGAACGGCAACGGGAATGGGAACAAGGGCAAAGGCAAGAATGACTAACGCGCAGCACACCGTCACGGTCGAGGCTCCGATCGCCGCTGTCTACCAGCAGTGGCTCGACGTGGAGTCGTTCCCGCAGTTCATCCCGCTGGTGCGCGAGGTCACCACCTCGGCCGAGATCTACAGCCACTGGACGATCTCGATCGGCAGGCTCACCCGCAGCTTCGACGCCGAGATCGTGGAGCAGCTCCCCGAGGAGCGCGTGAGCTGGCGCACCATCACGGGCGACGTCACCGCGACCGGCGAGGCGACCTTCAGCGAGACCTCGGAGACCCGCACCGCCGTGACCCTCTCGGTCACCTGGGAGCCGAGCACGCCGGCCGAACGCGCCGCCGCGGCCCTCGGCACCGACGACCGCGCCGTGAAGGCCGCCCTCCGCGCCTTCAAGTCGCACGTCGAGACGAACGGAGGCCCCTCCGGCCACTCCTACGTCACCCTGCGCTCGGTCGACGCCGATCCGGACACCACCGTCTCGACCGAAGTCGACCTCGACCTCGACGAGGCCGGGCCCGCGCCGCGTCGGGGGCGCCACGCCCGCGACTAGCTCCCGCCATCCCCGACCGCTCCTCCCGCCGAACTCGACCACCGAGTCGCGCCGAAGTGTCCCTATCCCGGCCGAATTCGACGGTGTGGGAGCACTTGGGCGCTACTCACTTCGAGTGGCAGGTGACCGGCCTGGGGTCAGGGCTGCACGTAGTAGGCGGAGCGGATGGGGATCCCGGGAGTGACCGCGATCAGCACCTCGGCGCCGGCCGGCACGAGGAAGGCGCGGGATCCGGTGAGGGTCTCGCCTGGGGGGATCTTGCCGGACATCTCATCGGCGAGGGTCGCGACCGGTTCGTCGATGCGCTCGTCGCTGTCGGTGACGAGGCCCACCGAGATGAGGTCGACGTAGAGCTCCTCCGTGTGGGTGTTCGTGACCGAGTACGTGACGATGTGGTAGTGGTAGCCCACGGGGGGATCGTCGTTCACGGCCGCCTCGACGATCGCGTCGCCGTCGGGCTCGTAGGCGTCGATCACGATGTCGACGCGATCGACGCTGATCGTCTCGCCGAGAGCCAGCGGCTCGGCTCGGCTTCCCGGGCCCTCGACCGCATCGGGCAGCGGGGCGTCGCGGTCGATCGGGGTGTGGATGTCGCTGGTCGGCGTGGGTGTCGGTGTCGCGGTCGACTCCGCTTGCGTCTCCGTCTCCGTCGTGTCGGAGGCGGTGCACCCGGCGAGCGTCACCGCCGTCGCCACGACCATCGCCAGCACGGCCCGCTTTCCCCACCCTGACATGCCGGGAGGCTAGCACGCCGCCGTGTAGTGGAGGCGTCAGGCCGGGTCGGTGAGGCGGAGGTCGACGTTCTTCGCGGTCAGCCAGCTGCGGGTCAGGAACCAGGCGATGACGATGAGGTGGCAGGAGTCCCATGAGGTCACCGTAGGCACGGGGGGGTGGGCGGCAGGGGACTTTTCTGGCGCGCGGTGGGGGCGTAGGGTTCTGCGGTTCGGCGGGTTGCTCGTCTGGGCTTGCGTTCGGGCGCTGGCGCGGCGAGGGGAGGTCGTCCACGTGACAGAAGTTGTGCGCAGAGGCGCCCACTTGGCACAACTTGGGTCAAGTCGGCGCGAATGGGCGCACCTACTATCAAGTCGCGCGCACCCTCACCGCGGGTGACGGGTGACGGGTGACGGGTGACGGGCGACAGGCGTGGGCGGGCGGACTTCGCCAAACGAGCGCTCCACTGCACGCGGATGCGGCTCGGATGCGAGGAGGAGTGGTGTTGTCCGCGGAGGGCGGCGCGGAGCGGTAGGGGATGGATATCCGCGGTGGAGTCACCCAGTACGGGCGGTGCGGAGAGATGGTGGTGCCCGCGCCGCGGGGGCGTCAGGGGTGGCGGGGGTGGGCGGACCAGGCGGAGGAGACCATGTCGGAGAGGGTGTGGCGCATGCTCCAGGAGAGGTCGCGGGTGGCCAGGGCGCCGGAGGCGACGATGCGGGCCGGGTCTCCGGGGCGGCGGGGGGCGACCTCGGGGGTGAAGGGGATGCCGGTGACGTCGGCCATCGCGTCCATGATCTGGCGGACCGAGATGCCGTCGCCCGATCCGAGGTTGTAGGCGGGGAGGAGGGTGTCGCCGGCGTCGAGGCGGCGGGCGGCCTCCACGTGAGCGAGGGCCAGGTCGGAGACGTGGATGTAGTCGCGCACGCAGGTGCCGTCGGGGGTGTCGTAGTCGTCGCCGTTGATGCGGGGGGTGCGGCCCGCAGTGAGGGCGTCGAAGACCAGGGGGAAGAGGTTGTGGGGGCTCGCGTCGTAGAGGCGCGGGGATCCGGAGCCGACCACGTTGAAGTAGCGGAGCGCCGTGGCGCGGAGACCTGCGGCGACCGCCTGGTCGCGGAGCAGCCACTCGCCGATGAGCTTCGACTCGCCGTAGGGCGACTCCGGGGCCTTCGGGGTGTCTTCGGTGACGAGGAGGGTGTCGGGAGTGCCGTACACGGCGGCACTGGAGGAGAAGACCAGGCGGTCGACCCCGACGGACTGCATGCGCTCGAGCAGCACGGCGGTGCCTGTGACGTTCTGCTCGTAGGTGTGCAGGGGCCGCTGCACCGAGACGCCGGCGTACTTGTAGCCCGCCACGTGGATGACGCCGGTGACCGCGTGGTCACGGAGGGTGGCTTCGACGAGATCTCCGTCGAGGATGCTGCCCGTGATGAGGGGGATCCCGGCCGGCACGAAGTCGCCCCGCCCGGTCGACAGGTCGTCGAGCACGACCGCTTCGAGCCCGGACTCGCCGAGCGCCTTCACCACGTGCGAGCCGATGTAGCCGGCGCCTCCGGTCACGAGCCAGGTCATCGCGTGTCTCCTGTCGAGCCGGGCGCGACGTGGTCGCGCGGGGGGAACGGGAGCCTGGCGGCTCCGGCCGAGGGGGTCACCTCGAACACTATCGGTGCCCGGAAGCCCTCCGCGGCGAACGCACTCTCCTGGGCGGCGCGAAGGTCGTTCACGAGATCGCGGCGGATGAGGGCGATCGACGCACCGCCGAAGCCGCCTCCCGTCATGCGAGAGCCGACGGCACCGACTCGCCGGGCGACCTCGACCGAGAGGTCGAGCTCGGGCACCGAGATCTCGAAGTCGTCGCGCATCGAGGCATGGGAGGCGTCGAGCAGGTCACCGATCGAACCGGCTCCCGAGTCGCGCAGCCGTGCGGCGACAGCGAGCACGCGCGCATTCTCCGTGACGATGTGACGCACGCGGCGGAACGTCTCGTCGTCGAGCTCCTGTTCGGCTCGCGCGAGGTCGTCGACCGTGAGGTCGCGGAGCATGGGAACTCCCAGCACGGCCGCGCCCCGCTCGCAGGAGGCCCGGCGTGCGGTGTAGCCGCCGGTGGCATGGGCATGCTGCACCCGTGTGTCGGTCACGACGATCGTGAGCTGCTCGTCGCCGAGGCCGAGCGGCACGATCGTGGTGTCGAGCGAGCGGCAGTCGAGCAGCACGGCCGAGTCGGCCCGGCCGAGGAGCACGGCCGACTGGTCCATGATGCCCGTGGGCGCTCCCACCGCCTCGTTCTCGGCGAGCCGGCCGATCCGGGCCAGGGTGGGGCGGTCGAAGCCGAGACCCCAGAGCTCGTCGAGCGCGATGGCGACGACCGACTCGATGGCCGCCGAGGAGGAGAGGCCCGCGCCGATCGGGATGTCGGAGACGAGGACGAGGTCGAGTCCGGTGGCTGCGGCGAGGTCGGCGCCGTGCCGGCCGGCCGCCCACACCACGCCGAGCGGGTAGGCCGACCAGCCCGAGACGGTCTCGGGCGACAGCTCGTCGATCGCGGCCTCGACCGTCTCGATCGTGCCGTCGCCGAAGACGGTGGAGACGCGGATGCGGCGGTCCTCGCGAGGCCCTGCCGCCATCACCGTGTGGCGGTCGATGGCGAACGGCAGCACGAAGCCGTCGTTGTAGTCGGTGTGCTCGCCGATGAGGTTCACGCGGCCCGGCGCCGACCACAGCGAGGTGGGCGCGCGGCCGTAGCGGCGCGCGAAGCCCGTGGCGGCCTGCTCGGCCAACGGCACCGACTTGTCTGGGATGGTGGGCTCGGGCGCCGGAGCGCCAGAGGCCGTGGGGTTCGTCATGAGTCGCCTTCCTCGGCCCGGGCGAGGGCCTCTCGGAGCAGTCGGGCCGAGGCCTCGGGGGGCACGTCGCCGATGAACGCGCCCATGGCCGCCTCGGAGCCCGCCAGGAACTTCAGCTTGTCGGCCGCCCGGCGCGGCGAGGTGATCTGCAGCATGAGCCGGATGTCGTCTCGATGCTCGTGCACGGGCGCCTGGTGCCACGCCGCAATGTAGGGCGTGGGGTCGTCGTAGAGGCGATCGAGGCCCCGGAGCAGCCGGCGGTAGACCACGGCGAGCTCGTCGCGCTCCTCGCCGGTGAGGCTCGCGAAGTCGGGCACGTGCCGGTGCGGCAGCAGGTGCACCTCCACGGGCCAGCGCGCCGCGAACGGCACGAAGGCCGTGAAGTGACGGCCCTCGATGAGCACCCGATCCGACACCCGCTCGAACTCGAGGATGTCGGCGAAGAGCGTGGGCCCGTAGCTCTCGATCGAGGCCACGAGACGCTGGGTGCGCGGCGTGATGTAGGGGTAGGCGTAGATCTGGCCGTGCGGGTGGTGCAGGGTGACGCCGATGGCCTCGCCCCGGTTCTCGAAGGGGAAGACCTGCTGCACGCCGGGCAGCGCCGAGAGCGCGGCCGTGCGATCGGCCCACGCCTCGATGACGGTGCGCACCCGCGCCACGGGGAGACCCGACAGCGAGCCCTCGGTGGCCGGGCTGAAACACACCACCTCGCACCGGCCCACCGAGGTGGCGGTGCGGCCGAGGCCGATGCGCCGCAGCTCGGCGAGCTCGTGCAGCGGATCGACCCCTGCCGCAGCGAGGTCGGGGCCGAACGAGGGCGACTTGTTCTCGAAGACCGCCACGTCGTAGTTGCTCGGCACCTCGGTGGGGTTGGCGGGTGTCGAGGGCGCGAGCGGATCGAGGTGCTTGGGCGGCAGCATCACCCGGTTCTGGCGGGCGGCTGCGATCGACACCCACTCCCCCGTCAGAGGATCCTGCCTCATCTCGGCCACGGGCGGGCGCGGGGCGGACGGCCGCGAGTCGTCGGCACGCTCCGGCGGGAGGAGGGTGTCGGCGTCGTCGAAATAGAGCAGCTCCCGGCCATCGGCCAGGGTGCTGACGCGCTTCGTGATGCCATTCGATGTTGCCACCTGACGATTACGCCACTTTCGCTTTCGAAAGTCAAGGGGTGACATCCGCTTTCGGAACTGTAAGATCGGAGCATGACGGACGACCTCGAGCTCACCGTCCGGCGGCGCCGGATCGTCGAGCTGGTGAGCGCCACCGGATTCGCGCGGGTGGCCGAGCTGAGCCGCGAGCTCGGTGTCTCCGAGGTCACCGTGCGCTCCGACCTCGCGGTGCTCGAACGGCACGAGGTCGTCGACCGCGTGCACGGCGGCGCCGTCATCCGGGGTCTGGCCTCCCGTGCCGAGACACCCTTCGAACAGGCTCGCAGCACCTCGGCCGAGGAGAAGCAGCGCATCGGCCGAGCCGCCGCCGCGCTCGTCGAGAGCGGCACGAGCGTGCTGCTCGACGTGGGCACCACCCCCGCCGCCGTCGCCGATGCCCTCCTCGAGCGGGAAGACCTGGACGACGTGGTGATCATCACCAACGGCCTCTCCATCGCCCTCGCGCTCGAGCCCGCCATCCCGCGCTTCACCGTCGTGGTCACGGGCGGCACCCTGCGCCCCCTCCAGCACTCGCTCGTGGCTCCGTACGCCTCACTCCTGCTCGGCAGCGTGCGCGCCGACCTCGCGTTCATCGGCTGCACGGGGGTGGATGCGGTGGCGGGCGTCACCAACGTCAACCTGCCCGAGACCGAGCTCAAGCAGGCCATGCTCGCCGCCGCCGACCGGGCCGTGGTGGTGGCCGACGCGTCGAAGCTCGGTCGCACGAGCCTCGGCGTGATCGGCGGCCTCGACCGCTTCGAGCTCCTCATCACCGCCACCCCCGCCGGCGGCAGCGACACCCACCTCGAGGAGCTGGCCCGGCTCGAACTCGCCGGCCTCTCGACCCGTACTACGTAGGAGATGCACCACCTGAACAACCCTCCACCCGAAAAACGCACCGCCTGGGATGCGCACCACCTGAGGCAACGCACCACCAGGACCACGAGAACACCGGCAGAGAGGCCCCGCATGACCGACACCTACCAGGCCGCCCCCACGCGCTACGACGCGATGACCTACAACCGCTCGGGCCGCAGCGGCCTCAGGCTGCCGGCGCTCTCGCTCGGCCTCTGGCACAACTTCGGTCACGAGCGGCCGCTCGACACCCAGCGCGCCATCCTGCGTCGCGCCTTCGACCTCGGTGTCACGCACATCGACCTCGCCAACAACTACGGCCCGCCGGCCGGCTCGGCCGAGACGAACTTCGGCCGCATCTTCGCCGAGGATCTCGCGCCTTACCGTGACGAGCTCATCATCTCGTCGAAGGCCGGCTACCTCATGTGGCCGGGCCCCTACGGCGAGTGGGGATCGCGCAAGCACCTGCTGGCCTCGCTCGACCAGTCGCTCGGGCGCCTGGGGCTCGACTACGTCGACATCTTCTACTCGCACCGCTTCGACCCCGACACCCCGCTCGAAGAGACCATGGGCGCGCTCGCGACCGCGGTGACCTCGGGCAAGGCGCTCTACGTGGGCGTCTCGAACTACGACCCCAAGCAGACCCGCGAGGCCGCACGCCTGCTGGCCGACCACGGCATCCCGCTCACCATCCACCAGCCGCGCTTCTCGATGTTCGACCGCCACATCGAAGACGGCCTCCTCCCGGTGCTCGACGAGGTCGGATCGGGCAGCATCGTCTTCTCCCCGCTCGCGCAGGGCCTTCTCACCGACCGCTACCTCGACGGCAGCGTGCCGTCGGACTCGCGGGCCGCGACCTCGCAGTTCCTCTCGGAGAACGGCATCGACGACGAGTACCTCGCCCGTGCCCGGGCGCTCAACGAGATCGCCGCCGCCCGCGGCCAGTCCCTCGCCCAGCTCGCGCTCACCTGGGTGCTCCGCCACCCCCAGGTCACGAGCGCCCTCATCGGCGCCTCGAGCGTGGCCCAGCTCGAACAGAACGTCGCCGCCCTCGACGCCGCCCCGCTCACACCCGACGAGCTCGCCGCCATCGACCCCCACGCCGTGCACGGAACCGGCCTGACCGCGTAGGCGAGCCAGGCGGCGAGGCGCCCCCGCCTACCGCCCTTGGAAGGCCGCGCGGTAGGCCGAGGGGCTCGTGCCGTTGATCGCCCGGAAGTGGCGGGAGAAGTAGAGCGGATCGTCGTAGCCCACGGTGCGCGCGATGTCGGCCACCGAGGCGTCGGTCGTGATCAGCAGCTCGCGGGCGCGGGCGCTGCGGAGGCGCTTGTGGTACTCCACGACCCCGGTGCCCGACGCCTGCCGGAAGCGGGCCGAGAAGTGGGAGACGCTGAAGCCCGCGATCTTCGCGAGCTCGGGCACGCTCGCGGTGACGTCGAGGTTCTCGCGCAGGTAGTCCTGGGCCGCGAGGATGGGATCGCCCGCCTCCGTGGCCCCGCGCGCCCGGTCGGCCGCCAGCTGCGCGAGCAGCCCCCAGGCCGCGCCGGCGGCCGAGCGGAGGCTCGCCACCGTGTCGTCGCGCTCGAGCGAGGTCAGCACGTGCTCGAGCGAGGCCCGGGCGGCGAACGGATCGTGCACCGTCATGACGGGCGAGAACTCCCCGGCCGGATCGGTGATCGCCTCCACGAACGAGGCGCTGTCGGAGCCGACGACATGCATCCACCAGATCGTCCAGGGGTCGCGCGGATCGGCACGATAGCGGTGCGGCTCGCCCACCGGGATCACCACGACGTCGCCGCGGGCCACGTCGTACTCGACCCCGCGCAGCTCGACGTGCCCAGCGCCGTCGGTGCAGAGGATGACGACCGACTCCCCCGCCCCCGCCGGCCGCGCCCTCCCGTGCGCCGCCGCGTGCGGGAAGTGCCCGGCATCGGTCACCAGCAGCTGCTCCGTGATCGGGGCGGCGAGCGCCTCCGCCACCCGCGGGCGGGGCAGCACGCGCAGCCGCTGCCCCGGGAAGCCGTCGCGGATCAGCACGCGCGCCATCCTAATCGAGCGCCTTCACCGACCACTCGAGCGCGGTGCTCTCTCCGGGCACCAGGATGCGCAGGTCGCACCCCGAGTTGAAGGCATCCGGCGGGCAGGTCATCGGCTCGATCGCGAGCGCGTGACGGCGCGACTCCGGCGGGAGGCCGTCGGCGGAGTACACCTGCAGCCAGGGCGTGCCGGCGTCGGTCGTCAGCTGCACCCCGCTCCCGCTCCCGTCGTCGTCGACGAGGCGCACCACCACCTCGCCCGCGCCGTTCCGCTCCAGGGCGGTGAAGGCGTGGTTCAACTCAGTCGCCCCGATCCGGCGCTCCGAACGGAAGTCGAGCACACCCCCCTCGTGCGTGCCGACAGGCTCCACACCCACCGGCAGCAGCCGGTCGGACGAGACCAGCATCACTTCCGCCGCCGGCAGCTGCAGGGTCCAGCCATCGACCGCCGACGGCTCGAGCGGCCCCGCCGCGAGGTAGGGGTGCGCTCCGAGCCCCACCGGCGCGGGCGCATCGCTCTCGTTCGTGGCCACGATGCGCTGGCGGAGGCCGGCCTCGGGCGACAGCGTGAACTCCACGTCGAGGCGGATGCGCCACGGGTACCCGGGCTGCGGCACGGTGTGCGTGGTCAACACCAGCCGCTCGGCCACGGACGCCGTGCCCTCGAAGTCCTGCCACGCGACGAGCCCGTGCGCCGCGTTGCGGAACTCGGGCTCCGAGAGCGGCAGCTGGTGCTCCTCGCCGCCGAAGCGGTAGCGGCCGTCGGCCAGGCGGTTGGGCCACGGCGCGAGCACGGCCCCTCGCATGGCCGGCCGCATCTCCCCGGCCGGGAACGGCGCCACGAGGTCGCGCCCCCGATACCGCAGCGAGCGCAGCGACGCCCCTACCGAGGCCACCCGGGCCTCGTACTCCCCCGCCGAGATCGCGTGATCGACCCCGCCGGCACCCCGCTCGATCACGCGGAGGGCTCCGGCTCCTCCCGGAAGAACAGCAGCAGCTCGGGCAGGCTCGTGGCGAAGTAGTCCGTCACCCCGTCGTCGCGCACCGCCTGCGGGGCCAGGTAGTCCGGGCGCGCTTCGCCGAGACTCGCAGGCGGATCCGTGAGCGGCAGCCCGAGCGCGGCGTGCACGTCGTCCCAGGCCTGGATGACCCGGCCCTCGCCGCCCTCCCAGGGGTGGAACGACCGCGACAGCAGGATCTCCTGCGCCCGCGCCGCCGCCCCGTCGGCCACGAGCAGGCCCACGTACTCGACCGTGAAGTCGTCCCGCGAGAGCACGAGCTCCTCGACCGGCCGCATGCGCTCGAGCCGCTCCCCGGCCGAGTGGCCGAGCCGGGCCGCGAGCTGATCCTGCTCGTAGCGCAGCCGGGCGTCATCCGGAGCCGCAGCCACCGCCTGCTCGTACCGCGCCCACGCGAGGGCGTCGTCGTGCGCCACGTTGTAGGCCGCGAGTCCAGCGTTCCGCAGCAGCACCGGATGCGTGAGCCCCAGCTCGATCGCGCGGTCCCACTCGGCGAGCGCAGCGCGCCGCCGGCCGTGGGCGTAGAGCAGCATGCCGAGCAGGAACCGGGCGGTCGCGTCGTCGGGCTGCACCTGGAGCGACGCGACGAGGGCGTCGTGCGCGTCGAGCCCGAACGGGAACGCCCAGGTGAGGTCGGCCTCGCCGGCCCGCCTGCGCTCCCGAGACGCGTCCTCCGGTCGGCCGAGCGAGTCGAGAAGGCCGGCGGCCAGGTAGTGCGCGATCGGCACCACGTTGCCCGCCGCCGTGACGGGAGCATCGCGCACTCCGGCCAGCACCGCGAGAGCCGCCTCGTCGGCACCGGCCGCCCGCAGGTCGAGCGCCACGTCGAGGAGGAGACCCGCCTCGGCAGGCGCCCCCACACCGAGCAGCACCCGCACGGTCGGGTTGAGCGGCTCGAGCGCGAGCTCCGTGCGCAGCGCCGCCTCCGCCTCGCTCTCGCGGCCCAGCCGCCGCAGCACGATGGCCTGCAGCACCACGCGGCGGCTGTCGTGCAGCGCCACGCCCTCGAGGCTCTCGAGCACGCGCAGCGCCGAGCGGTTGCGACCGCGTCGGGCGAGCGACGCGGCGAGCTCGAAGCCCGCCGCCGACGCCCAGGTGCCGTCCCAGCCGGCTTTGCCGAGCAGTGGCTCGGCCTCGAGGTCGCGGCCCAGGCGGCGGAGCGCGAGACCCGCCAGGTAGTAGGCCTCGGCGTCGAGCGGGTTGGCGTTCCGGCGGGTGAGCCGCCGGAGGGCCGTCTCGACGCCCGCGAGCGCCCGCTCGTAGGAGCCCGCGCGGTAGTGGTGGTCGGCGAGCGCGAGGTTGGTGCGCACGTCTCCGGGGTCGCGCTCGAGAGCCGCCCGCCAGTAGTCGAGCGGCGAGCGGGTGGGGTGCCGGAACTGGCTGAGGTGGAGGCCCGTGAGGTACAGCTCCTCGACGGTCTCGATCTCCTCCGGCCGCTTCGGCTCGTCGGCCACCCATGGCTCCTCGTCGCCCGTGCCGTCCGGCTCCCAGCGCACGAGCAGCGATCCGGATTCGTCGAGCAGCTCGACGGCGGTCGGCAGGGCGCCCTCCGGGATCTCGATCGTGGCAGGCACGCCGGGCACCAGGTCGGCCCGGCGCTCGGCAACGACCGTGCCGTCGACGAGCACCCGCAGCACCGCGTTGGGGCGCGGCGAGGTGACCGCGAAGGACGCGCTCGAGACAGCGCCCACAGCACCCGCCGAACCCGCCGCGCCCGCCCGCTCGACGTGCACCGCCGCATCCGGAGTCGCCTGATGCGCGGCACCGATCCCGGGGATCGGGTACCAGTACTGGCTGAACACCTTCGTCTCGCCCGGCAGCAGCCAGCTGAAGTCGGGCTGGTTGTCGGTGTAGACGCCGGCCATGAGCTCGACGTACGGCCCGTCGCCGTCGGTGAGCTGCGCATCCCAGGCGTGGCCGAAGGGCGCGTTGCCCCAGGTCCACTGCTTCTTGCCGGGCGAGAGCCGTCGCTCGGCCCAGTGCACGAAGCCCGCACCGGCGGCGTGGTCGTAGCCGCCGAAGAAGTCCTGCTGCGAGTCGACGATCATGTAGGAGGTCGGCACCGGGATGTTGCGGTAGAAGTCGATCCGGTCGGCACCGGGCTCGGCTGCAGGATCGGCGGCGGCACGCTCGGCGTAGTCGACCCCGTAGTAGGGGCGGTCGGCCTCCGGGAAGGCCGTGATGGCGCGCCGGGCGTGGTCGGCCACGTAGCGCACGTCCTCCGGGAAGAACGACTGGTAGTCGTCGTGCACGAGAGCCGCCACGTTCGCCCACCAGAGGAAGGTCTGCCGCTCGCTCGTGCGGTTGTGCAGCCGCACGACGAGCTCCACCACGCTGCTGCCCGGCCGCACCCGCACACCGTGCTGGCCCGCCATCCTCGCGAACGGATCGTGGTCGGCGCACCAGACCGTGACCGACCCGTCGTCGCCGTGCTCGATCGAGGTCTCGACGGGCAGGAATGTGGCCGGCCGGTGGTGCTGCGGCCAGTTGAACTCGACGCCTCCGCTGATCCAGGGCCCCGCGAGGCCCACGAGCGCCGGCTTGATCACGTTGTTGCGGTAGAAGAAGTCGTAGTCGGTGGTCTTGTCGTAGCCGATGTGGATGCGCCCGCCGAGTTCCGGCAGCACCACGAGCCTCAGGTACTCGTTCTCGAGGTGCACGGCCTGCCAGTCGCGCGGCCGCCCCTCGTCGGAGACCTGCTCGGTGAACGGGATCGGGTAGACCTTGCCGCTCGAGCCCTGGTAGACGCGCTTGTCGAGGTACATCGGGTAGGCGCTCGGCGCATCCGGTTCGTAGGTGCGGATCGAGAGCGGCTCGCTCCAGGCGATCGCGTGGCCGGCCTCGAGCTCGGCCCGCAGGTCGGCGGGGGCCTCCGGCAGCACGATCCTGTCGGCGGCGATGTCGATGGTCATGGTGTTCTCTCCTCGCCCGGCCGGATCAGCCGGGGATGCCGATGCGGCGCTCACCGGAGCGCAGCTGCTGGATGACGACGGCGACCACGAGGAGCGTGCCCTGGGCGATGTTCTGCCAGAACGTGTTCACCCCGAGCAGGGTCATGCCGTTCGTGAGCACCCCGAGCAGGATGACGGCGAGGATGGTGCCGGCGATGGACCCTTGCCGCCCTTCAGCGCGGCGCCACCGAGGGCTGCGGCCGTGATGGCCTGCAGCTCGAGCCCCTCCGATCCGGAGATCGGCTGGCCGGAGCCCGTGCGGGCCGTGATGAGGATGCCCGCGATGGCCGCGACCGCACCCGTGACCATGTAGACGCCGATGATGTAGCGGTTGATGTTGATGCCGCCGAGCCGCGAGGCGATGTTGTTGCCGCCCACCGCGTAGATGTTGCGGCCGATGGTCGTGTAGCGGAGCACGACATGGGCGAGCACGGCCACGAGCACGAGCACCCAGATCAGGGTCGGGATGCCGAGCAGGGTGCCGCGGGCGAGGAACACGAAGAACGGGTCGGCGCCGGTGTAGCCCTGCGCCCGGCCGTCGGAGATCAGCTGCGCGATGCCCTTGAAGGCCGCGAGCGTCGCGAGGGTCGCGATCACGGGGTTCACGCGTCCGAACACGATGATGCAGCCGTTCACGAGGCCGCAGGCGACACCGATGGCGACGGCCCCGAGCACGCCGAGGGCGGCCGAACTCGTGGAGGTGAAGATCATCGCGGAGGTCACCGAGGTGAGCCCCGCGATGGATCCCACCGAGATGTCGAGGGCGCCGAGGATGATGACGATCGTCTGCACCACGGCGAGCAGCCCCACGATGGCGATCGCGGTGCCGATGACCTTGAGGTTCGGCACCGTGAAGAACAGCGGGTTCTGGATGCCGATGATGGCGACCACGATCGCGATCGCGATGATGAGCGAGATGTTCTGCACGCCGATGGCGGTGACGAAGCGCTTGAGGGGCGGGATGCGGTCGTCCTCCGGCGCTCCCCGCGGATCGGTCTTCGGGGAGGTGGCGGTGGTGCTCACGGGGGTGTCCTTTCGGGTCATGGCGTTCATGCGACGACCTCGTCGTCCATGGCGAGGGCGAGGATCCGCTCCTCGGTGGCCTCGGCGCGGGTCACTTCGCCCGAGATCCGTCCGCCGGCCATCACGTAGATGCGGTCGGAGATCCCGAGCACTTCGGGCAGTTCACTGGAGACCACCACGACGGCGACACCCTGGTGGGCGAGCTCGTCGATGATGGCGTAGATCTCGGACTTGGCCCCCACGTCGATGCCGCGGGTGGGCTCGTCGAGCAGCAGCAGCCGGGGCTTGGTGGCGAGCCACCGCGCCAGCACGACCTTCTGCTGGTTGCCTCCGGAGAGGTTGCCCACCAGCTGCTCGGTCGAGGGCGTTCGGATGCGGAGCCTCGTGATGTAGTCCTGAGCGAGGGCGCGCTCGGCCCGCGGGCGCACGAAGATCCAGCGCGAGACCGACCGCAGCACCACCAGCGCCGCGTTGTCGCGCACCGACCGCTGCAGCAGCAGTGCCTCGGCCTTCCGCTCCTCGGGGGCGAAGCCGATCCCGGCCCGGATGCTGTCGGAGGGCTGCCGGATGCGCCGCACCTTCCCCGAGATCACGATCTCACCGGTGGTGACCGGGTAGTCGCCCGCGATGGTCTTCATGAGCTCGCTGCGGCCGGCACCGACGAGCCCTGCGACCCCCACGACCTCCCCCGCTCGCACGGTGAGGTCGATCGAGTCGACGAACTGGTTGCCCACGGCGCGCAGCTCGAGCACGGTCTCGCCGAGCGGCGCGGGCTCGCGGTGGAAGAACTGGCTGAGGTCGCGGCCCACCATCATGCGCACGAGCCGGTCGTGGTCGGTCTCGCCCACGAGCTCGGTGCCCACGTAGCCGCCGTCACGGAGCACCGTGATGCGGTCGGCGAGCTGGAAGATCTCTGCCATGCGGTGCGACACGTACGCGATGGCCGTGCCCTCCGCCTGCAGCTGGCGGATCAGCGCGAACAGCAGGCTCACCTCCTCGTCGCCGAGCGACGACGTCGGCTCGTCGAAGCAGATGATGCGGGGGCGGCTGACCACCGCACGCATGATCTCGACGATCTGGCGCTGCGCCGGCGAGAGCTCTGAGCCGAGCGCGTCGGCGCGGATGACCCGGTGGAGCCCCCAGCGCTTCAGCTCCTCCCGCGTGCGGCGGAGGAGGGCCCGGCGGTTGTAGCCGACCCGGCCGAGGTCGCCCACGAAGATGTTCTCGGCCACCGAGACGGCGCCGATGATCTCGGGCTCCTGCGCGATCACGCGGAGCCCGGCGGCGCGGGCATCGGCCGGATCGCCGAAGGTCACCGGCTTGCCGTCGATGATCAGCTCACCGCCGTCGGGCCGGTAGTCGCCGTTGAGGATCTTCAGCAGCGTCGACTTGCCCGCTCCGTTCTCCCCCATCAGCGCCGTGACCTCGCCGGCCCTCAGCTCGAGCTCGACGCCGCGGAGTGCCCGCACCGGCCCGAAGTTCTTCGTGATTCCCGTCGCGCGCAGCGCGACGACGTCCTGCGACATGGTCAGTCCTCGTGTCGATCGATGAGTGCGCCCCCGGATGGGCGACGGGCGACGGTGCGGCGGGGCGGCCGGTGAAGGGCCGCCCCGCCGCGGTCTCGCTAGGTGCAGACGACGCCTTCGGCTTCCCAGTTGCTCGCGTCGACGATCTCGGTGTTCGCGATCGACTGGGGCGGCAGCTCGGTGCCGTTCCGCAGCAGGTCGATCATCGAGGTCGCGGCGGCCTTGCCCACCTCGATGCCCGAGATGAACAGCGCGGCCTTGTTGCCCGTCTCCTGACCGGCCTTCCAGTCCTTGCAGGTCAGGTACGCGCCGAGGCCGACACCGATGATGTCGGCGGCGGGGACACCCGAGTTCTGCAGGGCGGTGACGACACCGGTCTCGCTCTCGTCGTTGCAGCCCCAGACCACCCAATGCTTGACACCCGCGTTCGCCGTGATGACGGCGCCCGCCTTGTCCTGCGCATCCGTCGCCGAGTTGTCGGTGCCGATGTCGATCGTCTCGGGGCCGTCGCTCACGGCCTCGTCGAAGGCGCTCTGCGCACCCTCGACCCGCTGCGTGCAGACCGAGAGGTCCTCCTTGTAGGCCGACAGGATGCGGGTGTCCGCCGCGGTCCAGCCCGCCTCGGTGTAGAGGCGCGCCGCCTCGGCGCCCACCTTCTCGCCCATCGACGTGCCGTCGAATCCGGAGAACGGCGCGGGCTCGCCGGCGCTGTTCTCGATCGTGTCGTCGGCGGCCATGATCGGGATGCCCGCCTCCTCGGCGAGCTGGATCACCTGCGGGCCGATCTGCTGGTCGGGCACCACGATGATGATGCCGTCCACCTGCTGGGCGATGGCGGCCTCGACCTCGGAGATCGCCTTGTTCGAGTCGGTGCCGAGGTCGACCACGTTGATCGTGACGTCGCCCGCGGCCTCCGCCGCCTCCTTGGCGCCGTTCGCCTCGTCGATGAAGTACTGCTGGTCGCCCTGCTTCTGCAGGAACGCGATCGTCAGCGGTCCGTCGGTGGGGCCGCTCGCCGCGGAGTCGGACGACGACGTGCCCGTCTCCATCCCCGACGTGCAGGCGCTGAGCGCCACGAGAGCGACGGCGGCGACGCTCGCCGCGGCCACCCGCTTCCAGGTCTTTCGGGCTGTGAATGTGATCATCCGCGTGTCCTCATCTTCTTCGATCGGTCGGCAACGGAGCCGGTGGGGTCGTTCCTGGTGCTGTCAGCGGGGCGTCTTGCGTTCCGGCGGTCCCTCATCGGAGGCCGTGCGCGTCCATCCTGGCTGCATCATCACGGTACGGCGCTCTGCGGGGTGGCGCGGAGGACGATCTTATGGAATGACCTGGATGATTCTCTGATTCGCTTCTTGTGGTGTTCGGTGTGATCTGGTGGTTTGGGCTGTGGCGGCTGGGGGTTTATGGATGTTTCGACAGCGGGGTTGCTCGTGGGGCCGTGGGGTGGATGTTCGGGTGGAGTCATAGTCCCCTCGCCCGCTTCGCGGTCTCCCGCCAGGCCCGATGCCTATGACTCCACCCGAACACCCACCCCACGGCCTGCTTCTGTTTGGGGGCTGGCGCGGTGGGTGGGGGGCTGAGTTCGCCAAACGTGACGGGGAGCACCGGCGGATGCGGGTTGGTGGCGGGGAGGGGTGGCGTTGTCCGCGCTTGTTAGGCGGGGGGCTCCGGGGAGGGAGGGGGTGTCGGGGCGGGCGGGAGGGCTACGGCCAGGGCCGCGGCTCGGGCCAGGACGTCGAGTTGGGCCTCGTTGTAGAGCTCGAGGTAGGTCTCGACGAAGGCCTGCTGGGTGACCGGGGCGCTCTTGGAGAGGTGCTCGGTGGGCTCGAGCAGCCAGGGGTAGTCGGCGAGGTGCTGCGCGAGCTGCGGCGCGAAGACCTCCGCGATTCGCTGCCGGGTGGCGTCGTCGGCGTCGGCGGTGAGCGCCTCGAACTCCGCGTCGGTGTCTTCGGGCTCGGCGTCGACCATGTGCTTGAGGTCGGTCATCGCCGACTCGTCGTAGAGCTGGGAGTAGACGAGCATGAGGGAGCGCTCGGAGGGGGTGAGCCGGGAGGCGACGTCTTCGAAGCCTGCGGGAACGTCGGTCGCTGTCGATCCGTCGAGGATGGCCCGGATCTCGGCCCGCGCCCGCTGCAGTCGCTCGATGCTCGCGGCGAGGTCGGCGTCGATTGCGAGCAGCGCCTCCGCGGGGGTCGCCCCTCCCGAGGAGCCGACGGCCTCGATCTGCACGAGCGGAACGCCGATGTCACGCAGCCGCCGGATCTGCAGCAGCCGCACGAGGTGCCGCGCGCTGTACTGCTTGTAGCCGTTCGAGAGCCGCTCGGGCTCCTCGAGCAGGCCCGCGCGGTGGTAGTGCCGCACGGTGTTGACGGTCGTGCCGGCGAGCTCCGCCACCTCTCGTGTGCTCCAGGGCATCGTGCGCTCCTTGTCGGTCAGCACCCATTCAAGACCCTGTTCCCGGAACACGGTCAAGCGTGGAGGTCCGCGTCGCCGCCCGGCCACCCGCCCGCCCCGCCGACTTGACACAAGATGTGCCAAGTCGCCGTTCTTAGGCGCGACTTCTGTCAAGTCGATGCACCGAGAGTGATCGACGAGAGTCTGTGGCCCGTGGCCCTGGTCGGGTGGATCGGGCCACCGCTTGACCCTGTGCCGGGAACACGGTCTTGACTCCTCTCGAAAGAGGAGGAAGAGACATGGACAACCCCTACGGCTGGCTGCAGGATGCGATCGACCAGGTGCCCGAGATCATCCAACCGCTCATCGTCGCGCTCGCCGGCGCCGTTCCCTACATCGAGGCGGAGGGCGCGACGGCCTTCGGCATCCTCGCGGGCATCCCTCCGGTGGTGGCCGCGATCGCTGGCGCGGCCGGCAACATCCTGTGCGTCGTGCTCGTGGTGCTGCTGGGGTCGCGGGTGCGCGAGGGCGTGCTCGCCCGTCGCGCCGCTTCCGCCGCCCGGCGCGAGAGCGAAGCCGAGCGCACCGCCACGGCGGGCACCGGCACCGCGGGCACCGACACCGCGGGCACTGACACAGTGGGCACAGACACCGCTGCAGCTCGCGCGGAGGAGGAGTCGACCGTCCTCGTCGCCGACGCCCCGGAGGGCACGGAGTCGGAGAAGACGGGCAAGGTCAGCCGGCGCACGAAGGGCCGGCGGCGGCTCCGGCGATGGCTCGTGAAGTTCGGCGTGCCGGGCGCGAGCCTGCTCGCTCCCCTCGCCCTGCCGACCATGCTCACGGCGGCGTTCTTCGTGGGTTCCGGCGTGCCCAAGCAGTGGGTCATCCTGTGGCAGGTCGTCGCGATCGCGGTCTGGACCACCCTCGTCGCCCTCGCCGCCACCGGCGCTCTCGCGCTCCTGGGCTGGTGAGCGAGCGGATGCCCCGGCTGGTGAGCGGGCGGATGCCTGGGTCGGCGACCGAGCGGATGCCGGGCCGGCCGGCTACCGGGCGAGGAAGGGCAGGACGAGCGTCATGAGCTCGCCGGGGGTCTCGGCGTGGGGGTAGTGGCCGGCGGCCGGGATGACCGCGAGCTCGCCGAGGCCCGCGGGGAGGTCGGCGAGGATGCGCTCGCCCTCGGCCTTCGGATCGGCCCAGTCGGGGTCGACGCCGCCCTCGACCACGAGCACGGGGCAACGCACGTTCGCGAGCTGCGCCCCGGCATCCGCGGGGCTCGTGCGCGTCATCGCCTTGAGCACCTGCATGCGCTCCGGACGGCTCAGGGTCGCCTCGATGCGGGCGCGCTCGGCCGCCCAGTCGGCGGGCTTCGCGGGGATCGCGAGGTCGAGGTAGGCGAGCCAGCCCTTGAGGCTGCCGGTCATCATGACCTTGCCGAGCTGCACGGTGCCCTTGCGGTGCCTCGCGTTGCGGAGGAGGCCGCCCAGGTCGACGGACTGCGCGCGGGTGAAGGGTGCCAGCTCGACCAGACCGGCGAACAGCTCCGGCGCGAGGGCGGCGGCGATGGTCGCGGCACCACCGCTGATGGACTGCCCCACGATCACGGCGGGGCCACCGAGGTGCTGCACGAGCGCGACGAGGTCGCCGGCGATGTCGGTGCGGCTGTAGCCCGCCCATCCGGTGCTCGACTCTCCGCAGCCGCGGAGGTCGACGTTGGCGACCCGGTAGCCGGCGGCCACCAGGGCCGGAACCACGAAGCGGTAGGAGTGGCGGCTGTCTCCCATGCCGTGGGCGAGCACGACCAAGGGGCCTTCACCGGTGAGGTCGTAGGCGATGGTTCCTTCGGCGAGGGTGAGGTAGTGGGTCATGGCGTCCTTCTGACTGTGGGGAGCGGCTGGTAGAAGCTACTCTGCATCCCATTTTGGCTATTGTCAATAGCTTTAAACGAATCCGAGAGCCGTTGGGGCGCGATTGGCTATTGACACTAGCCAGGGGTGACTGTTGTATAGCTGCATGAATGATCGTGATGAGGCACCACGTGCCTAGGGCCGGACTGACCCGCGACCGCGTCGCCGGCGAGGCCGCCGTCATGGCCGACGAGGTCGGTCTCGGCCGGCTCACCCTCGCGGGCCTGGCCGAGCGGCTCGGTGTGCGGCAGCCCTCCCTCTACAAGCACATCGACTCCGTCGCCTCCCTCCGCCGTGACATCTCGGTGCAGGCCAAGAGGGAGCTCGGCGACGTGCTCGCCCGAGCCTCCGTGGGGCGATCCGGGGCGGATGCGATCACCGCGATGTCCCACGCGTACCGCGACTGGGCGCGGCGGCATCCCGCGCGCTACGAAGCCTCCATGCTGATGCCCTCCCCCGGTGACGTCGAGGACGAGACGGTGTCGGCGACCGCCATCCAGGTGATCACCGACGTGCTCACCGCCTACCGGCTCGAGGGCGACGACGCGGTCGACGCCATCCGCGCCTTCCGGTCGACGCTGCACGGGTTCGTGGTGTTCGAGGCGGCCGGCGCGTTCGCCATGAGCGCCGATGTGGATCGCAGTTTCGAGCGGCTCGTCCGGGGCTTCATCGTCGCTCTCGGGCAGTGGAACGAGACGGTTCCTCCGGCTCGATAGCGGCCGCTCGGCGAGCGGTTCCTGAACGGAACCTGTGCGATCTTCGACCGGATCGCGCTGGCGACCAATCGGTTCGGGACAGGGTGCCGAACCCTCTGTGTCCAGCAAGAACCACTCGCTCACCACAGCAAAGGTCGAACATCATGCGCAAGATCACCAAGGTCACCATCGGCATCGCGACCGCGGGCCTCCTCTCCTTCTCCATGGCCGCCTGCTCCATGGGCTCCTCGAGCGACACCTCGAGCCCGGCCGCGTCGTCGTCCTCCTCGGCCAACGAGACCCCCGAGCCGCTGGCCTCGATCCCCGCACTGTCGGGTGTCGACACCCAGGTCGCCGTCGACGCCGGCTTCCTCGACGCCATCACGGGCCTTGGCCTGACCCCCGGAGTCGTGGGCACCGCGACCCTCACCGACGGGGTCCTCGCGTTCCCGATCACCGGCGGCAACGTCGACTACTACGACCCCGAGTCCGGCTACCGCCCCTACGTCCAGGGCAACATCGAGCACGACGGCTCCGGCCTGTCCCTCACCGCCGGCGACACCGTCGTCGAGCTCACCAACTTCACCGTCGACCCCGGCGAGTCCAAGCTCTACGGCGACGTGACCGTCAACGGCACCGTCGCAGTCGAGCAGGCCTACCTGTTCGAGCTCTGGGGCGGCACCCTGAAGCCGCTCGAGATGGGCCCGAACGACACCGCCATCCTCGAGGGCACCACCGTGCACGTGTCTGAGGACGCCGCCGGGCTGCTGAACGAGACCTTCGGCACCGACGCTGTCAAGCGCGGCCTGCTCGTGGGTGTTGCGAAGATCACCGTCAACACGAAGTAGTCCCCCTCCACCACCGAACGGCCCGTCGCCTCCCCCGCGACGGGCCGTTCCGGCGTCCCCGGCGCATCCACTTGACAGTAGGTGCGCTCAAAAGGCCCGACTTGGCACATCTTGTGTCAAGTCGGGCCTTTTGAGCGCAGGTACTGTCAAGTCGCGGGCGGGGTGGGGTGCCGGGTGGGGCCCGGGGTGCGGGTGGGGCGCGGGGTGCCGGTGGGGCGCGGGGTGCCGGTGGGGCGCGGGGTGCGGATGGGGAGCGGGGTGCGGGTGGGGACTCGGGCGTAGCCGTCTCTTGCCACGAGGCGGAGGGAACCCGCGATCGAGACGACGGCCAGGGCTGCCAGGAGGATGAGGAAGACGGTCATGAGGGCTCCCGGGTCTGGTGGGTGTGATCCCACCGTGGCAACCGGGAACCGTAAGGTCCAGCGCTTAGTTCTTAGCTGAAGGTGAAGCGGCACTTCAATGTTGGTGCTGCGGGGCGCGATCTGCGACAGTGGCGGCATGGCTTCCGTGCAGGCGCTCAGCGAGAACGACCGGCGGATCGTGGCCGCGTGGGCCGCCGACTGCGCTGAGAGGGTGCTGCCCGTGTTCGAGCGGGAGGCTCCGGATGACGCACGGCCTCGGGAGGCGATCGCCCGGGCACGCGCGTTCTCCCGCGGCGAGCTCGACGCGGCCGGCGAGATCCGGCGGCGGTTCGTGGCCAATCGTGCGGCACAGGTGGTCGACAGCCCGGCAGCGAAGGCCGCTGCCTGGGCCGCCGGACAGGCATCCGGAGTCGCCCACATGGGCGCGCACGCCCTGGGTGCCGCGGCCTACGCCGCGAAGGCCGCCGCCCTCGCCGCCGACGGGAACGGACCCGACGAGATCTCGTGGCAGCTCGAGCAGCTGAGCGCGCCCGCGCGCGAGGCACTCCTCCGCCTGCCTGCGGTCGGCACCGACTCCTCAGGGCCGCTCGGAGCGGGCCTCCTGGCCTCGGGTGTTCTCGGCGCGCACATCCGGGCGATCCAAGCCGCTCTCTGAGGCTCGCCTCGGCACGAGGTCAGTCCCCGCCGCCGCCACCTCCGCCGTCGCCGCCACCGGACGAACCGCCACCGTCCGAGGAGCCGCCGCCGTCGAAGCCGCCACTGGACGAACCGCCGCTGTCGAAGCCGCCTCCGTGGGAACCTCCGCCGTCGAAGCCGCCACCGTTCCCGCCGTCGTTGCCGTCGTGGTGATGCCGACCGGTGCTTGCCGAGTCCCCGCTCACGAAGACGGCCGCCGATCCGCCGTCAGCGGCGCCCCGGCCACCAGAACCGCGCCCCCGCATCCCGAGCGCCACCAGGATCACCACGACGACGATCGCCACCACCACGAGCACCGCGATCAGCCACGACTCCACGGTCGACTCCCTCCGGGCACCGGAACACCCCGCGCCTCCCCCTCAGCGAACCGCACTCCGGGCTCCACGACAAGTGTGGAGCAGGACCGAACCGCAGGGCCGGATCGGCTCACGTGATCGCGATCGACAAGTGGGTGATGCGGTCACCGCGTTCTCGTCTCCGAGCGGGTGATGGTGAGGGGATCGGAGGATGCGGAGACCGCGAGGGACGTGGTCCGGCGCGTCCGGCCAGGTGAAGTCCGGTCGCTCGTGCCCCGTCGGACGGCGCCCGTCACCGCCCGACCGCGAGGCGGCGCACCGAGGCTCCGGCGGCGGCGGCGAGCACGGCGAGCACCAGAAGCAGCCAGGTGCCACCCGAGCCCGACCCCGGGCCGCCGGTCGCGGCGAGCGCCGTCGTGCCGTCACCCGCAGGCTGAGCACCGTCGTGAGACACTGCTCCGCCTGAGCTGCCATCCGGAACGCCCGGCACGACCGGCACGACCGGGTCGACCGGCTCGGGGCCCGCAGCCACCACGACCGTCAGTGTCCCCGCCTCGTAGATGGGCCGGTAGTCGATGCTCGAGAACCCCGAGCACGTCACCGCCCCCGGGTGGGCGCCGACCGTCTTCGCCGCCTCGGCGTCGATGGTGCAGGTCGTCGTCAGGCCGAGCGATTCCGGTGTCTCGTCGTCGATGAAGGTCGCGTACTCGGGCGTCACCACGGGCAGCTCCGATCCGACGGTGATCTGCACGTCCGGTGCGATCACCTCGATCTCGACCGGTTCGACCGTGACCCGGGTCACCTGCGAGAAGATGCGCCCCTCCGAGGGCGTGGGCCCCGTGGAGTTGTAGGCGAGCACCTTGTAGTAGACCGAGGGATGCGTCATCGTGCCGTAGATCCTGTGGGTCGGCGCCTGCGCCAGCTCGATGGGGGTGAAGGTCTGCCCGTCGACCGAGGAGTACCACTGGTAGCGCGCGCCCGCGTCGTCGGTGACGCCCGCCGACATCGTGTAGAGCTTCCCCGCCTCAAGACGTACGTCCGGATACTGCGGCCCGGGCTGAGGGGCCACCTTCTGCACGGCGATCACCTGCTGGGCCCGCGGCGCGGGCGGATAGATCCCCCCACCGGCCTGATCGGCGTTGACCGTGCAGGTGCCGGCGAAGGGCGTCGACCGGTCCGACACGAACTGCACGTCGCCCTCCGGTGAGACCGTGCACCACGGCGCGCTCTGCGGGGTGGCGCTGAAGACCACCGGCTGCCCGGAGGCTCCGCCGTCGGCCTGCACCAGGTATCCCTGCTGCCCCACCAGACCGGGCGCGGGCGGATCGGTCGTGAACTCGATCCGCTGGGAGGCCGCCGCGACCGTCAAGGTGCCGCTCCTGTAGGAGATCGTGTAGTTCGGCGAGCTCAGCCCCGAGCACGAGATCGGGTAGCGGCCGGGCGCGACGGTCGTCACGTCGGCGGGATCGGTCACGCAGGTGAGCGTGCCCTGCAGCGAGCCGGGCCCGTCGTTCAGCCGGAACCCGTCCGTGCCGGATCCGGAGCCGTAGCTCACGGTGTAGCCGGGAGCACTCGTCCCGCCTTCCATGGTCTTGTCGTCGGCGATCACGAGGAGCTCGGCCTTGGCCACGGTGAGGCTCACGGTGTCGGAGGCCGTCGAGCCGAAGCGGTTCTCGAAGTGCGCGCGGAACTCGGTGCCCGTGGGTGTGTCGGCCGGCGGCGTGTAGCTCTCGGACGTGGCGCCAGGTATGTCGCTGAACTGCGCGACGGAGTCGGCGGCCCGCTCCCACTGGACGGTCGGCGACGGGATGCTCCAGGCCGATGCTCGAAGCGTCGGCGGCTGCTCACCGTAGACGATCGAGGCCGACTGCGGCTGGGTGCTCACCTGCGGCACCGTGCCCTGGGTCACGGAGAAGGCGATGGTGCCGCTGGAGCTCGGTGTGAAGACCGTCGTGCGGTCCGTCAGCCCGCTGAACCGCGCGTGCACCTCGTAGAGCCCCACGCCGGGGAAGACATGCGAGGCGCGAGCGGCCCCGTCGACCACGGGGGCGGTCTCCAGGACCGTGCCGGACCCGGTGGAGAACGTCACCGTGCCGCCGTTGATCCTGCCGCCGTCCGGCCCCACGACGGTCGCCGCGAGGGCGACGGGGTCGACCGTGTAGATCTCACCGCTGAGGGGGAGGATCGTCGTCGTCGTCGACGCGTCGGTGTAGGCCGTGACGGTCGGCGTCGCCGATCCGGTGCTCGGCTGGAACACCACGTCGGGCGTGTCGATGCCGCTGTAGGAGGCCGTGAGCGCGGTGTCCCCCACGGGCAGTGTGCCGAGCGGGAAGGTCGCCGCCCCGCCCACCACGGGGGCGCTGACGGCAGCGCGGCCCGCCACCCGCAGCTCGACGGTGCCCCCGATCGGCACGGCCCCGCTGAGCGTCGACACCGTGATCGCGGCGGTGTGCTCGTCGGCCGGGTAGCTCGGGGTCGGGGTGACCGTGATGGTGGTGGTGGTCGGGTACATCCACGCGATGCTCGCGTTCACGTCGGAGGAGGGGGCGATCCCGTTCTGCAGGGTGCCCATCGGCTGCGTCGCCGTCGGCGGGGTGGTGGGGATGTAGGGCGGGAGGTAGTTCGAGCCGCCGCCTCCTCCCCCGGAGCCGCCGTCCTGGCCGCCTCCGCCGCCCCCGCCGCCGTAGAACCCGGATCCGGCCTGGCCGCCGTACAGGAACGAGGGGTTGGCGACACCGCCGGCACCGCCGGTGAGGTACGTGCCGCCCTGCCCGGGCTTGCCCGACTCGCCGAGCGCCCGGTGGCCGCCCGCTCCACCTGCGCCACCGTGCGTGCTCGCGCCGGGTGCGCCGCCGGCGCCGTCCTGCCGTTCGTTGTCGCCGGCGTCGTACCCCGGCTGGCCGGCCGCGCCGCCGTTGCCTCCGTTCGTGTGCCCGCCGTAGGCGCCGTCGCCACCGCCACCCCCGCCGCCACCGGCGACCGCCAGGAACGCATTGGTCGGGAAGTCCTCGGCCCGCTTGGTGCCGCCGGGGCAGTACGGGTTCGGGTCGATGTTCGAGACGAAGGATCCCCGGCCGCCCGCACCGTAGCGGTTGGGCCCGTTGCCGGGTGAGGTCATGAGCGTCGAGGCCCCGGCCAGCCACAGCGGCTGACCGGGCACGAGTCGCACGACCGCCTCGACGATGCCCCCGCGGCCGCCGGTGGCGGGGGAGCTCGTGCGGGAGTAGCCGGGGCCGCCGGTCTGGCCCACGACCGTCATTCGCCCGTAGTCGACACCGGCCGGCACCGTCACCTGCGCCGTGGCGCAGAACTCCTGCCCGCTCTCGACGGGCGGGTCATCCTCCGCGGCGGTCGCCGGCGCGGCGGGACTGCTCGCCGCGAACCCCAGCAGCAGTGCGACCGTCGCTCCCACCGCCATCGCGCGTCGGTGCCGGGCGGTGTTCGGGTGGGTGCGGAGCATGGTCTTCAGGGTGTCAGAGACATCACCGCCACCGCTCCCCCCCAACCGAGTCTGCGTCGTCACGCCCGTGGTTGACGCGTCAATGACCGGTACCCTCGTGTGCAGGAGGCCTGATGAGCGAGACGGACGAGGATGCCCCGCAGCGGCGATCGCCGAACGCGGCCGAGCTGGCCGTCTGGCGCACCTACATCGAGACCGCCGAGGAGGTGCGGCGCACCCTCGCGTCGGCGTTCCAGGAGACGTCCGGGATCTCGCCGGGCGACTACTCGGTGATGCTCGCCCTGAGCGAGGCCCCCGAGAAGACCCTCCGCTCCTCCGATCTGGCGGCGGTCGTGGGCTGGGAGCGCAGCCGCCTCTCGCATCACCTCCGGCGCATGGAGGAGCGAGGCCTCGTGCTGCGCGGCCGCGTCGGCGGCGATGCCCGCGGCGCCTCGGTCAGCCTGACGGCGTCGGGCGCCCGCACCTTCCGGAGCTCCTCGGCCGCCCATCTCCGCCTCGTGCGCGAGATCTTCGTCGACGCCTTCACCGCGGAGCAGCTGCAGCATCTCCACGAGCTGACCACGACCCTCCGTTCCCACCTCGACTCCGACGGGGCAGGCTGATGACATGCAGCCGCAGCGCATCGAGTCGTTCTCCCGGTCCGGGCTCACCTTCGACGTGACGGATGCGGGGCCGCTGGACGCACCCACGGTGGTGCTCCTGCACGGCTTCCCCGGCAACCGCCACGGCTTCGACCGCGTCGCGGCGATCCTGCAGGGGGCCGGCCTGAGAACCCTCGCCCCGGATCAGCGCGGCTACTCCGACGGCGCCCGCCCGCGCCGGCGACGCGACTACCGGGCCGGCGAGCTCCAGCGCGACGTGCTCGCGCTGCTCGACGCCGCCGGGGTTGAGCGCGCGCACCTCGTGGGGCACGACTGGGGCGGGGCGATCGCGTGGCTGCTCGCGATGTCGGCGCCCGGCCGCCTGACGGGGCTCACCGTGCTGTCGACGCCGCATCCGGCCGCCCTCGTGCGCTCGCTCGTGAGCTCGGCGCAGCTGCTGCGCTCCTTCTACATGCTGGTGTTCCAGCTGCCCCGGCTGCCCGAGCGGCTCCTCCGCCCGCGGCTCGCTGCCGTGCTGCGGCGGATGGGGCTCGACCCCGACTCGGCGGCCGCCTACGGCGCCTTCATGGCCGAGCCCGGCCGCCTCACCGGCGGGCTGAACTGGTACCGGGGCATCGGCCTGCCCGGCGCGCCGGAGCCGCGGGGCCGGAGCGTGACGGTCCCCACCACCTACCTGTGGGGCAACGGCGACCAGGCCCTCGGCCGTCGCGCGGCGGAGCTCACCGGCTCCTACGTCACAGCCCCCTACCGCTTCGTCGAGCTCGATGAGAACCACTGGCTGCCCGAGAACGCCCCCACCGTCGTGGCCGCCGCCATCCTCCACGACGCAACCGACCCGGGCCGAGTTCAGGGCTCGCCACGCGCATCCGGATGACAGTTGCAGCATGTCAGTGACCGGCCGCACGACGTCGGCTAGTCTGCTGGTGGCGCGCCGGGAAGTCTGGTCGGCGGGTGGCTCGGAGCGAGCCGCTCTTCCTCCTAGCAGAGAGCCGGTCGCGCACATGACATCAGCCCTTCTCGCCGTGGTCTACGGAGATCCGCTTTCCGACGACCTCACCCGCTCGCTCTCCACGGCAGGCCTCGACGTCGTCCATCCCTCCCGGAGCACGGGCATCCCCCGGGTCGCCGACATCGACGCCCTGCTCGTGCGGGTGGAGCCCGAGTCGCTGAACGGCTCCACCGACCCGCGGACGAGCGATGTGATGGCCGACGTCACGCTGCGCGAGCTGGCCAGAAGCCGGAGGAGAGCCCGGCGCGGCCGCACGCAGTCGGCTCGGGTGGACGCCATCATCGTGCCGCCCGATCCGGACCTCGACGGCCTGACCCGCAAGGTGCAGGCCTCGATCGACGGCTCGAGCGAGGGCGTCATCGAGCTCGCGCACTCGAGCGGGTCGGTGTCGGGCCTTCGCGGCACCGGATCCGGCACGGAGGGATGATGACGTTCGCGCGCACGGCCCGCACGCGTCGTGCGCGAGATCCGTTCCGCCTCGCGATCGCCACGAGCCGTGTGGCGAAGATCTCTCCCGCTCTGCTCGCGCTCGCCATCTTCCTGCTCGTGGCCCTGCTGTTCACGGGCCTGCTCACCCTCCCGATCGCCGCGGCCGACGGGCGGGCCACGGTGCTGCACGATGCGATGTTCACGGCCTTCTCCGCCGTGACGGTGACCGGGCTGGTCTCGGTCGACACCGCCGAGCACTGGTCGTTCTTCGGCGAGCTGGTCATCCTCCTCGGCATCCAGATCGGCGGCCTCGGGATCATCACCATCGCCCTCCTGCTCTCGCGGGCGGTGACCCGCAGCTTCGGCGTGCAGGTGCGCATCTTCGCTCAGCAGGGCATCGGCGCGAGCAAGCTCGGCGAGGTGCAGTCGCTGCTCCGGATCGTCATCCTCACGACCCTCGTCCTCGAGGGCGTGCTCGCGCTCGTGCTCATCCCCCGGTTCATCATCGTCGAGGGGTCCTTCCTCCGGGGCACCTGGGACGGCATCTTCTACGCGGTCTCGGCGTTCAACAACGCCGGCTTCGCGCCGAACCCGGGCGGCATCATGGCCTACGACGGCGACCTCTGGATCACGATCCCGGTCATGGTCGGTGTGTTCGTGGGCAGCCTCGGCTTCCCCGTCTTCCTCGTGCTCATGATGTCGCGGCACCACTGGAGGACGTGGTCGCTGCACGCCAAGCTCACCCTCACCACCACCACCGTCTTCCTCGTGCTCGGTGCTCTGACCTGGATGGTGCTCGAGTGGTCGAACACGGACACGATCGGCGGCATGACGGTCGGCGAGAAGATCTACCACGCCCTGTTCGCCTCGACCATGATGCGATCCGGCGGCTTCTCGCTGACCGACTACGGCGAGTCGAGCCCGGTGACCCTGCTCGTGACCGACGCCCTGATGTTCGTGGGCGGCGGATCGGCCTCCACGGCCGGCGGGATCAAGGTCACCACCATCGCGATCCTGTTCCTGGCCATCGTGGCCGAGGCCAAGGGCGACAAGAACGTCATGATCTTCGGTCGCACCATCCCGCAGGGCGCGCTCCGCGTCGCCATCAGCGTGACGTTCCTCGGCGCCACCCTCGTGCTCGTCGCGACCGGGCTCATCATGCTCGTGAGCGACGCCCCCCTCGACCGGATCCTGTTCGAGGTGATCTCGGCGTTCGCCACCTGCGGCCTCAGCGTCGGTCTCACGGAAGAGCTCCATCCCGCGGGGCTCTACGTGCTCACCGCGCTCATGTTCGCGGGACGGATCGGCCCCATCGGCCTCGCCTCGGCTCTCGCGGTGCGTCGCCGCAACCTGCTCTTCCGCTACCCCGACGAGCGGCCCGTCATCGGCTGACCCGGCCGGCCCCTAGGAGCTCTTCGGCGGTCTGTCCGCCGGGGTCTGGTAGATGTCGGGCACGTCGTCGCCGTCGGCGTCGATGTCCTCCGCGTCCGAGATCCGCTTGTAGTGCCGGTTGCGGGCCACCAGGACGACGGAGGCGAACAGCGACGCGGCGAGCGAGGCCGCCATGATGGCGATCTTGGCGTCGTCGCCGTGCGGACTGTCCTCGCCGAAGCTGAGCTCGGCGATGAGCAGCGAGACGGTGAAGCCGATTCCGGCGAGCAGGCCCACGCCGATGAGGTCGATCCACTTCAGCAGGGGGTCGAGCTTCACCCGCGTGAGCCAGGTCAGCAGCCGCACCGAGACCACGATGCCGATCGGCTTTCCGACCACGAGCCCCACGAAGATGCCGATGGTGACGGGATCGGTGAGAGCACGGGTGATCCCCTCGAGGCCGCCGACCGCGACGCCGGCGGCGAAGAACGCGAACACCGGGACGGCGAACCCGGCGGAGAGCGGCCGGAACCGGTGCTCGAACTGCTCGGCGAGGTCGTGCTCCTCTGCGCCGGATCCGGTCGGACGACGAGGTGGCCGCACGGGGATGGTGAAGGCCAGCGCCACACCGGCGATGGTGGCGTGCACGCCCGAGGCGTGCAGGAACGCCCACGCGGCGAAACCGATCGGCAGCAGGATGAGCCACGCGGCCAGCGCATTGTCGTGGAACAGGCTCCGGTAGCGCTGGGCGATGAACCCGTACACCGCGATGATCGCCGCCGAGATGATCAGGGGCACGACCTCGATCGCCGACGTGTAGAAGACGGCGATGATGAGGATCGCGATGAGGTCGTCGACGACGGCGAGGGTGAGGAGGAAGATCCGCAGCGGACTCGGCAGGTGGGAGCCGACGATCGCGAGCACGGCCACCGCGAACGCGATGTCGGTGGCGGTGGGGATCGCCCACCCTGGCCGGAGGCTCGGTTCGGCCCACACGACGGCCGTGTAGATCAGCGCGGGCACCAGGACGCCACCGAAGGCGGCTGTGACGGGCACGATCGCGGTCTGGAATCGGCGGAGGCCCCCTGACACGATCTCGCGCTTGAGCTCGAGGCCGACCAGGAAGAAGAACACGGCGAGCAGGCCATCGGCGGCCCACGCACCCAGCGAGAGGTTCAGGTGCCACGGCTCGTACCCGATCCGGAAGTCGCGGAGCGCGAAGTACGCTTCAGCCGCAGGTGAGTTGGCCCAGATGATGGCGATGGCGGCGGCCACCACGAGAAGGATGCCGCCCACGGCCTCCTTGCGGAGGAGCGCCGTGATGCGGCGGGATTCCCGGTAGCCGGGCCAGGACGGGAAGCGGGCGGGCGTGGTGGAGTTGTTCAAGGAGCTCCTCGGGTCGACAGAACGGATGTCGACCAGACTTCCCGACGCGCCTCGTCGAGTTTACCGCGGCCGAATGGCCACCGCCCGCCTAGGGTCGACTCATGGACCCGCAGCGTTACCCCGTGATCTCCGTCGTGTACTCCAGCACCGCCACCTCGCCGTTCAGCGACGCCGATCTCGCCGCCCTGCTCACCGTGAGCCGCCGCAACAACGCCGGCAACGGGGTCACCGGCATGCTCCTCTACCGCGACGGACGGTTCCTGCAGCTCCTCGAGGGCCCCTTCCGCCCGGTGCACGACCTGATGGAGCGGATCGCCGACGACACGGGCCACCGCGACGTGCGGGTGCTCATCGACGAGATCGTCGACTCCCGCCAGTTCCCGGAGTGGACGATGGGGTTCCAGCCCGTCGCCGTCGCCGAGGAGGCGTCGATCCCCGGTTACCGCAAGACCTTCGACGACCTCGCCGACGACACCGACGACGTGAGTTCCACGACCCCGGCGGTGCGGGCCCTCATCCGCTGGTTCCAGTCGGCCCCGTAGGGCCCGCCCAGGACACGAGCGGTCAGGCCCTCAGGCGGTCAGGGCGATGTACTTCTCCTCGAGGAACTCGAGGATGCCGTCGCTCGAGCCCTCGCGGCCGAGACCACTCTGCTTGACACCGCCGAAAGGTGCCGCCGGATCGCTCACGACCCCGCGGTTGATCGCGATCATCCCCGCTTCGAGCCGGCCCGCCACCGCGATCGCCGCGCGCTCCTCGCCGAAGACGTACGCCATCAGCCCGAACACGGTGTCGTTGGCCATGCGGATGGCCTCGTCGACGTCGTCGTAGACCACCACGGCCGTCACCGGCCCGAAGATCTCGGTGGCGTTGACGGCGGATCCGTGCCGTACGTTCGTGAGGAGCGTCGCGTCGTAGAAGGCGCCCTCCGCCGAGCTCTCACCGCCCGTCACGACGACAGCCCCCTCGGCCACCGCCGACTGCACGAGGGCGGCGACCTTGTCACGCTCCCTCACCGACACGAGGGCCCCCAGCTGGTTCGAGCGATCGAGCCCGGGGCCCACGCGCACCGCCGCGAGCTCCTCCGCCATGCGCGCCACGAAGGCGTCGTGCACCGACGAGTGCACGTAGAAGCGGTTGGCGGCCGTGCACGCCGATCCGCCGTTCCGCATCTTCGCGAGCAGCGACTCGCGCACCGTCAGCTCGAGGTCGGCGCCCGGCAGCACGATGACCGGCGCGTTTCCGCCCAGCTCCATCGAGGTGCTCACCACGGTGTCGGCGGAGGCGTGCAGCAGCTCCCGGCCGACCTCGGTCGATCCCGTGAACGAGAGCTTCCGCACAGCCGGATGCGCGAGCATCTCGGCCACGATCGGCCCGGTCGGCACGGGGGTCACGAGGCCCACGACGCCGCTCGGGAAGCCGACGCGGTGCAGCACGTCGACCACGTACGCGGCGGTGAGTGGGGTCTCCCTGGCCGGCTTCAGGATGACGGTGCAGCCCGCGGCGAGCGCCGGCGCGAGCTTGCGGGTGGCCATCGCGGCCGGGAAGTTCCAGGGCGTGATGAGCAGCGACACCCCGATGGGCTGCCGGTCGACCACGATCCGCTTGTCGCCGCCCGGGGAGAGCCGGTACTCGCCCGGGATGCGGACGGCCTCCTCGGCGAACCAGCGGAAGAACTCCTTGGCGTAGTTCGCCTCCCCGATCGCGTCGGCGTACGACTTGCCGTTCTCCCGGATCATGATCTCGGCGAACAGCTCGACCTCGTCGGTGAGCACCTCGTAGGCCGCACGCAGCAGTTCGCTGCGGTGCCGGGGCGACGTGGCCGCCCAGCTCTCCTGGGCGGCGGCGGCCGACTCCACGGCGTGCAGGCAGTCCTCGCGGCTCGCGATCGCGAAGTCGGCGATGGTGGAGCCGTCGGAGGGATCGATCACGGGGAACGTGCGCCCGTCGGCGCCCGGTCGCCAGGCGCCGTCGAGGAAGAGCTCCGCCCGGAACGGGAGGGTGGTGGTGGCGGTGGTCATGCGGGGGTCCTTCCCGGCCGCGGTCAGCGGCCGCTGCGGCCGGTGGCCGCGATGAGCGTGCGGTCGCCCGCGTGGGCGGCCTCGAGGATGGTGAGGAGGGTCTGCCGGTCGGAGCCGAGCGGCGAGATGTCGACGAGTCTGCGGGCGCGCAGGGCGAGGTCGGCGATGCGCTCGAGCTGATCGTGCTCGACACCGATCTCGGCGAGGCTCTGCGGGATGCCGATGGCCCGGCAGAGCACGGCCACCCGGTCCACGGCATCCTGAGCCGCGACCCACGGATCCGCCTCGACCCCGCCGAGCGCCTCCCCGATGCGGGCGAGCCGCTCGGGGATGACGGGCACGCAGGCCTGCAGCACGTACGGGATCATGAGCCCCGTGCCGAGCCCGTGCGGCGTCTTGGTGATGGCGCCGATGGGGTACTGCAGCGCGTGCGAGAGGTGCGTGCCGGTGGGGCCGAACGACATGCCGGCGAGGAGGCTCCCGTAGGCCACCTCGGCGCGGGCCTCCCGGTCCGAGCCATCGGCCACGGCCCGCGCGAGCGAGGGCGCGATGCGCCGCACGGCCTCGAGGGCGAGCTGGTCGGCGAAGAGGTTCTGCCCCGTGAACACGGGCAGCCTGCCACCCCACTCGAGCGGCAGCTCGGTCGCGGTGAACGACTCGAGGGCGTGCACGAGCGCGTCGATGCCGGCGTAGGCGGTGACCGCGGGCGGCGCTCCGAGCGTGAGCTCCGGATCGACCACCGCGGCCACCGGCACCAGGTGCGGGCTCGAGATGCCGATCTTCATCTCCTGATCCGGATCCGAGATCACGGCCACGGGCGTGACCTCCGATCCGGTTCCGGCCGTGGTGGGCACGGCCACGATGGGGAGCACGGGCCCCGGCACGTTGTTCTCGCCGTAGTAGTCGGCGAGCGCTCCCCCGTGCGTCACGAGCAGCGCGATGAGCTTGGCGGCGTCGAGCGAGCTGCCCCCGCCGTAGGCGAGCACGACGTCGGGCCCGAACGCCCGCGCCGCGTCGCCGCTCGCGGTGAGCGAGCCCACGGGGAGCTCGGGCAGCACGTCGGTGTGGATCTCGACCTCGGCGCCCTGTGCCCGCACGGCGTCGACGAGTGCTGTGAAGTGCGGCGAGCCGGCGAGGAACGGATCGACGACGGCGAAGACCCTCGAACCGTGCTCGGCGAGCAGCGGCGGGATCTGCGATCGCACGCCGTAGCCCACATGGATGCGCGTCGGCAGGCGCAGCGTTCCGGTGCCTGCCGCGGCCGCTGCACGACCGTCACGGAGCACGGTGGAGGCGGGTGCCCGGCCCGCCCTAGGCACTGAAGCCTCCGTCGACGGGCAGCACGACGCCGCTGATGTGGCTCGCGAGGTCGCTCAGCAGCCAGGCGGCCGCCTCCCCCACCTCGGTGCCCGTGCCCACCTTGCGGAGCGGGGTCGCCGCGATCCGCGCCTCCACCCCGCCCGGGATCGCCCGGCGGGTCTGCTCCAGCATGGGGGTCTCGGTGGGCCCGGGGGCGATGACGTTCACCCGGATGCCGGCCGGCCCGTTGTCGTGCGCCGCCGTGCGGGTGAGCCCGATGACCGCGTGCTTGGTGGCCTGATAGGCGCCCATGCCCGAGCTGCCGCGGAGCCCGCCGATGCTGCTGACGTTCACGATCGACCCGGAGCCGGCCGCGCGCATCACGCGGAGCTCTTCGCGCAGGCACAGCCACACGCCCTTCACGTTGACCGAGAGGATGCGGTCGAAGTCCTCCTCCGACACCTCGTCGAGGCGGCCGCCCTGGGTGAGGCCCGCGTTGTTGAAGGCGCCGTCGAGGCGGCCGAAGCGCTCGATCGTGGAGTCCACGATCCGCGCCACATCGGCTCCCCGGCTGATGTCGCCCACGGCGTGGTGGGCGGAGAAGCCCTCCTCGGTGAGCGCATCCGCCACCGCTCGGAGCGGCCCCTCCGTGCGCGCCACGAGCATGACGGATGCGCCGTGCCCGGCGAAGACCCGGGCGGCGTCGGCGCCGATCCCGGCGCTCGCGCCCATCACGAGAACGACCTTGCCGTGGAGCATTCCCTCGTGCGGTGTGCCTGTCATGGCGTGTCCTTCCGTGGTTCGTCGTCGTGCACGGTGCGACCCGCGGAGACCGCGGCGGCTGCGGCGGCTCCGAGCAGACTCGCGTCGTTGCTCATCAAGGTGAAACGGTATCCGGCCTCCGCCGAGGCCCGCGCGGCTGCGGCGGTGGCTCCCCCGGCGTTGCCGATGGGGACCCCTGCGGCCAGGCTGTCGCGCACGGCGGCGGCGATGAGGGCGACGATCTCGGGGTCGGACTCCGACCGCCCCTCGCTCGTCGAGAGGTCGGCTGCCCCGATGAGCAGGGCGTCGACGCCCTCGACCGCGGCGATCTCCCCGGCCGAGCGCGCGGCCGTGGCGCTCTCGATCTGCGCGATGAGCACCACCTCCTCCTGGCCGAAGCGCAGGTACTCCTCGCGCGGCAGTGCACCCCAGGCCCCCGCTCGGCTCGTGCTCCCCACACCGCGCGTTCCGCGAGGGGGGAAGCGCACGGCCGCCGCGGCGGCCCGTGCCTGGGCGACGGTGTCGACGTGCGGCAGCATGATGCCCTCCGCCCCGGCGTCGAGCACGCGCTGCACGACCCCGCCGTCGAGCGCCGGGATGCGCACGATGGGCGAGACGCCCGCCAGCAGTGCGACCCCGATCTGCTGCGCGGCCGACTCGATGCTCAGCGCCGAGTGCTCAAGGTCGATCACCACGAAGTCGAAGCCGGCGAGCGCCATCAGCTCGACGCTCTCGAGGGCGGGCAGCTTCACCCAGGTGCCGAGCGCCGGGCCTCCCGGCCGGTCGAGTGCGGCCTTGAACAGGCTCGTTCGCGTCGCCATCACGGCGCCGGGTAGTCGTCGGCGTTCAGCACCCAGCCCGAGGCCGAGAAGTCCGCACGCGGGGGCGAGAAGATGTCGAGCAGCTGCTGGTGCACGCCGACCCCCTGGGTGGTGTGCACCGTGGGCGGCGGGATGATGCAGATCGACGGCGTGCCGATCTCGCGGTGCTCGTCCTCCCGCCACGCGGCGGAATCCGGGCCCCAGGGGTAGCGGATGTGGTGCACGAACGTGCCCTTCACCCCGAACGAGATCTGCTCGAAGTCGTCGTGGAAGTGCGGCGACAGCCGGTGCTCGTCGCGCGGCGCCGGCTCCTCGGCCAGGAAGTTGACCATGAGGTTCGTGGTGCGGAAGATGCGGCCGAAGCGGCCCTCGGCGATCGGGGTGTCGGCGAGGCGGTAGACCCGCAGTGCGAAACCCCCGACGGGGTCGGGCCAGGGCTCGAGCGGCGCGGCGCGGAGGTCGGGCTCGTCGTAGGCCGCGGCGTTCAGCGCCGAGGCCGCGAGCTCCTCGTCGAGGGTGGAGAACAGCCGGATGACGGGGCCGTCGGCCAGCACCTCGACGGAGCTGTCGCCCGGCGGCACCACCACGAAGGCCTCCTCGGCCACCTCGGCTGTGCCACTGCCGGCCGTGGCGCCCTCGGCGGTGATGCGGAGGGGCGCGCTCTCCGAGTAGAGCAGCACCGCGTACTCGTCGGGCTGCCCGGTGCGGGTGAGGACGTCGCCGGCCCGCGCCTCGGAGTACACGACGACGAGGTTGGCGGCGCGGGCGATCCAGGTGCGGCCACCCGAGGCGCTTACCTCGCTGGGCGCGAGGTCGTGGAACGCGAGCCACTGCGAGGGCTTCACGGGGGTCGAGGGGTCGACGTCCCTGGGGGGCGCCTGCGGTGCCGCGGCGAGCGTCGATCGGATGTCGTCCTTGGCGTACATGGTCATGTCGTCGCGCTTCCTGCCTTCTGGAGTGTGACCCCGCCGGAGCCCTTGAGGGCGAGCATGCGCCGGGCGTCGGCGGGGGTGGCGATGGGGCGACCGAGATCCTCCACGACGGCCCTGATCTTGCGCACCTGCTGCGCGTTGCTCGTGGCGAGCTCGCCCTTGCCGATCCACAGGCTGTCCTCGAGCCCCACCCGCACGTGGCCGCCGAGCCACGCGCTGTGCGTGCCGAACTGCATCTGGCCGCGGCCGGCGGCGAAGGCCGAGAAGTAGTAGTCGTCGCCGAAGAGCTTGTCGGCGATCGCCACCATGTGGGTGAGGTTCTCGTGGTGCGCCCCGATGCCGCCGAGGATGCCGAAGACGCCCTGGATGAGGAAGGGCGGCTTCACGAGGCCCCGCTCCACGAAGTAGGCGAGCGTGTAGAGGTGCCCGATGTCGTAGCACTCGAACTCGAAGCGGGTGCCGAGGCCCTCGCCGAGCTCGCGGAGGGTGTGCTCGATGCGGTCGAACGAGTTGATGAACGGATGGGAGTAGGTGTTCCGCACGTACTGCTCCTCCCAGCCGTGCTTCCACTCCGTGACCTTGTCGGCGATGCCGGAGTAGACGAAGTTCATCGAGCCCATGTTGAGCGAGGCGAGCTCCGGCGCGAACCGCAGGGCGCCGGCGAGACGCTGCTCCATCGTCATGGCCGACGATCCGCCCGTGGTGATGTTGATCACCACGTCGGTCTGCTCGAGGATGCGCGGCACGATCTGCTCGTAGAGCTCGGCCTCCCACGCCGGCCGGCCGTCGGGATGCCTGGCGTGCAGGTGGATGACGGCCGAACCCGCCTCCACCGCCTCGAGCGCCGACTGCACGACCTGATCGGCGCTCAGCGGGAGGTGCTCGCTCTGCGAGGGCACGTTGACCGATCCGGTGACGGCCGTGCTGATGATGACCTGTTCGGCGCGCTGCATCAGTTGGTCTCCTCGAGGCCGAGCAGGTAGGCGGTGTTGCGGCAGATCATCTGGCGGACGTCCTTCTCCTTCACGCCGTGGTCGAGAAGCTGCTGGATGACGTAGATGTAGCCGTCGACGGGCAGCGGGTTGGTCTTCTGGCCGAGGTCGGAGTCGATCACGGTGCGCTCGGGGCCCACCTTCTCGATCCAGTCGACCAGCTGCGAGATGGGGAATCCGGGAGCGGGCACGTCGGGGTGGTACATCGACATCTCGTGCTCCACGAAGGCGCCGTAGCCGAGCATCGCCTCCACGTCGCCCTCCGAGGCGTTCACGATGAAGTCGGGGTGGTGCAGCAGCAGCCGGCGCACTCCGTTCTCCTGCGCGGTGGCGAAGAGCGCCTTCATCGACTCGGCGTCGAGGTGGCCGCCCGAGAGCATGATGCCGGCCTCCGCCACGAGCTGGGTCACCCTCACGGTCTCCGCCGAGATGGTCCCGTCGGCGGCCCACACCGACTCCTCCTTCTCCTCGAGGTTCGAGCCGGCGGTGGGGAAGCCGTCGTCGTGGCTGTGCGCACGGATGTGCTGACCGGCCGAGACGGTGGGCCCCCAGACGGCACGGCCGCCCATCTGGATGGCGACGGCGACGGCCGAGGGGTTGATGCCACCGACCTCGGAGTTGAGCGCCACTCCCCCGTAGACGGGAGTCGGCGCATCCTTCAGCTGGTCCTGCATCGCGAGCAGGTCCATCACGGTGTTGTGGTGGTGCGACTTGATCAGCAGGGCGCGGAGCCCGATCCGCGCGGCGTCGTAGGAGGCCTCGACGTGGTTGAGCCGGCGCGGGAACGGGCTGGGGCCGGAGTGCACGTGCAGATCGACGGCGCCGTGCAGCACCTTCAGCAGTGCAGGAGAGGGGGCGGGCGTGGGGACGGGTGCGTCGGGGGTGACGGTCATCCGAGAACCTCCTTGTGTTCGGATTGCGAGCTTTTGGTTCAGAATACGGACGGATGCCGCATCTGTCTACTTGGAAGCCTGCGATTCAGGCTCATGGCAGAGCGGGAGATGTGTTCAAGATACGAAATCTGGGATTGCATTATGAACAATTGCTTGCTTTACTGATCGACGTACCCGACCAGACCCTCGATGAGGAGGTGAGCCATGACCGATCCCGCACCCGAGGCGAACGCACCGGAGACCGTCGTGCCGATCGCCGACACCGACCGCGGTTCCATCCAGTCGATCGAACGGGCGGCCATGGTGCTCGCCCTGTTCGACCAGAACACCCGCACGCTCTCGCCGACCCTCGTCTCCGAGCGGCTCGGCCTCAACCGCAGCACGGCCCACCGCTACCTGCTGTCGCTGCAGTCGTCGGGCTTCCTCAACGCCTCCAACGGCCCCGGCCCTCTCGTCGACCAGCTCTCGGGTCTCGTCTCGAGCCGCCAGCAGATCCTCGCCCTGGCCCCCACGATGCTCCGCCGGCTGTCGGATCGCACGGGCCTCACCGCCGTGCTGAGCTTCCTCGGCCGCTCCGGCGCCGTCGTGGGCCACGTGGAGGAGGCGAACGCCGGCACGATCGTGCTCACCGTGCGCGTCGGCACCGTGCTCGAGGTGAAGGCCGCCCAGTCCCGAGTGCTCCTCGCCTTCCAGTCCGACCCCGCCGTGGTCGCCCGGCTGCACGCGGGACTCGGGCCCGAGGAGGCCAGGCGGGAGAACGCCGAGCTGGCCCTGGCCAGGCGCGACCGCATCGCCTGGGCCGATCTCGGCCGGGTGGGCCTCGCCTCGGTGGCCGCTCCCGTGTTCGGCAGCCACGAGATCCAGGCCGCCATGGCCGTGCTCGGGACCACGACGATGCTTCCCTCCTCCGCCGAGTCGGAGGACAGAGTGATAATGCTGAGAGAGTCTGCCGAGCAGCTCAGCGCAATGGTGAACGGATAGCGATGACCACGACCACACGACAGCGCCGCGCCCCGCGCCCCAGCTGGCTGCTGCTGATACCGGCACTCGGACTGCTCGCCGCGGTGCTCCTCGTGCCCCTCGGGCAGAGCCTGCTCACGAGCGTCGGAGCCCCGGGCTTCACCCTCGAGCACTACGCGTCGCTCTTCACCGACGGTGTCACCCTCACGGTGCTCGGCCGCACGGTCGCGACGGCGGCGATCGTCACCGCGGTCGCGTTCCTCCTCGGCTACCCCTACGCCTACCTCATGACCCGGGTGGGGCCGCGCCTTCGCGGTGTGCTGCTCGTGATCGTGCTCATCCCGTTCTGGACCTCGGTGATGGCGCGCAACTACGCCTGGATCGTGCTCCTGCAGCGCGGCGGCCCCGTGCAGAGCGTCTTCGAGTTCTTCGGAGCCGACGACATCGCCTTCCAGGGCAGCGTGGTGGGCGTGACCGTGGCGATGAGCCAGGTGCTGCTCCCGTTCATGGTGCTGCCGCTGTTCAGCTCCCTCGGCGGCATCGACCGGCGGCTGCTGCTGGCCGCCCGCGGGCTCGGCTCCTCGCCGCTCGTGGCGTTCTGGAAGATCTACTGGCCGCTCTCCCGCGGCGGCGTGGTCTCCGGCCTCATCCTCGTCTTCACGCTCAGCCTCGGCTTCTACGTGACGCCCGCACTGCTCGGCTCGCCCCAGCAGTCGCTCATCGCGCAGCTGCTCGCCCAGCGCACCACGCAGCTGCTCGACTTCGCCGGCGCAGGCGCCCTCGGCATCCTCGTGCTCGTCATCACGCTCACGCTCGTGGCCTGGGCCAACCGCTTCGGCGGCACCATCTCGGCCATCGGCGCCGCCGCCACCACCGATCGGAAGGAGCAGCGATGACCGCGCTCGACGAGCACGAGACCGCGAACCCGGCCACTCCGGCCCCGGCCCCGCGTCGGCCGAGCCGTCGCGACCGCGGGATCGATCCCATCCCCTGGTGGCTGATCGTCATCGGCGCCGTGGTGGCCCTCTACTTCATCCTCCCCACGCTCATCGTCATCCCGCTGAGCTTCAGCTCGGCCTCGGCGTTCCAGTTCCCGCCGCAGGACTTCTCGCTGCGCTGGTACGAGAACTTCTTCACCGACCCCATCTGGCTCTCGTCGCTCGGCAACTCGTTCCTCGTGGCGACGCTCGCGGCGATCATCGCGACGGTCGTGGGCACCGCGGCGGCCGTGGGGCTCGACCGCCTCACCGGGCGGCTCGCGGCGTTCGCGCGCACCCTGCTCATGATCTCACTCGTGACCCCCGCCATCGTGGTCGCCGTCGCCGTCTACATCGCGTTCCTGCAGTGGCACCTCACCGGCAGCGTCTTCGGCTACGTCATCGCGCACGCCGCGCTCGGCGTGCCGTTCGTGCTGGTCTCGGTCACCGCCGCGCTCGGCGGGTTCGACCCCAAGCTCCTGCGCGCCTCGGCCTCGCTCGGTGCGTCGCCGATTCGCTCCTTCATCACGGTCACCATGCCGCTGATCAGCCGCGGCGTGCTCACGGGCGCCATCTTCGCCTTCGTCACCTCGTTCGACGAGGTCGTCATCGCCCTGTTCCTCCGCTCGCCCACGTTCCAGACACTTCCGGTGCAGATGTACAACAGCGTGACGTTCGAGCTCGACCCCACCATCTCCGCGTCGTCGAGTCTCGTCGTCGTCGCGGTGACCATCATCTTCCTGGTGCCGCTGCTGATCGGCAGCCGTCGCACGAAGAAGCGTTAGGAGATCGCCTTGACCATTTCGAGCACCTCACGCGCCGGGACTCCCACGTCCTCGGCCTCTGCGGCCTCCGCGGCCTCCGCGGCGAAGCAGGGCACGCAGATCCGCCTCGAGGGCGTGACCAAGGACTACGGGCTCGCCGCGCCCGCGGTCGACGACATCTCACTCACCATCGAGCCCGGCGAGTTCATGACCCTCCTCGGCCCGAGCGGATCGGGCAAGACCACCACCCTCAATCTCATCGCGGGCTTCGAGACCCTCACCTCGGGCACCATCGCGCTGAACGGCTCCGACGTGGGCTCGCTGCCGCCGCACAAGCGCAACCTCGGCATGCTCTTCCAGAACTACGCCCTGTTCCCGCACATGACGGTGGCCCAGAACGTGGCCTACCCGCTCAAGGAGCGCAAGGTCCCGAAGGCCGAGATCGCCCGCCGGGTCTCGGAGGTGCTCGACCTGGTGCAGCTGCCGGACCGCGACGGCAACTACCCCTCCCAGCTCTCCGGCGGTCAGCAGCAGCGCGTGGCCCTGGCCAGGGCGATCGTGTTCAACCCCGCCGCCCTGTTGCTCGACGAGCCGCTCGGCGCTCTCGACCGCAACCTCCGCGCGGCGCTGCAGACGGAGATCCGGCGCATCCACCGGGAGGTCGGATCCACCTTCGTGTTCGTCACCCACGATCAGGAGGAGGCGATGAACCTCTCCGACCGGATCGCCCTGTTCAACAGCGGGCACATCGAGCAGGTCGGTTCGCCCGAGCAGCTCTACCGGGAGCCCGACACGCTCTTCACCGCCCGCTTCCTCGGCGACTCCAACGTCTTCGACCTCGACGGAGCCGCCTCGGCGACGTCGGCCGGCTGGGACGGCCGCACCTGGTCGATCGTCCCGGGCACCGTCTCGAGCCACCCCGGCGCGGCGAACCGCGCGGCCGTGGTGGTGCGGCCCGAAGACGTGCGGGTGGCCCACGATCCGGCCGACGTGCCCTCCGGCAGCAACTCCGTCGGCGCGGTCGTGCGCGACCTCGAGTACATGGGGTCGTACCGCACGGCCCTGCTCGACCTCGGCCGCGTGCGCCAGCTCGGTCGTGCCCGCGTCGACGCCCTCGACTCCACCTTCACCGTCGGCGACCAGGTCACCGCCTGGTGGAAGCCGGAACGCCAGCGGATCGTCGCGGCCTGACCGCGCCGAACGCCCTGCACCTCCCCCCATCCCCACCCACCACACCCAGCAACCAGAAGGAAACGACAATGGTGTCCAGATCCAGAACCATCAGCACCGCTCTCAGCCTCGTGGCGGTCGCCGGCCTCCTCGCCGCGTGCTCCTCCACCCCGGCCGCCGGCGGTGGCTCGAGCTCCGAGCCCGCCGCCGATGCGGCGACCACCATCACCTTCGTCGGCTACGGCGGAGGCGGCCAGGACGCCCAGATCGAGGCCTGGCAGACCCCCTACACCGAGGCCCACCCGAACGTGACCTTCGTCAACACCTCCCCGCCCGACGTGGCGCAGGTGAAGGCCCAGGTCGACAGCGGATCGGTGCAGTGGGACGTGGTGGCCACGGCCCCGTACGCCGCCCAGCAGAACTGCGACACCCTCTTCGAGCCGCTCGACCTCAGCGCCATCGACCAGACCGATCTGGTGGAGGGCACCGTGGGCGAGTGCTACCTCGGCAACTGGATCAACGCGACACCGATCGCCTACCGCACCGACGCGTTCCCCGAGGGCGAGGGGCCGAAGACGGTCGAGGACTTCTTCGACACCGAGAAGTTCCCGGGCCAGCGCGGCATCGTGAACAACCTCCAGAACGGCATCCTGGAGTACCCGCTGCTGGCCGACGGCGTCGCGGCCGACGACCTGTACCCGCTCGACGTCGACCGCGCCCTCGAGAAGCTCGGCGAGATCCGCGACGACACCACCTTCGCCCCCAACGTCGGTGCATTGCAGCAGGCCGTCGAGGCGGGCCAGGTCGACACGTTCCTGCTGCCGGACTCGCGGCTGGTCCCGCTCATGCAGAACGGGCTCGACATCACCGTCGTGTGGGACGAGACGGTCGCCTCGCTCAACGCCTTCGCCATCCCCAAGGGCGCCCCCCACAAGGATGCCGCGGTCGAGTTCATCTCGAGCGTCGTCGAGCCCGAGCAGGTGGCGAAGATCTCGGAGCTGCTCGGTGTGGCCCCCGTCAACACGGCCGCGAAGCCCGAGCTCGACGAGTTCACCGAGAAGGTCGAGGTCTACGGCCCCGCCAACACCGGAGGCACCGTGCTGCAGGACATCGACTGGTACGCCGAGAACTTCAACGACGTCTCGAACAAACTCACCACCTGGCTCGCCGGATGACGAGCGGGTCCGCGCTCGCGCCCGGCCGCCCCGGCCCTGTTCTCACCCTGAACTACGATTCAGGCATGGCGAACATCGAAGGCGGCCAGGAGACATCGGGATCCGACATCCAGGCCGTGGCCAGGGTCGGTCAGATCTGCTCGCTGTTCGGCCCGCACACCGCGGAGCTGAGCGCGGCGGAGGTGGCCGAACGGCTGGGCCTGAACCGCACCACGGCGTACCGCTACTGCGCGTCGCTCGTGGCCGCCGGCATCCTCGAGCGCGGACCCCGCCGCGGCACCTTCGTGCTCGGCGGCCTCATGCTCCAGCTGGGCATCCACGCCCTCAGCCGGCGTCGGGTCACCGAGATCGCCCCGCCCCACCTCGCCGAGCTGAGCGCGGCCGTGCGCATGACGGCCGTGCTCAGCCTGTGGGGCGCCCGCGGGCCCGTGGTCGCCCTCGTGGAGGACGACCGGAGCCGCACCGCGGTGGTGACGGTGCGAGCGGGCTCGCAGCTCGACGCCACAGCGGCGCAGACGCGGATCTTCCTCGCCCATCTCACCGACGACCGGGCCTTCGACTGGATGACCGAGGGCGCGACCTCCGCGGAGCGCGCCGAGCTCGAGGCGGCCGTGTACACGGCGAGGCGCTCCGGATACTGCATCGCCTCCCAATCCGGAGGCGTCTTCTCGGCCGCCGCGCCCGTCTTCGACGAGTTCGGCATCGCGGCCACGATCGGCCTGCTCGGCGCCGACCCGAACGCGGACCTGACCCGCGACTCCCCCATCATCTCGCACCTGCTGACCACGACCGCGGCCCTCACCGCCGAGCTCAGCGGCTCCCCGGACGGACGACCCCGTGAGAACCCCGACCTATGACGAGCTCGCCTCGGCCACGCCCCCGCACTCCAGCTGGGAGCACTTCGGCCGCAACGACCAGCTCGGCACCGTCAACTTCCTGACCCCCGAGCGGGTCGCCGCCGCGGCGGCGCTCGTGCGCACCGGCCGGCGTTTCGGCCTCGACCACCCCATCACCGCGTTCGAGCCCTACCCCACCGGCACCCGGCATCCGCTCGCCCACACGGTCTTCGCCAACAACGAGTGGCACCGCGACGACCACGTCGACTCGTTCTACCTACAGGCCTCCTCGCAGATCGACGCCCTGCGGCACATCGGGCACCCGGAGCACGGCTTCTACAACGGTCTCGCGTCGGCCGACAACGACGAGTCGTCGACCACGCTGGGCGTGCACGCGTGGGCCGAGGTCGGCATCGCGGGACGAGGGGTGCTGCTCGACGTGCCGCGTCACTTCGCCCGGCAGGGGCTCCCCTACGACGCGTCGGCGACCATCCCCCTCGACGCCCGGATGCTCGACGAGATCGCCGAGGCCCAGCAGGTCGCGTTCCGGGGCGGCGACATGCTGCTGCTCCGCACCGGATGGGCCGAGCAGTACCTCGCCAAGTCGCCCGCCGAGCGCGCGGCCACGCCCTGGCGCCGCTCGCCGGGGCTGGCGCAGCGCGAGGAGATCCTGCGCTGGCTCTGGGACCACGAGATCGCGCTGGTCGCCGCCGACAACCTCGCGGTGGAGGCCGATCCGGTCATCGACAGCGACTTCCGCTCGGCGGCCGATGCTCCGCCGCCGCGCGGGGTCGACCACAGCGGCATGCTGCACCGGCCCCTCATCGCCCTGCTCGGCATGGCGCTCGGCGAGCTCTGGCGCCTCGACGAGCTCGCCGACGCGTGCGCCGCCGACGGCGTCTACGACTTCCTGCTCACCTGCAAGCCGCTCAACCTCCCGGGAGGCGTCGGCTCCCCGCCCAACGCGATCGCCATCCGCTGACCCCCGCCTCCCCGCGATGCCCAGGTGTGACCGACACCGAGCCGCGTCACCGGACGCGAACCGGCAGAAAGTGCCCCCATCCGCAATGGATGAGGGCACTTTCTGCCGGATCAGGTGAGCCTCAGGGGGTGCAGGCCACCAGGTCCTCCACCGCCGCCGACAGCGAGGCCGGGCCTCCGAGCAGGGTGACCTTGGTGGCGCCGAGCTCCTCGATCTGGGCGAGGGTCGCTGCGGGGATGCAGTCGGCCTTCACCGTGAACAGGGGCGCGTCGATCCGGGGCCCGTACGCCGAGCCCGCGAGGGCATCGGAGAACTTCAGGCCCGTGGCCAGCAGCACGTGATCGGCTTCGGTGAAGAAGTGATCGTTGATGCTGCGAGACGCCTCGTACCGGTCAGCACCACCGAGTCGCACCGTGGTCGCGATCGCAGCCGCATCCGTCTGGATGCCTGCCGAGACCGACGCCTCGCCGCCGGCGATCGCGATGCTCTTCACATCGAGATCGGTCAGCAGCTTCTTCGTCGCCGCATCCAGCGACCCGGACGAGCCCTTCACCAGGATCACCGGACCCTCACCATCGATCGCCGCACCCGCCGACAGCGCATCGGCGAACGTCGTGCCCGCAGACAGCACAGCCGTCGGAGCACCCGAAGGGAACGCGGCCTTCGCGATGTTCCGCGACGCCTCGTACCGGTCAGCACCACCGATCCGAGTGACCGTGCCCAGCTTCGCAAGCGACGCCTCGACATTGGCCGACACCGTCGCGGTGCCACCCACGATCACGATCTTCGTAGCCCCGAGTCGCTTGATCTCGGCCGCCACACCTGCAGGCAGGTCAGCGGTCGTCGTCAGCAGGATCGGCGCACCGGCGACCGTGGCCGCGGGAGATGCGGAGAGCGCATCCGGGAACACAGCCCCTGATGCCACGTACACGGTCGACGCCCCGGAGGGGAACCCCGCCTTCGACGTGTTCACCGCGACCTCGTACCGGTCCGCACCCGCGATGCGGTCCACCACGGTCGGCTCCGGCTCCGGCTCGGGGTCGGGGTCCGGCGCAGCCGCGAAGACCTCGATCTCGCGGAGGCCCGACGAGCCTGTGGTGGGCGTCTCGCCCCAGGCCTGCATCGTGACGCGCAGGCGATCGGTCGTGACCTTCTCGAAGGCGACCGCGTTGGCCGCCACCCGGTCGCGGCCGTACTCGCCCTGAGCCACCACGTCGCGCCAGTCGCCCACTGTGAAGTCGAAGTACTGGATGCGCCACGACTCCGGCACGATCACGCCGGCGTTCGCCGACTCGTCCTGGTCGGTGAAGAAGCTCACCGCGGCACGGTCCACGCTCACGACGCGCGGCCACTGCAGCTCTACCCACTGCTCGCCCACCTCAGGCCAGGTGCCCCAGCCCGGGGCCTCCGCCGTGGCGTCGCCGTCGTTGACCCAGGCGACCTGGGTCCACGGTGAGGTGTACGAGGCGGAGGCGGTGGCCAGCGGCGCGACGTTGCCCTCGAGGGGCGAGTCATCGTCGGCCGGCACGGTGACCGAGCCGACCATCGAGACGTTGCCTGCCGTGTCGGTCGCCCGGTGGAAGACCCACACGCTCTCGGGACCGGCCTCGACGGGAGCCTCATAGGGCTGCCACGAGGCACGGTCGCCGATCGAGTACTCCAGCCCCGCCACACCGGAGGTCGCATCCGTCGCCGCGAGCGACACCGTGCGGTCCGCGAGGGAGACGGCCGAGGTGACCACGGGTGCCGTGCGGTCGAACCGCACGGTCGTGCTCGCCACGGTCGAGACGTTCCCGGCCGCGTCGACGGCTCGGGCCTCGACCGTGGTCTCGCCCTCCGTCGGCACCGGCAGGTCGGCGAACCGCGCGTTGGGCGTGGCCTGCCACTCCCCGCCGTTCACCCGCAGCTCGATCGTGAGCCGCAGGTCGCGTTCGTCCGTCGCCGCGGCCCGCACCACCGGAGCGGTGCGGAACCAGCCCGAGGCGGGCTCCACCGGCGTGGTGCTGAGCGCGACCGTGGGCGCCGTGGTGTCGGTTCCCGGATCCGGGTCGCCCGTCACCGTGACGGTCGCCGCGACGGTTCCGGCGGCGTAGCCCTCCACGAAGCCCGCGACCTCGAAGGTGCCGGGGCGAGACCAGTCGACCGGATCGACCTCATCCCAGATCACGGGAGCCGGCACGACCTCGCCGTCCGGCATGGTCAGGTCGACGGTGGCCGGGAGCACCGGGGCGGTGCCGCTCGCGGTCTCGATCAGCGGCTCGGAGACCGACGCCGGCTGCTGGGCATCCACCTGCCACTCCTCGATCGCGACGGCGGAGTACCGGCTCGGGTCTGCCGTGCCGGGCGCTGCCTGCATGGTGAGGCGCACGGCCGTGGTCGTCACCGGTGCGAAGCCCACCGTGACGGGCTCGTCGGTGCTCGTGCCGTACCCCGTGGGGTCGGCGACGTCGGCCCACTCCCCGTTCGCGTCGCGGTACTGCAGCACCCAGGAGGCCGGGTTCGAGACCCCGTCGCCGAGACCGGGAGCGGCGTCACGCCAGAAGTCGACCGTGGTCGAGTCGATCCGCACGGGCTCCTCCCAGTCGTACTGCACCCACTCCGAGGCCGGCCGGTTGCCGGAGTAGTTGCCCCACATGTCCGGGGGCAGCGGGTTGGGCCGCACGAGCTCGTCGTTGAGGGCCCGGATCCAGTACTGGGCCGGCACCGGCTGGTTCGACGACGAGGCCGTCGCCCAGGGCGCCACGTTCGCCCGCGGGGTCCGGTCCACGGTCTTCTCCGGGGTCTGCACGACCTCGAGCATCCTGGCCGGGCTCACGGAGTCGTCCCACAGCACCTCGTCGATCGCGACCGAGCGCCGGAAGTGGTTGCCGCCCTCGGCGTCGGCCGTGTGGTACGCGATGTACCAGGAGCCGTCGAACTCGGTGATGGCGGGATGGCTCGTGGTCGACGAGACCGGAGCGAGCACGCGGCCCGTGTAGGTCCACGGCCCCATCGGCCCGGGGCTCGTGGCGTACGAGATGCACGCGTGATACACCGCCTCGGTGCAGCTCGGGCTCACCTCGTTGCCGGCATAGGCCAGATAGTACGTCTCGCCGCGCTTGAAGAGCCAGGGAGCCTCGAAGAAGCCCCGAGCCCCCGTCACGGAGATGGGCTCGCCGATCAGCGAGGTCATGCTCGGGTCGAGTTCGATGGCGCGCAGCTGACCGAAGGTGCCCCAGTAGAGGTACACCCGGCCGTCGTCGTCGACGAGCACCGTCGGGTCGATGTTCTCGATGTCGTTGCCCAGGATGCGCTGCGAGAGCAGGGGGCCGCCGATCGCGTCGGTCCAGGGCCCGGTGGGGCTGTCGGCCACCGCCACACCGATGGCGAAGGCGTTCTCCGACTGGGGGTCGCGCTGCGCGACCGGCACGTACCAGTAGTAGCGCCCGTCGGTGCCCTCCACGGCCTGGCCCGCGTAGGCCCGGCCGGGGGTCGCCCAGTCGAACGCCTCCTCGGGGCGCATCGCGGCGGGCTCGTGCTCCCACTGCCCCGACTCGACGTCGGTCGTGGAGAACGTCTGCCACTCGTTCATGATGAAGTCATTCTGAGTGGGCCCCGCCTCGTCACGCCCGGCGAAGATGTAGAGCGTGTCGTCGGCCACGAGGGTGGCCGGATCGGCGGAGTAGTAGCTGCCGTCGGAGAGGATGGGGTTGACGGTCTGGGCCACGGCGGCCGAGGCCCCCGCGAGCACCGCCGAGGCGGCGAGCACGCCGCCGAGGAGGAGGGCCCCGCCCCGGCGCACGGCGCTGCGTGCTCCGGGGCGGGCGGGGGAACTGCCGGTCATATCGATCTCCTGCTGGTCGAGGGTCGTCATCAGGGGGTGCAGGCGGTGAGGTTCTCGACCGCTGCGGAGAGCGACGCGGGGCCGCCCAGGAGGGTGACCTTCGTCGCCCCGAGCTCCTCGATCTGGGCGAGGGTGGCTGCGGGGATGCAGTCCGCCTTCACCGTGAAGAGAGGCGCGTCGATCCGGGGCCCGTATGCCGAGCCCGACAGGGCGTCGGAGAACTTCAGGCCCGTCGCGAGCAGCACGTGATCGGCGGTGTCGAAGAAGTGCGCGTTGATGCTGCGCGACGCCTCGTACCGGTCAGCACCACCCAGGCGGACGGTGTCGGCGATCGCCGCGGCATCCGTCTGGATGCCCGCCGAGACCGAGGCCTCGCCACCGGCGATCGCGATGCTCTTCACATCGAGATCGGCAAGCAGCTTCTTCGTCGCCGCATCCAGCGAACCGGACGAGCCCTTCACCAGGATCACCGGACCCTCACCATCGATCGCCGCACCCGCCGACAGGGCATCTGCGAACGTCGTGCCCGCCGACAGGACCGCGGTCGGTGCGCCGTCAGGGAACGCCGCCTTCGCGATGTTCCGCGACGCCTCGTACCGGTCAGCACCACCGATGCGGGTCACCGTGCCGAGCTTCGCGAGCGACGCCTCGACGTTGGCCGACACCGTCGCGGTCCCGCCCACGATCACGATCTTGGTAGCCCCGAGTCGCTTGATCTCAGCCGCCACACCTGCAGGCAGGTCAGCGGTCGTCGTCAGCAGGATCGGCGCGCCAGCAACCGTCGCAGCCGGAGCCGCCGACAGCGCATCCGGGAACACAGCACCCGAAGCCACATACACGGTGTCGGACCCGTCGGCGAACCCGGCCTTGGACGTGTTCACCGCGACCTCGTAGCGGTCCGCCCCAGCGATCCGGTCGACCGTGGTCGGCTCCGGCTCGGGGTCGGTGCCCGTGATGGTGAACGGTGCCGAGGCGGCTGAGGCCGCCGAGGTGCCCACGGCGTTGGTCGCGGTGACCGTCGCCGTGTAGTCGCCCGGGGTGAGGCCCTCGACGAGCGTGCTCATCGAGGCGCCGATCCCCTCGGTGACCTCGATGGTCCGCACCGCGGCATCGAGGGCGTCGTGGATCGTGACCGTGTAGGAGGTGATCGCCGAACCGCCGTCGGCGGGAGCGCTCCACGCCACCGTCGCCGTCGATCCGTCGACCGTGGCCGTCGGAGCGGCCGGGGCTGCCGGAGCCGTGGCTCCGGCACCGCCCGTCACCGTGACGGTGGCGACGGCCTGCTGCGGAGAGCCGGCGACCGTGCCCTGCACCGTGAAGGTGCCGGGAGCGGCGTAGGCCGACGGATCGATCGCCGCCCACTCGACCGCGATGCCGCTCTGACGCGATCCGTCGTTGTACTGCACGGTCACCGTCCCCGGAAGGCTCGGCGCGCGGCCGGCCGGGGTGGAGACCGTCACAGGGTCGACGGTGTTGATCTGGCCGGGAGGAGTCGCCCGCACCCACACGGTGGCAAGAGCCGGGAGCGAAGCGCCGGTGGCCACACCGGTGACGGTGAAGCTGCCCTCGGCGGCCACCTGGGCCGGGTCGATGGCGGGCCACGCCACGGCGAGCTCGGCGCGCGAGCCGTCGGCGTAGACGCCGGTGACCGTCTCCGGGAGGGTCGGCACGGTGCCGACGGCGGTGCGCACCGCCACCGGGTCGACCGAGACCGGGGCCTCGACGAACGCCTCGAACTCGCTCACGCCCACGGCGGCGAACGTGCTGCCGTTGCTCGAGGCCTGGAACGTCGCCCGGAGCTTCGTGGTGGTGACCTGGTCGAAGGTCACGACGTTGGGCGAGTCGCCCTCACGGCCGTAGCCGGAGGGGTTGCCGACCTCGACCCAGGCCGAGCCGTCCCACGCCTCGAGCTTCCAGCTCTTCGGGATGGCCACGCCGTCGCCGATGTTCTCACCGTTCTGGTCGCGCCAGAACGAGAGCTCCACCTTGTCGAGGCGCTGGGGCTCCGCCCAGTCGTACTGCAGCCACTGGCTGGCCGGCCGGTTGCCCGACCATGTCGCCCACACGGTGTTGTTGGCGCCGCCGGAGAAGACCTCGACCCCGTCGTTCACCGCGTCGATGTTGGTCCACGGCGCGGTGTAGGAGGCGCTGGGGGTGGCTCCGGGGGCCACGTTCACGCCGCCCTCCGGGAGACCGCCCTGCACGGTCAGCTCCTTCGAGGCGTCGAGCTCGCCGTCCGAGGCCGCGAGCCGCAGCACGTACTCACCCTCCACCGTGAACTGCGCGGTGGTCGTGGCCGCCGAGGCGTCGGCGAAGACGGCGGTGCCGCCCTCGGGGGCGCTCACGACGCTCCAGGTCGAGCTGAGCGAGTCGCCGGGGAGCCCGTCGTCCTTCACCACGCCGGCCAGCTTGACCTGGCCGGGCACCGCACCGGTCTGATCGACGTAGGCGTCGACGAACGGTGCGCTGTTGCCGGCGGCCGGGGCGGCGATGCCGGTGGCGAACGCCTCGATCTCCTTCAGACCCGTCTTGAGACCGGGAGCGTGCGAGACCGTCACGCGCAGCTGCGAGGTCGTGATCTCGGGGAACTGGATGCGGTTGTAGTTCGCCTGCGGGTAGAGCGGTGTGCGGGCCTGGTCGGGCACGCGCTTCCACTCGTCGCCGTCGAGGTACTCCACCCGGTACTCCTGCGGCTCCGAGTAGCCGGCGACGGTCGCCGTGCTCGAGCTCTGGTAGAAGTACAGCCGCACGTCGTCGATCGCCTGAGCCGACCCGAGGTCGACCGTGAGCGAGTCCTCGGCGTTCGGCGAACCGGCCGTGCCCCAGAAGGGCTCGTTGATGGTGGTGCCGTTCACGGCGGCCGAGGCCGGTCGCCCGTCGGCCTCGAAGGTGGCGGAGACCGCGGCTCCCTCGGCGACGTTCGCCGACGATGCGCTCGCGGAGTCGATGTTGCGGCCGGCCTTGGCGAAGACGTCGGTCACGCGGTCGGCCGAGGTGAACTGCACCTCGTTGGCCTGCTTGACCGTCGCGGCGGCGGAGCTCAGCACCTCGGCGCCGTCCTCCGACGTCACGGTGCCCGTGGCGGGGTCGTAGACCACGTGGGCCAGCGAGTCGACGGTGAAGGCGAGGGTGCCGTCGAGGAAGACGGAGTAGCCCTCGGGCACGGAGTCGCCGTAGTGGCGCTCACCGCCGGGCTTGTCCCAGGTGATGGTGAGGTCGTTGTCGCGGAACCGGATGTTGTTGGCCGTGAAGTGGTCCCAGCCGATGTCGATCGGGTCGAGCTCGATCTTCGCGTCGTCCCGCGAGCGGAGGCCCATGGTGTCCTCGATCATCGTGAAGTTCGTCGCTCCGAGGATGGTGTGGTGGATCCACGAGCGGTAGTCGATCTTCGCCGGATCGGCCGAGCCGTTGGCCCAGAACTCGTTCTGGTCGGGCAGGCGGTTGTCGCCGCCGTTCTGGTAGTGCGCCCAGGCGTTCCAGTAGAGGAGCTTCTTGTAGGACTCGGCGGTGATCGCATCCGTGTCGTATTCACGGAGCGCCGCCGAGTACAGGCGGAACAGCACCGTCGAGTTGATCACCGAGAAGTTGTTGCTGCCCGGTGCGCCCTCCGCCGCCGCCTCGGCCTTGTCGGCCTGGTTCGCCGTGAAGAACGGGAAGATCGGGTACTGGTCGTCGTCGCCGAACAGGCGGAGCGCATCGACGTAGTCATCGGCGTAGTCGGCGTCGCCCGGCTTCGGCACGAGCCCGACCGAGAACGGATAGTAGTTGTTGGTCTCCTTCCACTTCACCAGCTCTCCGTCGCTCGTGAAGCGGTGCTTGAAGAGGTTGTCCTCGTCGTCCCAGAGCAGGTCGAGCACCTTCGCCTTGATGTTCGCCGCGAAGGCGCGCATCTCGTCGGCCTTGGCGGTCTCGCCCGCGGCGTCGAACGCGGATGCCCCGGCGAGCGCGTTGGCGTAGAGGTAGGCGTTCTCGGCGCGGTCCATCGAGGCGCCGGGCCGCACGTCGAAGGAGACCGCGTCGGCGTCGTTGCCCGTCATCGCGCCCCAGTTGTAGTCGATCAGGCCGCTGTCGTCGGTGTCGTAGGCGTCGATGAGGCCCTCGACGTCGTTGGCCGCGTAGGTGCCGAGGCTCTCGGCGATGGGGGTCGGCCCGCCGTGCAGCTGGTAGGAGCGCCAGGCCGCATCCGAGATGTACTGGGTGTAGCTGTTGCTCCAGTTAGCGGGGTCGCCCGGGTTGTCGACGAACTTGTAGCTCTTGGCCGCCTCACCCGCCGACACCCAGGTGCCGTAGGAGTAGGCCGGGTCGCGGAAGTACTTGAGGTCGTCGATGAACATGCCCGAGGTGAGCACGATGGCGTTGTTGTAGCCGAGCACGCCCTCCACCGCGGTGGGGAACTGGAACGTGTTGCCGGGGGCGTCGGCGTCGAGGAAGTTGAAGCGCATCAGCCACCAGCGGTAGTAGAGCGACTTGTCGATGTTGTCCTCGGGGGTGTCGAGGTAGGGCACGTTGTCGGCCCACCACCGGTTGTAGTCGGTGACGTGCGTCGTGTAGGCGGCACCGGGCTCGGCGGCGCGGTAGGCGTCGTACTCGGTGCGCGAGCTCGGGATCTCGGGCGTGACGAAGCCGAGCTGCACCTTCGTGCCGGCGCTGCCGCCGGCCGGGACCTCGACCGTGCCGGTGAGGGCGCCGTCGGCCGGGGTCATGCCGTCGCCGGAGAACCTCGGGTAGACGGTCGTGACGTTGTTGAGCGCCTTCGTGACGCCCGTGAGCTCGTCGCCCTCCGCGGTGGCGGCGTAGGGCGAGCTCGCGCTCACCCCCACGCTCTTCGCGCCGCCGGCCGAGCGCAGCTCGACGTTCGTGACCGCCACGTTTCCGTCGGTGATGTACTTCGTCTGCACCACCGTGAGCTCGGCGTCCGAGGTCGTGAAGGTGCTCCGCCAGTAGCTGGGGGTCTGCTTGCGCTCCGCCGTCACCTCGGTGAGGGTCACGGGTGCGCCGTCGACGGTGAGCGTGATGGCGTAGGCACCGCGGCCGCTGATCGACTCCCAGTAGGCCACGTCGCCGCCGAAGCCCAGCACCGCCGGGTCGTGGACCTTCATGAAGACGGCCTTGCCGCGGGAGAACAGCCACTGGTTCTCGTCGCCGAAGCTGCCGGCGGTGCCGGTGCGGGCGAGCATCTCGTCGAACCAGAAGTCGTTGTCCGGCGAGGCGCCCGCACCGGCTGCGACGTCGGCGTCGAAGATCGCGCCGAGCTCGCTCCGGGTGTCGTACTCCACGCCGGTGGCCGGCACCGGGGTGTCCGAACCGGTGAAGACGGGATAGCCGAGATCGGCGTTGGGGGCGGCGAATGCCGGGGAGGCGAGCCCTGCCGTGAGCAGTGCTGCCGTGACGATGCCGGCGGCCGTCTTGCCGAGCACCGCCTTCGGGCGATGGCGTGGGGGTGTCATGCGGATGATCTCCTCGTCGAGTGTCCGGTGTGCGTGAAAGGTGAAAAAAGGCTGATCAGAGGGTCGGGAGCCAGATGCGCATCGTCGACGGGCCGCGCTCGGCCCAGTCGTGGTAGCGCACGAGGCGCACGCGGAGGGGTTCGCCGGTGCGGGCACCGGACTCCGACGTGTAGGGGAAGGCCGCGTCGTCGACGGTGCGCCGGCGCACCGTCACGAACACCTCGCCGCCCTCCTCCGAGGGCGAGACGCTGGGGTCGAGGATGACGTCGGCGACGTCGTCGATCCCCTCGGGCAGGTCGATGGACTCCAGCGCGAACACCTCGGCGCCGCGGCTCACGGCGAGCGAGCCGCGGATGCCGTCGATGCGGGGGTCGGGGTGCAGGAACCGGGGTGCGAGCGGGAACTCGAGCGTGATGGTGTCACCGCGCCGGAACGCCCGGGTCACGCCCGTGGATCCGGGCCGCACCGTGCGCTCCTCGACGGGGCCGCCGTCGGCCGGCGTCACCGTCAGCCGGGCCTCGTCGGCCCAGGAGGGCACCCGCAGCCCGAGGGTCCACTCCTTCTCGGCGTCGGAGTCGATCACCACGGTGACCGTGCCCTCGGCCGGGAAGGCGGTCTGCACCGAGAGCGCGACCTCCTCTCCGCCGGCCAGACGCGTGCGGAGGGAGGCGGGGGCGTACTGGTGCAGCTGCACGCCGCTGTCACTCCGGGTGGCGAAGTAGCTCTCGAGGCTCGCGAGGGTGCGGGCGATGTTCGGCGGGCAGCACGACACCTCGAACCAGGGGGCCCTCAGGGAGGCGGATGCCCGCGGCGACGCCTCATCCGGATCGGCCGCGGCACCCGGCACCCGCTGGTGCAGGGTGTTGGCGTAGTAGAACGCGCGGCCGTCCGGTGAGGGCGAGGTCGCGACCACGTTGTAGAGGGTGCGCTCGATCAGATCGGCGTACGCGGAATCCGGCTCGGCGAGGAGCAGGCGCCACGAGAACTGGATCGACGCGATGCCGGCACAGGTCTCGGAGTAGGCGCGGTCCGAGGGCAGCTCGAAGTCCTCGCCGAAGCCCTCGTCCTGGTGGTGGGAGCCCTGGCCCCCGGTCACGTAGGTGCGACGGGCGATCGTGTTCTGCCACTGCCGGCGCAGCACCGACTGCAGCTCGGCGTCTCCGCGCTCGCTCGCCACGTCGGCGGCGCCGCTCGCGAGGTAGTTGGCGCGCACGGCGTGGCCGCGCATCACGTCGGCCTCACGGATGGGCATGTCGTCCTGGAAGTAGGAGCGGCCCCACTCGATGTCCTCGAGCACACCGTGGCCGCGGCGCTCCACGAACAGGCGCGCCTGCTCGAGGTAGCGCTGCTCCCCCGTGACCCTGGCGAGCTCCACCAGTGCCGTCTCGACCTCGGCGTGGCCGCAGACCGAGCGGATGCCGTCGTCTCCGAAGGTGTCGCAGACGAGATCGGCCACCCGCACCGCGATCTCCAGCAGCCCGTCGTCGGCTCCGGGATGCGAGCGCTCGCGTGCCACGGCGGCCTGGAAGAGGTGCCCGGCGCAGTAGAGCTCGTGGCCCCACTCGAGCTGCGACCAGCGCGGCTCCTGACCGGGGCGGCCGAAGCGGGTGTTGAGGTAGCCGTCGGGCTCCTGCGCGGCGGCGATGCGGTCGACGACGGCACGGAACCGGGCTTCGAGCGCCTCGTCGGGGCGGCGACCGAGCTCCCAGGCCACCGCCTCGAGGTACTTGTAGACCTCGGAGTCGCTGAACTCGCGCCCCCGGCGGCCCTCGGGGAGGGTTCCGGCGGCGGCACGGTCGAAGTTGCCGAGCCAGCCCTCGCGCTCGAGCCAGTGCTCGATGTGCGGGATGGTGCCGGCGGCGTTGACCCGCTGCAGGTCGGCCCAGAACCCGCCCTCCAGGCGGAGCTCTCCTACGCCGAGGGGCACGAGCGCCGATTCGGTGGGCACGACGGGCGCCACGATGAGGCGTCGGTCGTGCGGGGCCGACGTGCGGCCCGAGTGGTCGGTGAGGGTCATGATCATCCTTTGAAGGCGCCGGAGAGGAATCCGCGCACGTAGTGGCGTTGGAGGACGAGGAACAGGAGGATGCACGGCAGCGCCAGCACCACGACTCCCGCCTCGGTGGCCCCGTAGTCGACGACGCCCTGCACCTGGCCGCGGAGGTTCGAGATCGCGAGCGGGAGCGTCATCTTGTCGGAGTCGTTGATGAGGATCAGGGGGGCGAGGAAGTCGTTCCACGAGGCGAGGAAGGCGAACAGCCCCACGGTGATGAGGCCCGGCTTGACCGCCGGGAGCAGCACCCGCCTGAGCGCGCTGAAGCGCGAGCAGCCGTCGACCATCGCGGCCTCGTCGAGCTCCTTGGGCACGGCTTCGAACGAGACCCGCATGAGGAAGGTCGAGAAGGGCAGCTGCAGCATCGTGAGCACGAGCGCCACGCCCACGAGCGAGTTCGACAGCCCCACCAGGTTCAGCAGCACGTACATCGGGATGAGCAGTGACGCGTAGGGCACCATGAGGATGGCCAGTGTCGCCAGGAACAGGATGTTCTTGCCCGGGAACCGGAAGCGCGCGAAGGCGTAGCCGCCGAGGAGGCTCGTCACCAGCGTGAGCGTCACGGTCAGGATCGAGACGAAGAGCGAGTTGCCGATGTAGGTCCAGATGCCGGCTTGGTAGTTGGCGAGGGTGATGTAGTTGCCGAAGCCCCAGCCGTCGGTCTGGTTGGTGCCGGCGAGGGGTGCGAACGACGAGACCCCGGCCCAGATCAGCGGGTAGAGGAAGACGATGGCGAGCCCGCCGGTGAGCACCCAGAACGGGGTGCGGGCGGCCGCCACGCCGATTCGGCTGCGGCGTCGGCGGCGAGGCGGGGCCGGGCGGTGCAGGGCCGCACCGGGGGCGGGCTCGGAGGCGGGCTCCGCCGGCGCCGGTCGGGTGATCGTGCTCATGTCGGCTCCTTGTCGTTGAACACGCGGATCTGGAAGATGTTGATCACGACGAGCGCGACGAGCACGATCACCGAGAGGGCGGCGGCCACGCCGAGGTTGTTGGGGCCCTGGAAGGCGACGCTGTAGATCAGCTGCACCACCGTGATGGTGCTGTTGTCCGGCCCGCCCTTGGTGAGGATGTAGAACTGCTCGAACGCGAGCAGCGAGCCCGTGATGCAGAGCACCATGGTCATCGCGAGCGTGGGCTTCAGCAGCGGGATGGTGACCGAGCGGAAGGTCTGCCACCGGCTCGCGCCGTCGATCCTGGCGGCCTCGTAGACCTCTTCGGGAACGGCCTGGAGGCCCACCATCATGAGCAGCATGTAGAAGCCCGCGTAGCGCCAGACGATCAGGAAGACCGTCGACCAGAGGGCGCCTTCGGGTGTGCCGAGGAAGGTGAAGCCCCAGTCGGCCATGAGGTCGGAGAAGGGGCCCGCGATGGGCGAGTAGAGCACGTAGAACAGCAGCGAGGCCGAGGCGAGGCCGAGAGCGCTCGGGATGAGGATCGCCGTGCGGAGGAACCCCTTCCACCGCGTGGACTCCTGCACCAGGAGCGCGAGGCCGAGGGCCAGCACGAGCAGGATGACGGTCGTGACGACCGTGTAGAGCAGGGTGAAGCCCACGGCGTTCCAGAAGAAGCGGTTGTTCACCGCGTCGACGAAGTTCTCGGGCACGTTGACGCCCTGGTTGCCGCCGAGCAGCGGCCAGTCCGAGGCCGACATCTGGAACACGAGCACGAGCGGCACGATGAAGAGCACCACCACGATGAGGGCGGTGGGCGAGGCGAACAGCCAGCCCCGCCAGCCTTCGGCACGCTGCTGCGTCATCCGCCGGCGGACCGGTGGAGTCCTGGTCTTGAGGGCATTGCTCGACATGGAGCGCCTTTCGGTCGAAGGAGGGCGGCCCGCTCGCGGAGAGGAGGTGCGGCGGGCCGCCCGGTCAGGGCTGACTACTGCGAGAGCACCGAGGTGATCTCGTCGTTGTCGGCGTCGATCTTCGCGCCGTCGTTCAGCACCGCGTCGCGCACGAGGGTGAGCCAGGGGCTCGACGGGGCGTTGAAGGCCTGCTGGAAGTTGAGCGCCAGCGGGGTCTTGCCCTCGGCGGCGACCTCGTTGATCGTCACCAGGCGCGGGTCGGCATCCGAGTACTCGTTCGAGGCGAGGTCGCTGCGGGAGACAGCGTCGCCGTTCTTGGCGAGCACCCCCACCTGGGCGTCCTCACTCGTGAGCCACTCGAGGAAGTTCCAGGCCTGGGCCGACTTCTCGGAGTCCTTCGAGATGCCGATGCCGTCGCCGCCCACGAAGGTCGACTGTCCGCCCTCGGGGCCGGGGATGCCGGAGACGCCGGCCTCGAACGGGGTGGAGCTCAGCAGGGTGGCGGGGTAGAACTGCAGGCCCACCTTGCCCTCGGTGAACCCGGCGGTCCAGGTGGGGCCGGCCTCGTCGACCGAGGAGGGCAGCACCGCTCCGGAGTCGTAGAGGTCCTTCCAGGTGGAGTAGACCTCCTTGGCGGTGTCGCTGGCGAGCAGCGACTCGGCGCCGTCCTCGCTCAGAACCTCCTCGCCGTCGGCCCACACGCTCGGGAACCAGGTGAACACGAGGCAGCCGCCGCAGTTGAGGCCCGTCGCGGTGCCGTAGGTGTCGGGCTTGTCGAGGGCCTGGATGGCCTTCGCGGCGTCGGCGAACTCCTGGAGGTTCGCGGGGGCCTTCTCAGGGTCGAGGCCTGCCTCCTTGAAGAGCTCCTTGTTCCAGAACAGCATCGAGAGGTCGAGCACGAACGGGAGCACGTGCTCCTTGCCGTCGACGGTCCCGGCGGCCAGGTGGCCCGCGTTCAGGGTGTCCTTGTACTCGAGGCCGTCGATCTGCGGGGTGATGTCCTGGAAGAGGCCCTGCGAGGCCCAGTTGGGGGCGTAGACGATGTCGGCGGCGAAGAGGTCGGGGAGCCCGCCCGCTCCGGCCGCGGCGCCCACCTTGGCCACGTAGTCGTCGTTGGGAACGACGGTGAGGTCGACCTGGTTCTCGTGCGAGGCGTTGTAGGCCTCCACGAGCAGCTTGGCCTGCTTTTCGAGCGGCGCCCTGGTCCAGAGGGTGAGGGTGCTGCCGTCGTCGGTGCCCCCTGCGGGGATGTCGGCGCTCGTGGTGGTGGAGCCTCCGCCACCAGCACAGGCGGCGAGCGTGAGCGCCAGAGCGCCTGCGACCGCCGTCGCCGTGAAGCGGGCGAAGTGGCCCTTGATCCGTGCCATGTAAGTTCTCCTCGTGGGGCTCGTCATTGAGCCGGGATGCCCGGCTTCTGCCATGTAGGCGTCTCGTCAAAACTTTCGAAACGCCTTTCGGACAGCTAATCGCCAACCGCGGTGCAATGTCAAGCGTTAGAGTGATAACAGTTTCGAAACCGATTGGGGGATCATGGCCGACACGTCACCACGCGTCCATGCGTCCCGCGCGCCCACCCTCAATGACGTCGCCCAGCTGGCCGGGGTGTCGATGGCCACCGCCTCCAAGGCGGTCAACGGTCGCGCCGAGGTAGCCGAGAAGACCAGGCGGCGCGTGCTGGCCGCCGCCTCCGAGATCGGCTTCACCCCGAACGGCCTGGCGCAGAGTCTCGTCACCGGGCGCACCAAGACGGTGGGGCTGCTCACGAGCGACCTCGAGGGCCGGTTCGTGCTCCCCATCCTGATGGGGGCGGAGGACGCCTTCGGATCGGGCGAGATCAGCGTGCTGCTCTGCGACGCCCGAGGCGACCGGATCCGCGAGAACTACCACCTCAAGGCGCTCCTGAACCGCAGGGTCGACGGCATCATCGTGGTGGGCCGGAGCACCGACCCGCGCAACTCCCTCGGCCAGCAGCTCCCCGTGCCCGTGGTGTACGCCTATGCGCCCTCCGACGACCCGCGCGACCAGTCGCTCGCGCCCGACAACCGCGCCGGCGGCCGGCTCGCCGTCGAGCACCTGATCTCGGTCGGCCGGCGCCGGATCGTGCACATCACGGGTGATCCCGGCTACGCCGCCGCGCAGGATCGCGCCGAGGGGTTCCACGAGGGCATGGCAGCTGCGGGCCTCACCCCGGTCGACGAGGTGATGTTCGGCAGCTGGACGGAGGGGTGGGGGCGCGATGCCACCGCCGTGCTCCTGCAGCGGCATCCGGACATCGACGGCTTCGTCTGCGGCTCGGACCAGATCGCGCGCGGTGCGCTCGAGACCCTCCGCGACTTCGGCCGGTCGGTTCCGGAGGACGTGGCCGTGATCGGCTACGACAACTGGGAGGTGCTCGCCACCAATTCCCGGCCGGAGCTCACGAGCATCGACTGCACGCTGCAGGGCCTCGGCCGCCAGGCGGCGAAGCGCATCTTCGAGGCGCTCGACGGCGCCCCCGTCTCGGGTGGCACCGAGCTCTTCCAGCCCAAGCTCGTCATCCGGGGCAGCACGATCGCCTCCCGCTGACGTCCGGGTGGACACCGACACCGTCGCGCCGTGTTACCGATTCGTGACGACTGATAGAAATGCGTGCATTCGGCGAGCGCCTCGGCCACACTGGTGCAACCACATCCCTTCGAGCGAGGAGAACGCCGATGAGCACCGAGGAAATCATCCTGGGCGACCTGCCCGCGGGCATCGTCAGAGCCGACGAGGCCTACGGCGACCGCGTCTGGAACGTCCTGGGCCACACGTACACCACGAAGATCGAGAGCGCGTCGACCTACTCCTGGCTCTCGTTCGACCCCGCCGGCACCGGCGTGCCGCCGCACGTGCACCCCACGCAGGACGAGTTCATCTACGTCTTCGAGGGCGTCTACACGCTCTACCTGGATGGCCAGTGGACCACCGCCGGCCCCGGCGACCTCGTGCAGATGCCCCGCAACCTGCCGCACGCCTACTACAACAAGCAGGAGTCCGACGCGAAGTCGCTGTTCTGGGTGAGCCCCGGCGGCAAGCTGGCCAACCTCTTCAGCCTGCTCCACAACGTCACCGACCCCGAGGAGGTCGTGCGCCTCTCGGCCGCCAACGGCGTCGACTTCCTGGCCCCCGGCTCCGTCGAAGGAGCATGACCGAGACGCTCCGCTACGGCTCGCACGACGACCAGCGGATCGAGCTCTCGTACCCGGACACGACCCCGCGGGGCACGGTGGTCCTCATCCACGGCGGCTACTGGCGCGCGCCCTTCACGGCGGCGCTCATGCATCCGCTCGTGCCGGAGTTCACCGCGCGCGGGTGGGCCGTGGCGAACATCGAGTACCGGCGGGGCGCGGCAGGCTGGCCTGACCTCCGCGACGACCTCACGACGGCACTCGCTGCGGTGAGGTCGTCGACCGGCGGATCGCCCCTGGCGATCGTGGGGCACTCGGTGGGCGGGCAGCTCGCCCTGCTCGGCGGGGAGGCGGGCGACGCGGTCGTGGCGCTCGCCCCCGTGACCGACCTCGTGCGCGGCTACCACGAGGGCATCGGAGACGGGGCGGTCGCGGAGTTCCTCCGCGCCGCCCCCGACGCGATCCCCGAGACCTACGCCGCGGCGTCGCCCCTCGCCCAGCTGCCCTCCCCCGCCGAGGTCCTCGTGGTGCACGGGGCCGACGACGCCCGGGTCCCCATCGAGCACACCCGCGCCTACGTGGACGCGGCCACGGCGGCGGGCGCGACGACCGAGCTCCTCGAGCTCGCCGAGCTCTCCCACCTGGCCGACATCGCCCCGGATGCGCCGCACTGGGACCACGTGCACGCCTGGCTCGACCGCTGGCAGGCGGCCACTCGGCAGGTCTAGTACACGAACAACTGCGCCAGCACGACGACCGCGATCACGAGCAGCGCCACGACCGCGGCCACGATCTGCAGACCACGGCGGTCGAGCTTGGCGATGGCGAACCCGGCAGCCACCGGGAGGGCTGCCAGCAGGATCGCGATGATCCACCGGAAGGCCTGGAAGCCGGTGCGGCTGGCGTCGTCGAGGGCGTCGCCGAACAGCCTCTGGGTGCGCGGATGCGTCGCAAACGCGACTGCGGCCGAAAGCGGGTAGGCGATCACGACCGCGAGGATGATGCCCGCGAAGAGCCCCCACCAGCCGCGCTCCCGCACGAGGGGCCGGTCGCTCACGAGGGCTCCCCGGCCGGAGTGATGTCGCCGAGCTTCCAGTTGCGGTCGAAGTAGGGCTCGAGCGGGCCGTAGAAGCGGAAGTACGAGAACCAGTGCCGACCGGGGATGGTCTGCACCCAGTTCGACTCCCCCGCCGCCGGTGCCGACGGCCCGAAGTGCAGGTCGACCGACCCGTCGTCGTTCACGACCAGCTCCGGGTCGCGGGAGCCGCGATCGCCGCGCTGCTGCTCGTTGTCGATCAGGCAGCGGGTGCCGGCGTCGTAGACGGTGGCCGACCAGAACAGCTTCGCGGGCACCTCCGCCGGAACGTGCAGCGTGTAGGTTCGGCCGCCGTCGAGCCATTCGCCGGCGCCGTCGGTGTACGAACCGAGATACGCCTGCCCGACCCCAGGGGTCTGGGACTTCATGGCGACGGAGAAGCTGACCGCCTCGTAGAACCAGGAGGCGCGCTCGAGAAGCTCATCGTAGCCGTCGCCGCGCTGCTGGGTGTTGTCGAGGACGATCGCCAGCTCCCATGCCCGGTCCGACCAGTACGAGCCCTGCTCGAACCGCTTCGCGAAGGTGTTGGCCTGCGCCATCAGCTCGCCGGCGGCCGCACCCTGCTCCAGGATGCGCGTCAGTCGCGCATCCGGTGCGAAGGGTTCACCCTTCCGGATGCCGAGCTGCTTGAGCATGGCGAGGTAGAACCGGTCGCGCTCGTCGACGACCTCGGACTGGTAGATGTCGTGGAGACGTTCCCAGAACGCCAGCCCACGCGGCTGGTCGCCCGACCAGGGACGGCCGTCGGGCGAGATGATGCGCGTCTCGGGCGGTTCATCCCGCTCGCTGAACGGATACACCCGCACGGCATCGACGAGGGCCGCGGATCGCTCGGGGTCGGGATCGAGGGTTCGGAAGCCGAACATGATGTTCATCCCGGTCGCCTGCATCGTACGGTGGCCGGCCGGCAGATCCGCCGGTGCGTCTGTGCCGGGCGGGAGCACGAGGTACGTGCCGCCCTCCCCGTGATCGGGTCCCATCTCTCCCATCGAACCGGTCTCGCGCTGCCAGAAGTCGGAGACGCCCCCCGCGGTCGGCCCGGCCGGCAGCTCGATCACGAGCGGCCCCGTCTCGGCGAGGTCGAAGAAGTTCAGGATGTAGGGCGTGGTCGCGTTCGCCGTGATTAGGCCCAGTCGGTCGCGGTAGCTCAGGTACCGCACCAGGTCGCTGCTGGTGGCACCGAAGACCTCGTAGTGCTGCGTCTTCCACTGCGCATACGACACCAGGGGAAGCGCCCAGAGATACACCTGACAGGCCATCTGGTAGTCGAGCTCGTCGAAGATGACCGGGATGGACGAGCGGGCCGGCAGCTCCCCGTCCATCTCGATGTCGGCGAGTCGGCCGGAGAGGGCGGGGTTCTGGGTGCTCACCGCGCTCGCCTACTTGCTGTCGGCGAGGTCGTGGATGAGCTCCTTCTCGTCCTCCTCCGAGAGCGAGGTCTGCACCACGGTGCCCTGGTAGGGGGCGAGGGCGGCGGCGAACTTGTCGGCGGTGAGCTTCACCGCGTAGAGCACGACAGCGGATTTGCCCGCCGTGACCGTGCTCTTCACGCGGTCGCGGAACTCCCGGTCGAGGCCGGTCTTGTCGATTCCGGCGAACAGCGCCCCGAAGAGGCCGCCGAAGACGAGCCCGGCGAAGGGGATGAAGAACAGGATGCCGATCAGCGCGCCGAAGAGCGCTCCGCCGGCCGCGCCGATGCCGATCTTGCCCGTTGTGCCCGGGTACTCGACGTGGGTCTTGCCCTCGCCGTCGACCTTCACGAGGGCCAGGCCCGCGAGCTCGACGACGAGGTCGCCCTGGAGCGACTGGATCTCGTTGTAGGCCGCCTCGGCCTGGGTCTCGGAATCGAACGCGATGACGATCAGATCGGCCATGCCGGCACTCCCCTGTGAGCGTGGGTGGGATCCGGTCGACCACCATCTCCACGGATGCGGCCGCCTGGACCCCATCTGTCCTGACTCTAAGCGCGACCTCCCAGGACGGCCAGCAAATTCTTCGTGCAAGTTGCACGACTGTCGACCATGATGAAGGAACGAGCGGAGGGGGCGTGAGTGGGGAACCGGATCGTGTCGCAGCGGCCTCGCCTGCTTGCCGGTCTGAGCCCGCGGAACGCCGCCCGCGAGGTCGTCGCGGGCGTCACGTTGCTCGCGATCGCGGTGCCGCTCAACATCGGCTACGCCCAGATCGCCGGTCTGCCGCCCACCGCCGGGCTCTACGCGCTCGTGCTGCCCGCGATCGTCTACGCCCTGGTCGTCTCGTCGCGTCAGGTGGTCGCGTCTCCGGATGCCGCGGCGGCCGCCCTGGTCGCCTCGTCGATCGGCGGGCTCGCGGTGGCGGGGAGCGCCGACTACCTCACGATGGCGCTCGCGCAGGCGATCATCAGCGGCGTGCTGTTCGTGCTCGCCGCCGTGTTCAAGCTCGGGTTCCTCGCCAACTTCCTCTCCAAGCCCATCCTCATCGGCTTCGTCGGAGGCCTCGCCCTCGACATCCTGGTCAGCCAGCTCGCCAAGATGCTCGGCGTGAAGATCGACTCCGGCGGTGAGTTCACCGATAAGGTCGCCGGTCTCGTCACCGGGCTGCCCACCCTGAACGCCTGGTCGGTGCTCATCGCCGCCCTCGCCGTGGCGGTGCTGCTGGTCGGGCGCCGGCTCGCACGAGCTGTGCCGTGGGCCCTTGTCGTGCTCGTCGCAGCGACCGTGGTCGTGGTCGTCACCGGACTGGAGACCCAGGGCGTGGCCGTGCTGGGCCCGGTCGACGCCGGCCCTCCCGCGCTCACCTGGCCCGTGCTCGAGTGGGGCACCTGGCTCGCCCTCGTGCCCTCCGCCATCGCGCTCACGATGGTCACGATGGCCGAGGGGCTGCTGGTGGCGCGGAGCTACGGCGAGAAGCGCCACTACGAGACCAGGCCGAACCGCGACCTCCTCGCCTTCGGCGCCGCGAACATCGCCTCCGGCGCGTCGGGAGGCTTCGCGGTGGGCTCCTCGACCTCGCGCACGGCGGCCATGGACCAGGCCGGCTCCCGCACCCAGCTGCCGAGCCTCGTCGCCGCCGTCGGCACGCTCCTGCTGCTGCTGTTCGGCACCGGACTGCTCGAGCACATCCCGTCGCCCGCGATCGGCGCGATCGTGGGCGTCGCGATCCTGCCGCTGCTCGGCATCCGCGACTTCCGGCTGCTCTGGCGCCAGGACAGGTTCGAGTTCGCGATAGGTGCCGTCTGCTTCGTCGTGACGCTGTTCGTGGGCGCGATCCCGGGCATCGTGGTGGCCTTCGTGCTGGCCCTCATCAACCTCGCGCGCCGCGCCTCGACGCCCGCGATCGACGTGCTCGCCGCCGACGACGACCCGGGCTCGTCGCTGCTCGACCCCGCTCCCCCCGGTGCTCCGACGGCCCCCGGCGTGCTCGTCATCCGGCTCGCCGCGCCCCTGTTCTTCGCCAACGGCTCGGTGTTCGCCGACGCCGTCAAGCGCGCGGTCACCGCGGCCCCCGGCATCCGGCACGTCGTGCTCGACCTCGAGGCGGTGTCGGATGTCGACGTCACGGGGGCCGAGACCTTCGAGGCGCTCAAGGCGTGGTTGCGCGACCAGCACGTCGCGCTGTCGTTCAGCCGGCCCCGGGCGTCGATCGTCGAGCGGATGCGCGCTCTCGGCCTTCTCGACGACGAGACGCTCTACCCCACCAACCGGGCCGCCCTCCAGGCCCTCAGCAGCCCCCCACCCGAGTAGTCGGGCGAGAAAGCAGGCCACCATGGGTTCAGTGATCGGCGAGATACTCCCTCTCGCGCTCGGCATCGCCATCAGCCCGATCCCCGTCATCGCGGCCATCCTCATGCTGCTCTCGCCCAAGGCGCGCGGCACGAGCGTCGGGTTCCTGCTCGGCTGGGTGCTCGGCATCGTGGTGGCGGTCGTCGTGTTCACGCTGCTCTCGTCGATCCTCCCGCAGGGCGACGCCGACGACCCGAAGCCGATCGCGGGCGTGATCAAGATCGTGCTCGGCGCGGGCCTCCTGCTGCTCGCCGTGAAGCAGTGGCGCGGCCGCCCGAAAGACGGCGCCGAGCCGGCGATGCCGAAGTGGATGTCGGCCATCGACACCATGACTCCCGGCCGCGGCCTCGTGCTCGGCTTCCTGCTCTCGGGGCTGAACCCGAAGAACCTCCTGATGGGGGTGGCGGCCGGTCTCGCCATCGGCTCCGAGTCGCTCGACGTCGGCGGGATCGTGGTCTCGATCGTCGTGTTCACCGTGATCGCGGCCTCGACCGTGGCCGTGCCGGTGATCGCGTACCTCGTCGCCACCTCGCGGATGACGGGACCGCTCGAGTCGCTCAGGAAGTGGCTCGTGCACAACAACGCCACGGTGATGGCCGTGCTGCTGCTCGTGATCGGCGTCGTGCTGATCGGCAAGGGAATGGGGAGTTTCTGATGAACGACGAACGACGATCGATCGCCCGCGACGCGTACACCTTCGGGTATGCGATGGTCGAGAACTACCGCACCCTCTACGAGCAGGCCGTCGACAGCGCCGACCCCCGCTACACGGGCGGCTTCGGGGGGTTCCGGCACTACTCCGAGCCCTTCACGCCCGACAACACCGACATCGTCACGCCCAACAACGACACCCCGTACTCGTGGGGCTGGTTCGACCTGCGGGCCGAGCCCTTGGTGGTGACCGTGCCCGCGATCGACCGCTTCTACATCCTGCCGTTCCACGACCTCTACACCGTCTACGCCGGCTACGTCAGTGCGGCGACCACCGGCACCGGGCCCGGGCGCTACCTGCTCGCCGGGCCCTCGTGGACCGGCGGCACCCCCGAGGGCCTGGACGGCGTCATCACCGCGTCGACCGACTTCGTGGGCTGCCTCGGCCGCACGGCGTTCACCGACGGCGACATCGACGAGCTCACGCGCATCCAGCACTCCTACACCGTCGCGCCCTTGCACGAGGTGACCGGATCGGCGGCGCCGGAGGCCGCTCCGGGCGTCGACTGGCCGGTCTGGGACGAGGCGGCGGCCACGGACATCCGTTTCTTCGACGTGCTCGACTTCCTGCTCGGGCACGCCCCGGTGCTCGAGGAGGATCGGGCCGTGCGCGAGCGGCTCGCGAGCATAGGCCTCGACGGCAGCGGCACCTTCGCCACCAGCGGGCTCGAGGCGGATGCGCGGGAGGACCTCGAGCAGGGGCTCGCCGACGGCATCGCCCACCTCGACGAGATTTCGGCGGCCGCCACCACATCGATCGGGCTCTTCGGATTCCGCGACGAGATGGCGGGCGCCTACGACAACCGCAACAAGGGCGCCAAGAAAGGACTGTACGGCCTGTCGCCGGAGGTCGCCTGGTACGGCGGCTGGCTCGTCGACTCCGCCGGTGACCGCATCGTCGGCACGACCGACTACACGATCACCTTCACCGCCGAGCAGCTGCCGAAGGCCCGCTTCTTCTGGTCGGCCACGCTCTACACGCTGCCTCAGCGGCTGCTCAGCGCCAACGAGATCGACCGGTACTCCATCGGCGACCGCACCGAGGGCATCCGCTACGCCGACGACGGATCGCTGACCCTGTTCGTGCAGCACCGCCGACCCGCTGACGAAGC
>NZ_JAHFUY010000086.1 GCF_023264895.1 Herbiconiux sp. | reverse complement strand
AATCAGTCGAGTCCTTGGAATCAGTCGAGTCCTTGGAATCAGTCGAGTCCTTGGAATCAGTCGAGTCCTTGGAATCAGTCGAGTCCTTGGAATCAGTCGAGTCCTTGGAATCAGTCGAGTCGTGCGAGTCCGTCGAATCCTTCGAGTCGGTGGAGTCTACGGAGTCGTGCGAATCCTTCGAGTCCGTCGAGTCCTTGGAATCGGTCGAGTCGTGCGAGTCAGTCGAATCCTTTGAGTCGACGGAGTCCTTCGAATCGGTCGAGTCGTGGGAGTCCGTCGAGTCCTTGGAATCGGTCGAGTCGTGCGAGTCCGTCGAGTCCTTCGAATCGGTGGAGTCTACGGAGTCGTGCGAATCCTTCGAGTCAGTCGAGTCGTGCGAGTCGGTCGAGTCCTTGGAATCGGTCGAGTCCTGCGAGTCCGTCGAATCCTTGGAATCGGTCGAGTCCTGCGAGTCAGTCGAATCGTGCGAGTCAGTCGAATCCTTGGAATCGGTCGAGTCATAGGAGTCGGTCGAGTCGTGCGAATCGGTCGAGTCCTTCGAGTCGGTCGAGTCGGTCGAATCCTTGGAGTCGGTCGCGTCGTGGGAGTCGGTCGAGTCGACGGAGTCGGTCTGGCCGGTCAGGGTCGCGATGCGGTTGGCCGGGGCTGCGGGCGCCTGCTGCACGGGAGCAGCCGGAGCGGGCTCGGGTGCCGGCTGCTCGGTCGGAGCGGACTGCTCAGGCGCAGCAGCCGCGGGTGCAGCAGCCTGGGGAGCGGCAGCCTCGGGGGCAGCAGCCTCAGGGGCAGCAGCTTCCGGGGCGGCAGCCTCGGGTGCCTCGGCTTCGGGGGCGGCGGCCTCCGGGGCGGCCTCGGGCTCCGGGCTCGTCTCGGCGGCGGTGCCGGCCTCGGGAGCGGAGGTGGCCTCGTCGGTGGCGGTGGGCTGGGTGGTCGGGGCCGGGGCCTCGCTGGCGTAGGCCGCGGTGGGGCCTGCAGCGATCGCCAGGGTGCAGGCACCCACGATCGCCCCCCAGCGCAGCGCACTCAGCCGGGGCGGCGTGCCTCGTTCGGTTCGTCTGGTCATCTGGTCGTACCCTTCATCTTCGGTCGGTTCCGAAGCCCGCGCGATGCCCGCGCACAGGCGCAGGCATGCCAAGGCAAGGGCCCTTCGTTGGGCTCAAGATGCAGCGACAGCGGGTGGTGGAGCTCTCCGCAGGCCGGGTGGGCCCGCGACGGCCCGCCAAGGCCGGACATCGGTTCTGGTCCCCGCTTGCGGGCCGGGGTCGGGTGGAAACCGGCGTCGGGGACTCCCTATCGACCGTGCCCGGGCAAACTGAAATCGGCATCGTAACGAACGGGTGAATGAATGGGTACATCTAGCGGGTGAGTAGTTTCCACCTAATAATGAGATTTGGGTAGAAAAGGGGTTGCTGTGGAGTCTTTCGGTGCGCTATTGCCGACACTGCAAGACCTCACCTATCAGGGCACCGTCAAGCGGCAGGCGGGTGATCTCGCCGCCGCCGCCGAATCCGTGCTCGAGTGCCATCGCCTGCTCGACGACCTCGAAGACGATGCCGTGCTCGAACTCGGGCCGGGACTCGTGGCGCTGCGGGCGGAATGGGCCCTCACCTCCACCCTGCACGGCGACGAGGAGCTCGCCCTGCGCGGCTGGGAGCGCACCTGGGACCAGTCCGAGCGCTTCGGGCTCGCCGATGATGCCCAGCAGGCCGCCGCCGCCGTGGCCGTGGTGCACTCGCTGAACGGCGACCGGCGCTACGCCACCATGTGGCTCGAGCGCGTCGATCCGTCACCCACCGGGCCCGCGGCCCCCCTCGCCGCCGTGGCGCGGGCCTCGCTCGCGCTCGACGAGCTCGACTTCGCCCGGGCCGAGCTCGAGCTGGCCGCCGCCGAGCCGCTCTCGACCACCGAGCGCTGGGCCACCCTCGCCTTCGTCGATGCGCGACTCGCCGTCATGCAGGGGCACGAGACCTCGGGCATGGCGAGGCTCCGCGCCACCTGTCTCGCGCACTATCCCAAGCAGTGGTCCGGCGGTGCCAACTGGCAGCTCATCGACTCGGCCACCCTGCTGCTCGACCGGATCGGGAGCCGCAGCACCCGCAAGGACAGCCGCGGATCCGCCGTCACCGAAGACGCCGATCTCGTCTGCGCCCTGCGGGCGGTGGAGGACGACGACCTCGACACGGCCCGCGCCGTGGCCGAGGACAATCTCGAGCGCGAACCCGTCTCGCTCCGCACGACAGCGGGCATGCAGCTCCTGCTCGCGCTGACGACACCGGATGAGGACGCGGCCGCAGCGCTCACCGACGCCGCCATCGAGACCATCCGCTCCGAGCGCCTCTACTACCTGCTGCCCCGGTTCCCGTACGAGATCATCCAGACCCGCGCGGCCGGGCACGACGACCTCGTGCCGCACCTCGCCGACGACTACGACCCCGCGACGCGTCGCACGTCGCTCACCAAGCGCGAGCGCGAGATCCTCTGGTACATCTCCCAGGGCTACCGGTTCGAGCAGATCGCCGCGGCCGAGTACATCTCGGTGAACACGGTGAAGAGCCACGCGAAGAAGCTCTACCGGCGGATCGACGTGAACAGCCGCTCGTCGGCGGCCCACTACGCCGAAGCGAACCCTGCGGAACCGCTGCCCCCAAGCGACGCCGCCACTGACCCGGCGACGGCCGACGCCGCCATCTGAACAGCGGCGCCGGTCGAGGCCGGGACGTCGGTGCGGCGAACCGCCGCCGGGTGCGTGCGGGTCAGGCGGGGGTGAGCACCCGGGTGAGGCCGGAGGGGTTCTGGACGGGCGTGCCGTCGGGCTCGGTGCCCTCGGTGGGGTCGACCTCGTCGGGCGTGGGGGTGTTGTCGGGGCGCGGGTCACTCATCGTCGGCGCCTCCGCCCGAGGTCGTGTCCGCACCGTCGGTCGACTCGCTGCCGTCGGAGTTCGAGCCGTCGGGGACGTCTTCGGCGTCGGGACGGCCGTCTTCGTTGTGGATAGTCATGCCATCGACGCTACGCCTGCTCGCACCGGATGGCTCGGGGGTTGACGCGTTCGATCCCGCACGGCCCGGCGCGTCAGGAGCCGAACTCCCCCGCGACGATCGCGTCCGCGTACTTCCGCACGTCGGGGCCGGGCTCGTAGTCGATGAAGCGGTCCTTGAGCAGGCGGTTCAGTTCGGCGTAGGCCTCGTCCGAGCTCGCGTCGGCGTGCGAGGCGGCCACCTGGTGCACGGCCTCCTCGAGCACCCGGTCGGCGTCGTCGAGGATCTTCGCGCGGGCTTCGTCGTTCCAGTGGATCTCTCTGTCGGTCATGTCGACCACGCTAGGCCGCTCGGTGACGACGGCAAGGGGGTCGCCGTCATCCGTGATTCAGGCCGTGCTCGCGAGCGGGCTCGAGTCGAGGTTCTCCAGCAGGTCGGCGACGTCGTCGTAGACCGCCACCGCACCCGCCTCGAGCAGCTCGTCGCGACCGGATCCGCCGCTCAGCAGGCCGATGCAGGGCACCCCGGCGCGCTCGGACGCCCGCACGTCCCAGACCGAGTCGCCCACCATGATCGCGTCATCCGGATGCGCCCCGACCTTGCCGAGGGCGGCGTGCATGATGTCGGGCTCCGGCTTGGCCGTCTCGACGTCGGCCGACGAGGTGGTGGCGGCGAGGGCGTCGTCGACGTCGAGCACCTTCAGCAGCACCTCGAGCTCGTCCTCCGGAGACGAGGTCGCGAGCACCACTGCATGACCGCGCTTGGCCAGTGCGCGCAGCAAGTCGACGGCACCGGCGAAAGGCCGCAGCCGGTCGGCCATCGCCAGGTAGTTGCGGCTGTGCCCGTCTTTCACGGCCTCGCCGAGCTCCTCGGCCTTGTCGTCGGAGAGGCCCTCCACGACCGGGCCGAGCAGGGCGTCGAGGAGCGCCGCCGAGTCCATACCGATGGAGCGATGGATGCGCCAGGCGTCGACCGGATGCCCCGTGGCTGCGAACGCACGGTCGAAGGCGTCGACGTGCAGGTAGTTGGAATCGACGAGCGTGCCGTCGATGTCGAAGAGCACGGTCACGGGAGCGGGAGCGCGGTCGGTCATGCTTCCACCGAACTCCAGCCGGCGCGACACCGCCACCGGCAATCCGCGGCGTGTCAGTCGCGGGTGAGCTCGAGAGCCGCCGCGGTCTGCTGGAGCGACTTCTCGGCTGCGGCCTTCTTCTCGTTGAGCTTGGTGCCGAACGACGGAATCATGCGCGCGAGCTTCTTCTCCCACACGGGGTACTGATCCGGGAAGCAGCGCTGCACGAGGTCGATCATGATCGGCACGGCCGTGGAGGCGCCGGGGGACGCTCCGAGCAGCCCCGAGATGGAGCCGTCGGCGGAGGTGATGACCTCGGTGCCGAACTGCAGCACGCCGCCCTTCTTGGCATCCTTCTTCATGACCTGCACGCGCTGGCCGGCTGTGATGAGGTACCAGTCCTCGTCGACCGCCGTCGGCATGAACTCACGGAGGGCCGCGAGCTTCTTCTTGCGGGAGGCCAGGAGCTCGCCGATGAGATACTTCATGAGGTCGCCGTTGTCGCGGGCGACCGCGAGCATGGGGCCGATGTTGTGCGGGCGCACCGAGAGCGGCAGGTCGAGCCAGGAGCCCTTCTTCAGGAACTTCGGGCTGAAGCCGGCATAGGGGCCGAACAGCAGCGACGACCGGCCGTCGACCACGCGGGTGTCGAGGTGCGGCACCGACATCGGCGGGGCGCCCACGGCGGCCTTGCCGTAGACCTTCGCCTGGTGCTGGGCGACGACGGCGGGGTTGTCGGTGCGGAAGAACTGGCCGCTGATGGGGAAGCCGCCGAAGCCCTTGATCTCGGGGATGCCGGACTTCTGCAGCAGCGGCAGCGCGTGACCGCCGGCGCCCACGAACACGAAGCGGGCGTTGACGGTGAAGGGGGTGGTGCCCACGAGCTCACGGCCCATGACCTTCCAGGTGCCGTCCTTCTGCTTCTTGATCTTCTTGACCTCGGTGTTCAGCCGCAGCGACGCGCCTTCGGACTTGAGGTAGTCGAAGAGCTGCGTGGTGAGGGAGCCGAAGTCGACGTCGGTGCCGGAGTCGATCCAGGTGGCGGCGATCTTCTCGTCCTTGAGGCGCTCCTTCAGCAGGAGCGGGGCCCACTTGTAGATCTGCTTCGGGTCGTCGGAGAACTGGATGCCCTCGAACAGGGGCTCGTTGCGGAGGAGCTCCCAGCGGCGGCGGAGGTACTCGACGTTGGCCTCGCCGCGCACGAAGGTCATGTGCGGGGTGGGGTTGATGAAGGAGGTGGGGTCCGGCAGCACGCCGTCCTTCACGAGCGACGACCAGAACTGGCGGCTCACCTGGAACTGCTCGTTGATGTTCACGGCGCGGGAGCTCTCGAGGGTGCCGTCCGGCGCCTCGGGCATGTAGTTCAGCTCGGCGAGGGCCGCGTGGCCGGTGCCCGCGTTGTTCCACGGGTTGGAGCTCTCGAGGCCCACCTCGCTGAGCTTCTCGAAGATCACGATCGACCAGTCGGGCTGCAGCTGCTTGAGCATGGTGCCCAGGGTGGCACTCATGATGCCACCGCCGATCAGGACGACGTCGACATTCTTTGTGCTCACGTCCTCCATCCTACGTCGCTTGTATACAACCCCTGCACCAATTCTTGATCGCGACTGGAGCTCTGCCCTGGGGTGAGGTATGCTCGGGATGCGGACCCCCTCCATACGTTTGGATCAAGGGGGTTCAGCTGTTTAAAGGCGCCGCACGTGTTCACGAGCGTCACAAGGCGATCGGATGTCGACGGTGATCGCGTTCGGCCAGGAACGCGTCGTACCAGTCCCGGGCGAATTCGTTCGCTGCCGCGTGGTCGATGGTGGCGTTCGCGCACCAGGCGACCAGATCCGCCATCTGGATGAGCTGCGAACTCGCTGAGTCCACGTGGATGGCGTCTTCGACCACCTGGCGGCCCGGCACCTCCAGTCGACGGTGCGCCGCTCGGAATGTCCCATCACTGCCGTCTCCATCGATGATGATCATGCCGAGGCTTCCGGAGGCGCGGAGTTCATCGTCGAGTCGTTCCAGCAGACTCACGTACAGCCGTTGCTTGGTGCGGGCGAACTCCGCCGGCGGCCCGTGACGGTACACCGCACCCACCGTCAGTCCCTGAGTGCAGCGCATCGTGTCGAGACACTCACGAGCCACCTGGCGCCCGAACTCCTTCCAGGAGCGCGGTGCCCCGTGCACAGTCGTGAGGCCGGCCGTGATCCGACCCCTGCCGTGCACGTATCCGCTGGTGTGGAGCTCCTGGGTGACCGGAATTCGGAGCTCCCGCCAGAGGCGCTTGCGAAGGGTGAGCCACGTGGCGAGCACGGCTGACCAGTCGTGAGGCGCGAACTCTATCCAGCCGAAGACCGCGAGGCCGGCCTGGGGGCGGCCGGAGTCGTCGATGTAGAGGAGGCGGTCAAGGATGGGTGGCACCTGGGCACTCTAGGGGCTGACTCCGGTGCAGATTCGGTTATCCACAGGCCGGGGCAGAACATCGGTCGCCCCGCGTAGGCTCGCGGGCATGAGTTCGGAGGCGGCCGGGTGGACCGGGCATGTGATGTGGTGGCAGGTGTATCCGCTGGGGTTCGTGGGCGCCGAGGTGCGGCCGGAAGACGGGCGGGAGGCGCGGCCCGGGGGCGAGGGGGGCGGCGGCGAGGTGCAGCCCGGGGGCAAGGGCGGGGAGGTGCAGCATCGGCTGGGGCGGATCGAGGGGTGGCTCGAGCACGTGATCGGGCTGGGGCTGAACGGGCTCGCGCTCGGGCCCGTGTTCGCCGCGTCGACGCACGGGTACGACACGGTCGACCACTTCACGATCGACCCGCGGCTCGGCGACCTCGACGACTTCGACCGGCTCGTCGGCGCCGCCCGGGAGCGCGGCATCCGGGTGCTGCTCGACGGGGTGTTCAACCACGTGGGGCGCGCGCATCCGCTGTTCCGGCACGTCGAGGAGCACGGGCCGGATTCGCCGCACGCGGAGCTCTTCCGCATCGACTGGAACGGGTGGCGGTCGGGGCAGCCCGTGCCGGCCGAGGTCTTCGAGGGGCACGATGCGCTCGTGGCCCTCGACCACGACTCCCCCGCCGTGGCCGAGCTCGTGACCGAGGTCATGCTGCACTGGCTCGGCCGCGGGATCGACGGCTGGCGGCTCGATGCCGCCTACGCGGTGCCGCCGGCGTTCTGGGCGCGGGTGCTGCCGCGGGTGCGCGAGCAGTACCCGGAGGCGTGGTTCTCGGGCGAGGTCATCCACGGTGCCGGAGCCGAGCTCGTGAGGGAGTCGACCGTCGACTCGCTCACCCAGTACGAGCTGTGGCAGGCGATCTGGCACGGCATCGCCGACCGCAACCTGTTCGAGCTCGCGCACGGTCTCGAGCGGCACGACGCGCTGCTGGACTCGTTCGTGCCGTCGACCTTCGTGGGCAATCACGACGTCACGCGGATCGCGTCGGCGGTGGGTGACGGGTTCGTGGGCCACGCCCTCGCCGTGCTGTTCACCGTGGCGGGGGTGCCGTCGGTCTACGCCGGCGACGAGTTCGGCTGGCACGGGGTGAAGGAGGAGCGGATCGGCGGCGACGACGCGGTGCGGCCCGTCTTCCCCGACAGCCCTCCGACCGAGGAGGATCTCCCGGGAGCCGGCGCACGCATCCTGCACGAGCACCGGCAATTGATCGAACTGCGGAGACGGCATCCCTGGCTCCACACCGCGCACACGGAGGCGGTGGAGGTGGCGAACGAGAAGCTCGTGTTCCGGTCGGTCGGAGGGGACGGGGAGGGCGGCATCCTGACCGCGCTGAACCTCTCGGACGAGCCGCAGCGGGTGCCGGTGCCGGGCGATGCGGTCGTGGCCGCAGGGTCGGGCAGGCGCGAGGGCGACGCCGTCGTGGTGCCGGAACGGGAGTGGGCGGTGGTCTCGTATGAGTGAGCAGGACCTCGTGCAGGACTATGCCTGGTGGAAGAGCGCCGTCGTCTACCAGATCTACCCGCGCAGCTTCCAGGACTCGAACGGCGACGGGATCGGCGATCTGCGCGGCATCCTGCAGCGGCTCGACCACCTCCAGCACCTCGGGGTCGACGTGATCTGGCTCTCGCCCGTGTACGGCTCGCCGCAGGCCGACAACGGCTACGACATCAGCGACTACCAGGACATCGACCCCGCGTTCGGCTCCCTCGCCGACTTCGACGAGCTGCTGGCCGCCGTGCACGCGCGGGGTCTGAAACTCGTGATGGACCTGGTGGTCAACCACACCTCGGACGAGCATCCGTGGTTCGTGGAGTCGCGCTCGAGCGTCGACAGCCCCAAGCGGGACTGGTACTGGTGGCGGCCCGCCCGCGAGGGGCACGAGCCCGGGGCCCCCGGCGCGGAGCCCACGAACTGGGAGTCGTTCTTCTCCGGACCCACCTGGGAATTCGACGAGGCATCCGGCGAGTACTACCTGCACCTCTTCGACCGCAAGCAGCCCGACCTCAACTGGGAGAACCCCGAGGTGCGGCAGGCGGTGCACGCGATGATGCGGTGGTGGCTCGACCGCGGGGTCGACGGGTTCCGGATGGACGTGATCAACCTCATCTCGAAGGACATCACGCTGCCCGATGGCGCCGTGCCCGCCGGGCGGACGCTCGGCGACGGCTTCCCGCACTACGGCGCGGGGCCCCGGCTGCACGAGTTCCTGCAGGAGATGCACCGGGAGGTCTTCGCCGGGCGGCCCGGGCTGCTGACCGTGGCCGAGACGCCCGGGGTCACCACCGACGAGGCGGTGCTCTTCACCGACCCCGCACGGCGCGAGGTCGACATGGTCTTCCAGTTCGAGCATGTGGGGCTCGACCACGGACCGGTGTCGAAGTTCCACCCGCGGACGCTCAGGCCCGGTGAGCTCGCCGCCAACCTCACGCACTGGCAGGAGGCCCTGGCCGACACCGGCTGGAACAGCCTCTACCTCGAGAACCACGACCAGGCCCGCTCGGTGTCGCGCTTCGGCGACGACTCCCCCGCGCACTGGCGCGACTCGGCGACCGCCCTGGCCACGATGCTGCACCTGCAGCGGGGCACGCCGTACGTCTACCAGGGCGAGGAGCTCGGCATGACGAATGCGCCCTTCGCCGCGATCGCCGACCACCGCGACGTCGAGACGCTGAACTGGTACGACGAGGCCGTGGCCGCCGGATCGAGCCCGGCCGAGGCGCTGCTCGGCATCGCGTCGGTGAGCCGAGACAACGCGCGGACGCCGGTGCAGTGGAACGGATCGGAGACGGCCGGCTTCACGACGGGCGAGCCCTGGATCGCGGTGAACCCGAACGCCTCGTGGCTGAACGCCGCGGCCCAGGAGGGCGACCCGGCATCCGTGCTGGAGCACTATCGGGCCCTCATCCGGCTGCGGCACGCGCTGCCGGTGGTGGCGGAGGGGTCGTTCGAACGGGTCGACGCGGAGGACGCCGCGGTGTTCGCGTTCGAGCGGGTGCTCGACCGGGAGCGGCTGCTCGTGGTGTGCAACCTGTCGTCGGAGGCGCGCACGCCGCGCTTCGCACCGGCGACCCTCGTGCGCTGGGACGGCGCGTCGGTGCTGCTCGACAACGCGGCGGGGCGCGGCGTGTCGGCGGGCACCGGGGCCGGGACTGCGGGCGCATCCGGGTTCGATCTCGGTGCCGAGCTCGCGCCGTGGCGGGCCGTGGTGCTCGGCGTGAACCGATGAGCGGGGCGGCCTCCGCCCGGGCCGAGCTCGCCGCGGTGGCGGCCTCCGGCGCGGCGCCGGTCGTGCAGCTGCCCGAGGTTCCTGGGGCGCGGGAGGCGGCGGTGCTCGTGCTCTTCGGCGTGCTCGACGGGCTCCCGAGCGATCATGAGGCCCGCACGGCCGCCGTGTCGCGCGACCTCGACGTGCTGCTGCTGGCGCGGGCGACGACGCTGCGCTCGCATCCGGGGCAGATCGCGTTCCCGGGCGGGCGGGTCGATCCCGGTGACCACGATCCAGTGGCCGCCGCGCTGCGCGAGGCGGAGGAGGAGACGGGGCTCGACCCCTCCGGCGTGGAGGTGCTCGGCACGCTCGCACCCCTGCCGCTGGAGTACTCCCGGCACCTCGTGACGCCCGTGATCGGCTGGTGGCGGCGGCCGTCGGCGGTGCGGGTGGTCGACGTGGCGGAGTCGGCGGCGGTGTTCCGGGCCCCGGTCGCAGATCTGCTCGATCCGGCGCAGCGCGGTGTGACCGTGGTGCGGCGTGATGGGCACGAGTGGCGCGGGCCGGCGTTCCTCGTGCCGCATTCCACCGGCGATCATGTGGTGTGGGGCTTCACCGCGATGCTGCTCGACGGCCTCTTCACCCGGCTGGGGTGGACGGAGCCCTGGGACGCGACGCGCGAGATCCCGATCGTGGCCTGAGACGGGCCGCGGTCGATCGCCCCACGGCAGCGTAGCGGGCGTGGGGGCAGAGCAGGCGGATCCGACGGATCAGAGGCGGTAGGCGATGGCGTCGGCCGCGGCGAAGCCGAACCAGGCGTGCACGCCGGGCGCGAGGTCGAGATCGGCGACGCGGCCGGGCGCCACGTCGGCCGCCACGTCGCCTGCGCGCACGCGCACGAGATCGCCGCGCGGCTCGAGGTCGGTGACGGTCACGGGGAGCATCGTCTGCTCGGGGTCGGCGGCGCGAGGGTGGGTGAGGGCGGGATCCCTCGGACCTGAGTGAATGGGGGCCGCGTCGGCGTCGGTGGGATGCGCAACGGAGACGCTCACGGCTGACGGGCGGATGCAGACGCCCGCTCGGTCGCCTGCGGCGAGGTCGCCGAGGAACCGGGCGCGGATGTCCGGAGCGGCCTCGCCGGGAGGCATCCGGATGTCGGCGCGGACCACGCCCGCCGCCGTGACGGTGCCGATGAGGAGGTTGACGGCGGCGAGGCCCGCGGCGAACCGGGTGCGGGGCCGGTCGAGGACGTCGCGGGTGGGGCCCAGGTCGACGACGCAGCCCGCCTCGAGCACCACGACCCGGTCGGCGAGGGTGAAGGCGTCGAGGATGTCGTGGGTGACGACGAGCGCGGTGCGATCGGCGAGCACGTCGCGGAGCATCCGGCGCACGGCCGGTGCGGCCGAGACGTCGAGCGCCGCGAGCGGCTCGTCGAGCAGGAGCAGCTCGGGCTCGGAGGCGAGCGCTCGGGCCACTGCCACCCGCTGCGCCTGACCGCCCGAGATCTCGGCGGGCCTCCGCGCCGCGAGCTCCGACACCCCCACCCGCTCCAGCCACGCGGTCGCCCGCCTCCGGGCCTCGGCACGCGGCACCCCACGGCTCCGCGGACCGAACGCCACGTTCTCGAGCGCACTGAGGTGCGGGAAGAGCAGCGCGTCCTGCGCGAGCATCGACACCCCGCGCTCGTGCGGCGGCAGCCACCTCCCCCGACCCCCGGTGCCGAGGTCGAAGAGCACGCGGTCGCCGAGGACCGCCCGGCCGGAGTCGGGCCGCAGCAGTCCGGCGAGCACCGTGAGGAGCGTCGACTTGCCGGCGCCGTTCGGGCCGAGCACGGCGACGGTCTCGCCGGCGGCGACGGGGAGCGACACGTCGAATCCGCGCACGCCCACCTGCGCCGAGAACTCCAGGCTCACGAGGGGCCCCGGAGGCGTGCCCCGCCGGATCGGCCCGCCTGGTGCGCCGCCGCGACGACCACGACGGCCACCACCACGAGCACGAGCGAGAGCGCCACGGCCGCATCCGGATCGGTCTCGCGCTGCAGGTAGATCTCGAGCGGCAGGGTGCGGGTGACGCCCTGCAGCGAGCCCGCGAAGGCGAGGGTGGCACCGAACTCGCCGAGCGCACGGGCGAACGACAGCACGGCACCGGAGACCAGGGCCGGCACGACGAGCGGCAGCGTGATGCGGCGGAGCACCGTGGTGGGCCGGGCGCCGAGGGTGGCCCCCACCGCCTCGTAGCGGGTGCCGACCGCGCGCAGCGCGCCCTCGAGGCTGAGCACGAGGAACGGCAGCGCCACGAAGGTCTGCGCGATCACGACGGCGGTGGTCGAGAACGCGACCGTGACCCCGAGGGCCTCGAAGCTCTGCCCGAGCAGCCCGCGCCGGCCGAAGGTGTAGAGCAGCGCGATGCCGCCCACCACCGGCGGCAGCACGAGCGGCAGCAGGACGAGCGAGCGCAGGATGCGCTGCCCCCAGAACTCGGTGCGCGCCAGCACGACCGCCATGGGCACCCCGAGCAGCACGCAGAGCGCGGTGGCCGTGAGCGAGGTGCGGAGGCTGAGGCCCAGGGCGTCGAGCGAGGACTCGGAGGTGACCAGCGGCACGAACTCGGCCCAGTTCACCCGTGTGACCATGGCCACGAGCGGCAGCAGCACGAACGCCGCCCCGACCGCCGCGACCGCCATCAGCCAGCCGGGCACGCCGGCGTAGGCGCGATCGCGTCGGCGAGCGGATGCGACGGGTGGGGTCGTCGCCCGGACGCTCACGGGGCGGTTTCGGTGCCGGCCGCCCCGAAACCGGCGGCCCCGAGCACGGCCCGGCCTCGGGATCCGGTGACGAAGTCGATGAACGCCACGGCCACCTCGGGGTTCCGGCCGTCGGCCACCGGCGCGATGGGGTAGACGTTGACGGCCTCGGCCGACTCCGGGAACGCGATGCCCCGCACGGCGTCGCCCGCGGCGGTGACGTCCGTCACGTAGACGAGCCCGGCATCCGCCTCGCCGCTCGTGACCTTGCCGAGCACGTCGGTGACCGACGACTCCTCGCTCACCGGGGCGATGTCGATGCCCGCGGCGCTCTCGACGGCCGCCGTGGCGGCACCGCACGGCACCTGGGGTGCGCAGACGACGGTCGCGACACCGGCGGCGGCGAGGTCGGCGAGGGTCTCGACCCCCTGCGGGTTCGTGGGAGGCACGGCGATCTGCAGCACGTTGGTGGCGAAGTCGACGGGTGCGTCGGGGGTGATCAGGGCTTCGTCGACCAGCTTGGCCATGTTCCTCTCGTCGGCGGAGGCGAAGACGTCGGCGGGTGCGCCCTCGGTGATCTGGGTGACGAGGTCGGAGGAGCCCGCGAAGACGAGCTCGACGCTCACACCCGGGTGCTCGGCCTCGAACTCGTCGGCGAGCTCGGTGAAGGTGCCCTTGAGCGAGGCCGCAGCGAAGACCGTGATCAAGCCGTCGAGCCCGGACGCGGACGCGGATGGGGCCTCCGACCCTGGCACGGTCGCAGCCGGCTGGGCGGCACCGCCGGCGGCGCAGCCCGAGAGCACGACCACCGCGGCAGCGCCCAGGACGGCGAAGGCCAGGACGGCGCGACGGCGAGTGGTTCGGAGCATGGGTCACGCCCTCCCGGCCGGGGTCTCGACGATGACGTTCGTGGCCTTCACGACGGCGATGGCGATCGATCCGGGCTCGAGTCCGAGCTCGCGCACGGCCTCGCTGCTCATGAGCGACACGATCCGGTGCGGTCCGCACTGCAGCTCGACCTGCGCCATCACGGTGTCGGCGACGATCGCGGTGACCACCCCGACCAGGCGGTTGCGCGCCGACCGCCCGATCTCAGAGGGGTCGGCCGGCAGCACGGCGTTCTCCCGGGCCAGGCGCGCCACGGCGAGCGCGTCGACGACGGTGGGCTCGGCGCCCTCCTTCGAGCTCTCGAGCACCCCGAGCTCGATCCATCTGCGCACGGTGTCATCACTCACCCCGAGGAAGACGGCGGCATCTTTGATCCGAATCTGCGGCACGAGAGCCATGCTATCTCCGCAGACACGGATCGGGGCGGCGTCAGAGACGCGAAAGGCCCGCTCCGCGAGATGCGGAACGGGCCTTCGGCGTGGAGTGGATCAGTGCTTGAACGCGTCCTTGACGTTCTCGCCGGCCTTCTTCACGTCGGCCTTGGACTGATCGGCCTGGCCCTCGGCCACCTTGGAGTCGTCTCCGGTGGCCTTGCCGAAGGCCTCCTTGGCCTTGCCGCCCAGGTCTTCGGCAGCGTTCTGGATCTTGTCGTCTGCACCCATGGCTCAACCTCTTCCGTTCTCGGTCGCGTCCTGCGACACCCTCCACTCAACTCCGGTGCGGGATCCCCGCAACCTCTTCCCACCAAGGTCACGGGAAACCCGTGGATCGGATGTGAGCATGCCTCCGCACCCGGTGCCGCCGCACTCGGCTCCCGGTACAGTGACTAATCGACCGGGGGACGATGGGCCCCATCAGCGAGACCCGAGGAGCCACCCGTGCCCTTCCGCAGCAGAGCGACACTGGAGAGCTGGCTGGACGAGTTCCGCACCACCCGCGAGGGCGGCGCGCTCATCGACGTGCTGGTGCAGGACGGCGACGGAGGGGCCGACACCGGGCTCGTGATCGTGCCGCTGAAAAACGTCTCGACGGAGATCTACATGCAGCCGGCCGAGATCGGCGACGACGCGTGGGTGATCTCGTTCGGCGCCCGCGCCAAGGCGTTCGAGCTCTCCCCCGCACAGCTCCAGGGCTACGCCGCCGAGCTCGCGCTGGCCGCCTCGCTCTGCCAGTTCCTGCAGGAGAAGTCCCTCGGGCACGAGGAACCCGCCGACTGAATCACCGGCACTGCTCTCACCGGCACTGCTCTCACCGGCACTGCGCCGCGGTGGCGATCTGCTCGTCGCTCGGCCGGCCGTAGGCCTCGATCCCGGATCCCGGCAGGTCGTAGCCGAGGCTGATCGACCACGCCGTCGCCCACATCTCGTGGTCGGAGGAGAAGACCGGGCCCGTGAACAGTGGCTCGCACGACTCGCGGATGAACTGCGTGTGCCCCACCTCGTGCTCCATGATGGCCCTGGCGTTCTCGTCGCCCTCGGCCCAGGCCTCCTCGACCGTGTAGTTGAGGCTGATGATCGACCAGCCGCCGTCGCTGCTGTAGGTCTCGGCGGTGCCCGACAGCCACCCCTCGCCGAGGCCGCTCACCTCGGGCGCCCAGACGAAGTCGAGCACGACTCCCGCACTGAGCGACCGCGCGTAGGCCTCGATCTCGCGCCGGGTCTCGAGCGCCGGATCGGCGAGCTCGGCCTCCTCGACGGCCTGCGAGTCGCGCAGGGTCTGCACACCGGCCTGCACGGAATCGAGGAAGCCGCCGTGCCAGGCGGCCGCCTGCGCCGGATCCTCGGCCTGCGCCAGCAGGTACCCCAGGTCGACCTGGCTCTTGCGGCTGGCCAGCGCGTTCGTCTCGATCTCGGCCCGGCCGCGCGCCGCGACCGCCCCGAAGTAGGTGACCTCCGCGGCTCCCAGGGCCTCCTCGGCGTCGGCGGCGGTCTCGGCCGTGGTGAGCAGCTCGTTCGCGGCCACGTTCGCGCGGTACGCCTGCGCCTCCACCTCGGCCGCCTCGTCCATCACCTCCCATGGGATGACGATCGGCGGATCGTCAGCGCTCGACCGTGCGTCCGGCACGGGCTCGGCTGCGGGAGCCTCGCCTGCTGCGGCTTCGTCGCCCTCCTCGAGGTCGCCCTCCGTCAGCGCCAGATCGAGTGCGACCAGGGCCTCGCGCAAGGGCGCCGCCGCGGGATCCGTGTCGGCCGCGAACGAACCGGACGCCACCACGGTGCGCACCCGATCCGCTTCACCCTGCGCGCTGCGCGTGCGCGCCTCGAGCGCCCCCTGCGCCTCGTCGAGTGATTCCACGCGCGCGTCGAGAACCTCGTAGGCGGCATCCGCCCGCTGCTCGGCGAGCACGCCCCAGCCGTAGAAGCCTCCGGCGAGGATGCCGACCGCTGCCGCCGCGACGGCCACCACGGCGACGACGCGGCGAGCTCTCAACTGAGCGGCACCCCGAAGTCGGTGGCGATGCCCGCGAGGCCGTTGGCGTAGCCCTGCCCCACGGCCCGGAACTTCCACTCGGCGCCGTGGCGGTAGATCTCGGCGAAGAGCATCGCGGTCTCGCGGGAGGCGTCTTCGGTGAGGTCGTAGCGCACGATCTCCTGCTCGTCCTGGTCGAGAACGCGGCAGTAGGCATCCCGCACCTGACCGAAGTTCTGGCGGCGCGCATCCGCGTCATGGATCGACACCGCGATGACGATGCGGTGCACGTCGGGCTCGACGATGCGCAGGTCGATCAGGATGCGCTCGTCGTCGCCGTCGCCCACGCCCGTGCGGTTGTCGCCCTGGTGCACGACCGAGCCGTCGGGCGTCTGCATCTGGTTGTAGAAGATGAAGTCGGCCTCGGAGCGGATCTTGCCGTTCTCGGCCACGAGGATGGCGGAGGCATCGAGGTCGAACTGCTCGCCGGCGGTCGTGCGCGGGTCCCAGCCGAGACCCACGGTGGCGACGGTGAGTCCGGGGCTCGTCTTGGTGAGAGAGAGGTTGTGGCCCTTGGAGAGGCTCAGTCCTGCCATGAGGTCGACGCTCCTTCGTTCGCGGTGCTCCTGAAAAGCCTATCCCGAGCCACTAGCGTGGGCTCATGACCGACAGCGTTGACGTGATCGTGGTGGGTGCCGGCATCTCCGGGCTCACCGCCGCCAGGCTGCTGCAGCAGCAGGGGCTGCAGGTCGTGGTGCTCGAAGCCCGCGAGCGGGTCGGCGGGCGGGTCTGGACCGATCGCGGCGACGGGCTCGTGACCGACCTCGGGGCATCCTGGATCCACGGCGTGACCGGCAGCCCCGTGGCCGCCGCGGCCGATGCCTTCGGACTGCCGACGGTGGAGTTCACGGTGGGCGGCTACCAGCCCGACTCCCGCCCCATCGCCCACTACTCCCCCGACGGCGTGCGCCTCACCGACGAGGAGGCCGCGCGCTACGTGACCGACATCCACGTGGTCGACGAGGCGCTCACCGCGATCCTCACCGCCTCGGCTCCGGATGCCTCCTACCGCGACGTGACCGACGAGGCCCTGGCCGCGCAGGGCTGGGACGACGAGCGCGCCCAACGCGTGCGGGAGTACCTCGAGCACCGGGCCGAGGAGCAGTACGGCGCCTGGATCGAGGATCTCGCCGCGCACGGGCTCGACGACGACTCGATCGACGGGCACGAGGTCGTCTTCCCCGACGGCTACGACCAGCTGGCCGAGCACCTGGCCGAGGGACTCGACATCCGGTTGGGGACCGCGGTCGACGCGGTCGAGTGGAGCTCGGAGGGGGTCTCCGTCTCGGCCTCCGGCGAGGTGCTGCGGGCGGGCGCCGCCGTCGTGACGGTGCCGGTGGGGGTGCTGCACTCAGGCGACCTCCGCATCACGCCGTCGCTGCCCGGGCCCGTGCAGGAGGCGCTCGACCGCCTCACCATGAACGACTTCGAGAAGGTGTTCCTGCGGTTCCCCACGAGGTTCTGGGACGAGGACGTCTACGCCATCCGGCAGCAGGGGCCCGAGGGGGTCTGGTGGCACTCCTTCTACGACCTCACGCCGCTCCACGGGGTGCCGACGCTGCTCACGTTCGCTGCCGGACCCGCCGCGCGGGCCATCCGGGGCTGGAGCGAGGAGCGCGTGGCCGGCTCGGTGCTCGAGCAGCTGAGGCGGCTCCACGGCGAGCGCGTCGAGGAGCCCACGCGGGTGCACCTCACGGCCTGGCACGCCGACCCCTGGGCACGAGGCTCCTACGCCTACATGACCCTCGGCTCCACAACCGCCGACCACGACGCACTGGCGGAGCCCATCGGCGGCGGCACCCTGCACCTCGCGGGCGAGGCCACGTGGACCGACGACCCCGCCACCGTCACGGCCGCCCTCCTCTCGGGCCACCGGGCCGCCGAGAACCTCCTCGGCCGCCCTGTTGCCGTCGAGTCGCTCTGGACCCTGCCCGCAACGCCGCCGGCTGGCTTGACCTCGGGCTAGCCCTCTACCTCGCCGCCGGCCTGAGTCCGGTCGGTCAGGGCAGCGGCTCGAACCAGGTCGAGACGAGCACGAAGCCGGGCGGGTACGTCTCGAGGGCGGCGGTGAGCTCCGGGGAGACCGCCGTCGTCGAGAGCCAGAAGTACGGATCCGCGGTCGGATGCCCGTCGACCTCCTGGCCGGCCCGGGAGAGGTAGGGGTCGGGCCCGAAGGCGGGCTCGGCCAGCGCCCTAGTGAGATCGGAGGAGGAGACCTTCGACTCCACGACGCAGACGCCGTTCGGCAGCAGCGCCGCCAGATCGGCCCGCACGGCCTCGAGGTGCGACCCCGCTGCGGCGCCGACGAGCGCGACCTCGACCCCCGGGGAGGGCCACAGCGAGTTCCAGCCGACCACGGCGCCGGGATGCGATCGCTCGTACTCCTCGACGGCGCCCAGCCACCAGCCCTCGACGCTGCTCCACCCGGTATCGGGGGCCTCGCAGCCGAAGATCGCCGGATCCATGGAGGCGTGGTAGGCCGCTTGCTTCTCCTCCTCGGTCCTCGTCACGGGCTGCTCGACCGGCTCCGGCGGCCGGTTCCGAGCCTCGGCGAGGGACTTGAGGGCCGGGGTGTCGACTGCCGTGACGGTGAAGTGCTCGCCTGCGAGATGCCCGCTGAGCACGTGGGCCGACCAGCTCCAGCCGTCTTCGCCGAGCCCGGTCGTCCGGGAGCCGTCGTCGCCGGTCTCGATCGTCTCCGCGTCGAATCCGGAGACCTGAAGCGGGTCGGTGCATACCTGCGGCGGTCCCCACCCCTCGAGCTCCCCGGGCACCGAGGCGCAGAGCATCTGCTCGCCCTCGGGCGACACCCAGATGGCTCCGGCGCCCCACAGCTCCGGGCCGGTGGCCGCGGGCTGCACCACCTCGGAACCCCCGGTCGGCCGGGGACCACCGGCCTCGCCGGCGGCGGTGCACCCGGCGAGCATCCCCACCGCTGCGAGAACCCCGACACCTCGAACAGCACGCCTCATGGCACCTCCCGATCGGCTCAGAGCCTAGACGAACGCGGCCGCCCGCTACCAGGGGGTGGGGGCTCCTGCGAGTGCGGCGGGGCGGGCTGATGCGACGCGCGGCGCCCAGCCGAGGGCCACGGCCGCCGCCGCCAGGGAGAGCTGGCCGGCGTACGGGAGCACCGCCGAGACGATCGAGCCGTCGCCGCCGGTCGTGGCGAAGGTGTCGGCGATCGACATGCCGATGCCGAAGCCCGCGAAGAAGCGGAAGAAGACGGCCGCACCGACGATGCCGAGCATGACGATGGCGATCCGGCGCGGGGTGCACCAGGTGGAGAGCCGGAGCGACGCCACCGTGAGCACGATCCCCGCCGCGGCCACCCAGACCGCCGCCCACACCGCCACCATCACGGCGGTGGAGGCGAAGAAGAAGCCGTCCTCCGACTCCATGCGGGAGTAGATGGTGGCGAGGTCGAGGCCGGGCACCTTGGCGAGGGGGTTCCACACGAGCAGGTCGATCGTGCCGACAAGCACGAGCACGACCACGACGGCGAACCCGGCGCCGGCCGCCACCGCGCGGTGCCTCCTCGGCGCGGTGCGGGGCTGGAGCAGGATCGCTCGGGTGCCGCCGAGCACGGCGATGCCCCCCACGAGCCCGAGCACGAGTGCACCGGCCCCCGCCGCGAGCAGCCAGCCGGGCGCCCCCGGCACCAGCGCTCCCACGAGGACGGCCGCGAGCCCCGCGATGGCCGCCACGAGGGTGGCCCGAGCGGTGCGGGTCTCGACGGCGTGGGCGGCCCGGGCCAGGTAGAGGGCTCCCAGAGCGGCCACGGCGAGCGCGAGCAGCACGGCCAGCCGCCCCA
>NZ_JAHFUY010000011.1 GCF_023264895.1 Herbiconiux sp. | reverse complement strand
GTGTCGTAGAGGCGCTGGCTCTCGAAGAAGACGACTGGATCGTTGCCCGCGAGAGCGGAGGCGAGTAGGCCCTTCGCGTCGTGCGCGGTGGCCGGGAACACCACCTTGAGGCCCGGGACGCCCGCCACCATCGAGCTCCAGTCCTGCGAGTGCTGGGCGCCGTACTTGGCGCCCACCGAGACCCGCAGCACCATCGGCACGGTCGCGAGCCCGCCCGACATCGGCTGCCACTTCGCCATCTGGTTGAGGATCTCGTCGCCCGCCCGGCCGATGAAGTCGGCGTACATGAGCTCCACCACGGGCCGCCCGCCCGAGAGCGCGAAGCCGACGCCGGCGCCCACGATCGCCGCCTCCGAGATGGGGGAGTTGAAGAGCCGGTGCCGCGGGAGCAGCTCGGTGAGCCCCCGGTAGACGCCGAAGGCCCCGCCCCAGTCGCGGTTCTCCTCGCCCCACATCGTCACCCGGTCGTCGGCCACGGCGTGCGCCAGCACGGCCTCGAAGAGGGCGTCGCGGAACGTGATGGCCTTCGCACCCGAGAGCGGCTTGCTGCCCGGGCCATCCGAGAGCCCGGATCGCGACTTGCGGGCGAGCGCCTGCGCGTGCGGCAGCTCGGAGACGGGCACCAGGGTCTCGCCGGCCGGGGCGTCGTCGAGGTCGATCGAGGTGTTGTTGAACGTGAGCTCGGCCATCACGGCGGGGTCGCGGCGAAGCGACAGGCGCGGCGACACCGAGGTGTCGATGGCGACCTCGAGCGAGGCGGCGATGCGCTCCTCGGCCCAGGTCTTGAGCTCGGCCTGACGGCCGGCGGCCACCACGCCACCGTCCGCCAGGCGAGCGAAATAGGTGTCGATCGGATCGTGCGAGGCCCAGAGGTCGAGCTCGTCCTTCGTGCGGTACGACGACGCGTCGGAGGGGGAGTGCCCCGACTGGCGGTAGGTCTGGCAGTCGATCAGCACCGGACCGTCGCCGGCCTCGAGGTGCTGGCGGGCCACGGTCATCGCCTCGATCACGGCGAGCGGGTTGTTGCCGTCGATCGTCTGCGCGTGCATGTTCTGGGCGTTGATGCCGGCGCCGATCCGGGCCAGGCGGTCGTAGGCCATGGTCTCGCCGATGGTCTGGCCGCCCATGCCGTAGAAGTTGTTCACGATGAAGAAGACCACCGGGAGGCCGCCGCGGTGCTTCTCGTCCATGAGGGTGTGCAGCTGGGCCATGCCCGCGAGGTTGAATGACTCCCAGACGGGGCCCGTGCCGGTGGCGGCGTCGCCGATCGAGGCGACGACGATGCCGGGCTTCGCCTGCAGACGGTTGTAGAGCGCGGCGCCTGTGGCGAGCGGGCCCGATCCGCCCACGATGGCGTTGTTGGGGTAGATGCCGAGCGGCGGGAAGAAGGCGTGCATGCTGCCGCCGAGCCCGCGGTTGAAGCCCGTGCGGCGGCCGAAGGTCTCGGCGGTCATGCCGTAGAGCAGGTAGTCGATGGCCTGCTGCTCCGGGTCGTCGGAGGCGAGGCGATCCTGCACCACGTTCCAGATGGCGCCCTCCGACCAGGTGCGGAAGGCCTCGTCGAGCTCGGGCCGCGGGGTCGAGTGGATGGCCGAGAGGCCCTTCGCGATGACCTCGCCGTGGCTGCGGTGGCTGCCGAACACCTTGTCGATCGAGCCGAGCGTGAAGGCCTGGCCGACGGCCGCGGCCTCCTGGCCGATCGAGAGGTGGGCGGGGCCGGCGTGCACGTAGTCGATGCCCCGGTAGGAGCCCTCGCGCTTGATCGCCTGCAGCATGAGCTCGAACTCGCGCACGAGGATCATGTCGCGGCCGATGCGGAGGAGGGCGTCGTCGCCGTGCAGCGCGCGCTCGGCGGCGAGGTCGGGCGTGTAGGTGTTGACCTGGATCGAGTCGAAGGTCAGCTCCGACCGGCTGCGCGTGGTGGCCGGATCGATGAGGAGCTCTTTAGCCATGGTTCGTCGTGTCCTTCAGGTAGAAGACGTCGGGGAGAAAAGAGGGAGCGGCCGTCAGAGGGCCGAGAGGATGTCGACCGTCTCGATCGCCTGCGCGATGGCGGCCAGCACGCCGGCGGCCGCGGCGCCGTCGAGGGCGCGGTGGTCGAACGTGAGCGAGAGCGGCAGCAGGCTCGGCGCCTCCGGGTGCGTCCGGTGCGCCGCCCCCACGCCGAGGATGCAGCTCTGCGGTGTGTTGAGCACCGGCGTGAACCAGTGCACGCCGAGCGAGCCGAGGTTCGAGACCGTGAAGGTGCCGCCCTCCATCTCGGCCGTGCTGAGCCTGCCGCTGCGGGCCTTCTCGATCGCGCCCTTCGCGGCGACGGCGACCTGCGCGATGCTGAGCGAATCGGCGTTCGGGATGACGGGCACGAGCAGCGCCTGCCCCGTGTCGACCGCGAAGCCGAGGTGCACCGAGCGGTACTGCCGGATGCCGTCCCAATCGAACACCGAGTTGGCCTCCGGATGCGCGGCCACGGCGCGCGCGGCGGCGAACAGCACGAGGTCGTTGACGCCGATCTTCGGCAGCCCCTGCGCCTCGGTGACCGCACGGAGGCGCTTCACGAAGGCGAGCAGCGCGGTGGCGTCGGCGTAGCGGGTGAGCGTGACCTGCGCGGTGCCGGTGAGCGAGGCGTGCATCCGCTGGGCCGTGACCTTGCGGGCGCCGCGCACGGGGACGAGGTCGAACTCGGCGTCGGGGGCGGCGGTTGCGGTGGGGGCGGCGAGCGGGGCTGGTGCGGAGGCAGGCGCGGCCGGTGCAGCGACCGGCTGCTTCTTGGCCGCGAGCACGTCGGCGATGATGATGCGCCCGCCGGGACCCGATCCGGCCACTCCGGCGAGGTCGATCCCGTTGCGTTCGGCGAGGATCCGGGCACGTGGCGATGCCTTCACCGATCCGGTCACCGACTTGGCGGCCGTGGCGGCAGGCGCCGTTTCGGCGGCGACAGCCACGGCGGGCGACGGCTCCGCGGGTGCGGTCGCTCCGGGGTCGTCGGCATCAGAGGCTGGGCCCGCGCCGGCTCCGCCTGCGACCTCGCCGGCCGCGCCGAGCACCGCGAGCACCTCGTGCTCGGGCACTTCGTCGCCCGAGTCGAACAGGATGCTCAGCACCTCGCCGCCCTCGGGAGCCTCGACCTCGATGGTCGCCTTGGCGGTCTCGAGGGTCACGAGCACGTCGCCCGCGCTCACCTGCGAGCCCACCGAGACGTTCCAGTCGACCACGACGGCGTCTTCGCCCGCGTTGCCGGTGGTGGGGACACGAACGTCGATCGACATCGCTCTCCGATCCGTTTCTGCTCAAAAGTGAAACCTACGCTCTTATGAGCACACGCCGACAGTACACTGGCATCCGGATCGCGTCAAAGGTCGGTCCCACGGACTCCGGAGGTGGCGTTGCTCGGTCAGGACCGCCCCGCCGTGTCGCTCGAGGCCGCCATCGTGGCGCGCCGCTACTACATCGACGACAAGCAGAAGAACGAGATCGCCGACGAGCTCGGCATCTCGCGCTTCAAGGTGGCCCGCCTGCTCGACGAGGCGAAGGCGAGCGGCATCGTGCGCATCTCGGTCGACATGCCGGCCGACATCGACCTGCCGCTCGGCGAGGAGCTCGCGCGTGCCTTCGGCATCCACCGCGCCATCGTGGTGCGCGCCATCGAGGCGGCTCCGGATGCGACGGGAGCGCTGATCGGCGACGCCGCGGCCCAGTACCTGGCCGGGATCGTCGGCGCCGACGACGTGCTCGGCATCTCGTGGGGCTCGAGCCTCACCGCCTTCGTCGACGCCGTCACGACCCTCGCCTCGGCCGAGGTGGTGCAGATGGTCGGCGGTGTGCGGGCCGCGCAGATGGACGTCTCGGGCGTGGAGCTCGTGCGCCGCCTCACCCGCAAGACCGGCGGCCGGGCCTTCCCGCTGCACGCCCCGCTGCTCGTGCGCACGGCGACGATGGCCGAGGAGCTGCGCGCCGATCCGAGCCTCGCGGATGCCACGGGGCGCTTCGGCCGGCTCTCGATCGCCCTCGTGGGCATCGGCTCCTGGAACCCGCCCAAGTCGTCCCTGCACGGCGAGTTCACCGACGCCGAGCGCGCCGACCTCGAGGTGCGCGGTGCCGCCGCCGACGTCTGCACGATCGTCTTCGACGCCGACGGCCAGGAGCTGCACTCGCCGGCGCTCGATCGCGCCGTGGGCATCTCGGCGGCCGAGCTCCGGGCCGTGCCCGAGGTCGTCGCGGTCGCGGGCGGCGAGGAGAAGGTGGAGGCCATCCGTGCGGCCCTCCGCAGCGGCATCGTGCGCACCCTCGTCACCGACTCCCGCACGGCGGAGAGCCTGCTGGCTCGATAGGGTCGAATCCGTGAGCGCACGAAACCAGCCCCGCAACCGGCCCAGCATCCACCCCAGCGTCCTCGCGGCCGACTTCGCCCGGCTGGGCGACGAGCTCGAGCGCATCCGCACCGCCGACCTCATCCACTTCGACGTGATGGACTACCACTTCGTGCCGAACCTCTCGTTCGGCATGCCGATCTTCGAGACCATCACCAAGCGCACGCGGCTGCCGCTCGACGTGCACCTCATGATCAGCGACCCGGGGCGCTGGGCTCCCGGCTACGCCGAGGCCGGGGCCGCGAGCGTCACCTTCCACGCCGAGGCCACCGATGACCCCGCC